>JAKQJD010000015.1 GCA_029561355.1 Bacteroidota bacterium | reverse complement strand
GCGGGCATGGCCGACGTTGATGTACCAGCTGTACAGTTGCAGCGAGAGGTTGGAAAGGTTGCCCACCAGCGAGAGGCGCTCGTTGAGCGTATTCACCTCGGTCGACAGCAGTTCCGCGCGGTTCTGGATGCTGCGGGTGATATGCAGTTGTTCGATCTTTTTTTCGAACACCAGCGCCTGGTGCCAGAAAGTAGTCTGGTGGTAGGTTTTGGCAGCGTCCTTGATGCGTTGCAACATTTTCAGGCTTTGCTGGAACAGGCCTTTGTTGTACAGAATGCGCGCATATTCCATCTGCTCGTGCAACTGATTTTCAATGTTGTTGTCGTCGCGGAGCGTGCGCAGGCTCGCCAGGATCTGCCGGTACAAACTGGCTTTCAGGTTGGGAATCTGTATTTTTTTGAGGGATTTTACCTTACGCAGAAGCACTTCTTCGTCGTACTCCTCCATTTTGTCGATGGCGTCGAACAAAGTCGTTATTTTCAGATCTGCCGTTCCCAGATTGCGCTGTACGAACAACTTGAAATTGCGCTTCTCCGCTTTTCCCAAAGACCTGATCAACTGAAACAATTCGTCCGACGAGCGTTTTGCCATCGTTTTTTGATGGCAAATCTCTGAAAAAGAATGCTCAACCAAGCGGGTGCCCGGAAAAAAACAAGGGCGTCTTCAACATATTCCTGAAAAGCAGGTTATGGTTGAAACTTTTCCTCTTATGAAAAACAATACCCTGCGCCTGACGGGCGTACTTGTATCGATGGCGGCGCTGGCTTTTACGACCTCGGCCGCCTGTTTCAACAAAACAATTTCCCGACCTATGGAAACTACCCTTACCGATTCTACCCGCACCACGGTGTATCAATTTACCGTGAACGGTCTCGATGGCAAACCCGTTTCGCTGGATCAATACCGCGGAAAATTCATCGTTATCCTCAATGTCGCTTCGGAATGTGGTTTTACACCGCAATATGCCGACTGGGAAAAGTTTTACGAAGCCAATAAAGACCACGTAGTCGTGCTCGGCTTTCCCTGCAACGATTTCGGCGGACAAGAGCCGGGCACCGCAACTGAAATCACTTCTTTCTGCCAGAAGAACTATGGCGTGACGTTCCCCATGTTCGAAAAAGTAGCCGTCAAAGGCGACTCCCAGGCGCCCCTGTACAAATGGCTGACCGACCCGGCCCAAAACGGCTGGAACACCCAGGAACCTACCTGGAACTTCTGCAAATACCTGATCAACGAAAAAGGCGAACTCGTCAACTTCTTCGCTTCTAAGGTGAAGCCGGATAATGCGGAGTTTTTGAAGGCGCTGGGGATGTAGTTGTTGGTTATCCGTTATTGGTTATTAGTTATTAGTTATTAGTGTGTTTCAGGCTGGAATGGTGAGGTGATGGGCATTGAGTTCCCTTCGCACTGACCCTCCGGCCTGGTTTAACGGGTACCAAGTGGTGGCATGGGATTTCCATAAAAGAGGGGTATGTGTTTTGCAACTGCAAAACACATACCCCTCTTTTATGGAAATCCCATGCCACCACTAAGATACAGCCTGCATCTACGACAAAAAGGAACTCAATGGCCCATCCTCCCACCATTCCAGCCTGAAACACACTAATAACGGATAACTAATAACTAATAACTTTCTTCAGCGCCTCCTCCTTCTGCCGGTCAATCGCCGCCTTTTCCATTTCCACCTGCGCCTCGGCCCGGTATGCACCCACTTCCGTATCTATTTTCACCTTGTTCTGCACGCTGTTGCGCAGCAGGGTAGTTTTTTCGAGGTTGGCCATTTCAAAAACGTGTTCTTCCTGATGTAGTACGTAATCGTACGGACTGCGCTGGGAGATCAGTTTCACCAGGATCGGCGCCGTTTCCACCGCGATAAACAGGAATGTGATAAACAGGCTGGCATAAAAAATGGCCAGG
>JAKQJD010000005.1 GCA_029561355.1 Bacteroidota bacterium | reverse complement strand
AATTCTCATGGTGATGTTTTTGGCTATGAATTTGGAAACGGCGTAAAAGTAAAGAATTTTGTCGCCTCACAAATTTTCCATCCCCATGCGCACTTGGTTGTTTCTTGCATTTATCGTATTGTTGTCGAACGCTTGCACTTCTATTAAAAATGGCTATTCCCAAATGAAAATTCATGCGTTGAGACTTACGCCCGGACAGGATCTTAGAAGGGAACTGGAGGCTTTTACCCGTAAAGAGCATTTACAGGCAGGTTTTATCATTACGTGTGTGGGAAGCCTTCAACAGGCTGTCATCCGGCCTGCCAATCAGCCCGATGCGCTCACGCGGGTGGAAAAATTTGAGATCGTGTCCCTCACCGGTACACTTTCTCCCGACGGCCCGCACTTGCATATCGCACTTTCCGACAGCCTCGGCAATACCTTCGGCGGGCACCTGCTGGAAGGAAACCTGATTTATACGACGGCAGAAATCGTGATCGGTGAGGCGGAGCAGTTTCGGTTTTCCCGCGAAACCGACCCGGTTACCACTTATAAAGAATTGAAAATCAGCCCAAGACAATAAAAGAGTGTGTCTGGTTTTTCGTGTTTGGTATTTAGCAATTGTTGTTATTCCTCATTTCTAAATACGCATGCAAAAACAAACCCGCTCCGTTAACCTAACAACTACTTTTCTATGCGTATTTCATTACTTACCAAGTACTTCATTGCTATTTTTTGCTGTGTATTTTTGATCTTGCCGGATCTGTTTTCGCAAGCCAACAACGAATGCGCTTCGGCTCAGCAGGTTGTAAATCCTGAAAACTTCTGCTCCCCGACCAATGCCGCTCACAACCTTTTTGCAACAGCCAGCAACGTACCCGCACCCGGCTGCTTTACCAATACGCAGCATGACGTCTGGTTCTGGTTTATTGCCCAGGCGCCCAATGTCGTCGTCGTTATCAACGGCAGCAGCGCTTCGGCAGGCGGAAGTTTGCTGGCGCCGGAAGTAGCCCTCTACGAAGGCGCCTGCGACGCGCTTAACCTGCTGGGCTGCGAGTCGGACCCCGCGTTTATCGGGGTTACGGAACTACGGGTGGACGGATTAACGCCCGGTGACAAGTACTTTTTCCGGGTCGACGGTGAAATTCCCGGCACCTTCCAGTTCTGCGTTCGCAATTTCTTTTTTGACGGTGGCATTTCCGGCGACTGCCCTACCGCTATTCCGCTTTGCGACAAAAAACCGTTCAACGTGCAGGCCGTAGCAGGCCCTGGCATGGACCCGAGCGAGCTCGACGGCGCGCCCTGTTTTGGTGGAATCAATGCCGAACAGAGTACTACCTGGTACGCATTTACCGCTGCCAACGACGGTACGCTCGAATTCAGGCTTACCCCCAATAACGCCGGAGATGACCTGGATTTTGTCGTGTACCGCCTCCCCAACGGGATGGGCGACTGCACAGACAAGATTATCGAACGCTGTATGGCAGCAGGTGATGTAACTCCGAACAGCCCCTGCATGGGTGCTACAGGACTCAACGCCGCATCAACGGCGGTAGAACACGGTCCCGGGTGCCTGGTTCCGGACGACAATAATTTTCTTCGTTATATGGACTTGCAAGCCGGGAGCACCTATGCACTTGTCGTCAATAATTTCACTTCCAGCGGAAACGGATTTCAGGTAGAATGGGGCGGCAGCGTGGAATTTGTAGGTCCCGTTGCCGCCATCGAAACCAATCAGCCCGACGACGTGATTTGCCTGGGAGATACCATCCGTTTTACAGATGCCTCTACCGTGAACCAGGGCATTCTGACAGACTGGGGCTGGACCTTCGGAGAAGGCTCTTTACCAGGTTCCTCCGCCACACAAGGCCCGCATGACATTGTATATCAAACACTTGGACAAAAAATAATCACCCTCAACGTAAAATCTTCGCTGGGTTGCGACGTAAATGATTTGCGTCTGATTACTGTGGAAGACTGCTGCGTATTCATGATATCCGTAAATGTCATTTCGCCCTGCCAAAGCACTACAGCCAGCGCAGGCCTGCAGGTGGAAGGCGCCGAGCCGCCACTTACGTATCAATGGAGCAACGGACAACAGGACTCCGTCGCAACAGGGCTCACTGCCGGCGATTACAGCGTAACCGTGTCGGATGCGAACGGGTGCCAGGAAATTGCAACGTTCAGCGTTCCGCCGCCGGTGAATTTTACGGCAACTTTTCCGGAAGACACCCTTATCATAACAGGCACCAGCGCTACACTCGCAGTCGGCACGAACAATCCGGCCGTACAGGTAACCTGGACGCCCCTGTCGGGCGGCACGGCCTTGAGCGGTAACCCGCTCGTTTTCCAGCCTACAACAACCAATACCTATCTCGTCGATGCTTCTATCGGCGATTGTAGCCTCACCGATTCGGTAACCGTGACGGTTCGGAACAACTTTTTTGAAATGCCGAATGCATTCACTCCCAACGGCGACCAGGTGAACGACCGTTTCCGGCCGATTCTGTACGCCGGAACAGTCGTCAACCTGTCCGTTTGGTCGCGCTGGGGCGAATTGATCTATGAAGGCAATTCTTCCGACGGATGGGATGGCACTTTTGAAGGAGAGGTTGCTCCTTCGGAAGTATACGTCTATGTTTTGCTGGTGCGCCTGCCGAATGGCGAGGAGGAAAACCGGCACGGAGACGTGACGCTGATCCGGTAAGCAATGGCAGGTAGCATGGAATGGAACCCACGCTACCTGTAAGAGCGTGTTTGGTTTTTTGTGTTTGGTGTTTAGAAGGTTTTGATTATCAACCTTTTGCCCAATAAAAGCATACATACAAAAAACTAAATACGCTCAGCCGCGTTCTGCGCTATTCTTGCGTTTCAAAAAAAATCCCGGTTTACGAGCATGTTGAGATTTTCTGTTCGCCTCAACATGAAAAACTCAACATGCTAAGTATCAACTGCATCATGCAGCACATTCCCGTATGGATGCACCATATGAGAAATGATGTTAAATTTTCACGATGCAACATCTATTGAATCCGCTTGTCGTTTGATAGGCGGTTTTATTACCTGCCACACCCTTTCATCCCAGGCAAATCCACCGGTTTAATCAGTTCGAGGAAATCAAATATCCGGAC
>JAKQJD010000653.1 GCA_029561355.1 Bacteroidota bacterium | reverse complement strand
TTTTCCTTTTCAGTTGCGGTTTCCCAGTTCAGGTTTACGGCGTCGCCTGCTTTGTACGCTTCAAAACGCAACAACTCAACCGGTACAACCACGTTTCCTTTCACCTCGATCAGGTCGATAGCCGATTCTTCCGTACCGCCGAACTGGTCGAAATCGAATTCCACACGCAGTGTAGTGCCCGTTCCGGGAATGCTGAAGGTGTATTTGGTAAAAACAGAAGTGGAAACGACTGCTCCGTCGGGCAGACCGTCCAGATTGAGGTCCTGCCGCAAATCGCCGCCTGCCACGGCCCCGCCCACGAACCTGCCCACCGGGAAAAAAGTACCGCCGTTCAAACTGGCATGAATGTTAATCGAATCGTCCATTTCCCAGCGCGCACCATTGTTACTGGCGGTAGCGAGATACATGGATACGGTAAGGGTATTGTAGCCGCTGACGTTAATAACCTGCGTGGTGATATTGCCGGGCGGTCGGGCGCCGGGCGCCGGCATAGCGTTGGAGCGAATATCCTCACCGGCCCAGAACCAGGTGCCTTGTAAACCGTTCAGCGTGAGCGCATTCCCGAATCCTGCAACGCAGTTGGAGGGTGGAAGTACCGGGTTGGTATTCGTTCTGAGAAAATAATCCGGGTTGCTGATCGTCGCGCAATCATTGTACGTATTGGAAAAGTACCGGCTGCCTTCACCGTCGGTTTCGAAACTTTCGGTGTAAAGTGTTACCTGACTGTAAAGAATTGCCTTGAAATACAGCAAAAATGCAAGGAAAAGTAAAGTTGTTTTCATTTTTTGGAAAAGTAATGATGATCTTTTCCAAAGGTAGTCTGCCAGGCAGGCGCATGCAGGGCACTGCTGACCAACGATATAATGGACTTATTTTACGAATCGAAGCATTGATTGAGGGCCTACCGGATACTCCATAATTTCCCGTAAGCCGTTTCAAAATCCACGGTGGATGCCGGAAAACGGGTCCGGATGGAATCTGATAATGCAGGTTGGGATACCAGGATTTTTTGGCCGGCATGGATTTTCTGCAGGTCGCTTTCCACGGTTACAGGCGCCGAAAAACGATATTCGAAGGTTTTCTGGTAAAATTTCGCCTGGTCGAGGTGCTCCGGGTGTTTCACCTGTTTCAGAATAACGTAATCCAGCCAGTCGGGGTGCGCTTCCTGCAATTGGCGCACGAACACGCCTTCCCATTCGAAGTCCGACATTTTTTCCGGCGCATAGTGTATTTTTTCCCAGATACGGCGGTATGAGGAACCGCAAATGGCCAGGGTGAGTGCCAGGGCGATAGGAACGATGGCCTGCATCTTAAGCCTTTCCGCAATACGGGACGCGCCTTCCGACACGGCGATGCCAAAAATAAGGGCAAAAAACGGGTACAACGGCGCATCGTACCATTCCAGTTTGACCGGAGGAATAGAGATGAACGTCAGGTAACCCGCAACGATGATCCAGCAGTACAGGAACATGCGCCGCAAGGGTTGCTGCCGGATAAAAGCAAAACCCGCCAACGTAAACGGCAGCAGGTACAGGAGCGGGTAATACCGTTTGGAGGCGATAAAGTTCTCCACGTAAAAAAGCGGCGGCTGCACGTGCCACTCTACACCTTTTCCGGAGAACCGGTTGAACTCCGATTTTTTGACCAGTTGCCAATAGCCCGGGTCGCTCCAGTCGCGCAACACGTAATAACCTGCACACATGAGCACAGCCATGGCGGCAAAAACATACACCTCCCTTACCGGAAACACCTTCTTGTAATTGCCATGCAACAGACTGATAATGAACAAGTAAGGCAGGATCAGCAGACCCGGCATACCCTTGCATAAAAAGGATAGCACCACCAGTGTGCCCAGCAGCGCAAAGTACCGGCGCGCATTGCCGCCTTCCAGCAAATAACGGATAAAAACCAGGCTGTAAAGGGTAATAAAGAAGGTCTGTACGGCATCCAGATCGGCCGTGCGGCCCATGTGCGGCCCGATAAAACCGCCCGAAGCCAGGAAAAACAAACCCGAAACCAGCCCGGCCAGCGGCGAACGCAACACCCGCACGCCGAACCAGAACAGCAACAGAACAATACCGATGCCCGCCAGTGCCGTCGGGAAACGCACACCCCATTCGGTAGCGCCCCACAATTTCATGCTGAATACCTGTAGCCACAGCACGAGCGGCGGTTTGAAATTCCAGGTGTCTATCTGACCATCCATGCGAAAGTCGAGCCAGTGGCCGTTTCGCATGATCTCCACGCTGTTGTTCACGTACCGGGCTTCATCCCATTGCAGGATGGGAAATTTGCCCAGATCGTAACAAAAGAACAGGATTGCGAAAGCGAGCAGCACTGCGCCGGCAATCCAGGTGAAGATGGTCTCGTTTTTCATGTTGTTGTTTGTTATTGGTTATTGGTTATCAGTTATCAGGGTGGTTGGGGACAATTTGTTTGTATACTTGGCTGCCCGTAAAGGAATGCCCTGTTTACTAACAGATGGCCCCCAACCACCCTGATAACTAATAACTAATAACTGATAACCAATAACTAATAACCTAATTAGGATTGATACGTAACAGTTCCACTTCAAAAACCAGCGTAGCGCCCGGTTTGATTTTCGCACCTGCGCCACGATCGCCGTAAGCCAGGTTGGAGGGCAGGAAAAACTTGAATTTATCACCTTCGTGCATCAGTTGCACGCCTTCGGTCCAGCCCGGGATGACCTGGTTGAGGCCAAAAGCAGCGGGTGTGCCGCGGTCAACACTGCTGTCGAATATGGTGCCGTCGAGGAGGGTTCCGTGGTAGTGTACTTCTACCTTGTCGGTCGCTTTCGGCGAAACAGTTCCGGTACCTTTCTTCATGATTTCGTATTGAAGCCCGGTAGCGGTGGTCATAACGCCTGCGCGTTTTTTGTTTTCGTCCAAGAAGGCCTGGCCTTCTTTTTTGTTCTTTTCGATAGCGCGTTGTTGTGCGCCGCGGTTATAGTCGCCGAAAATTTTGTTCGCGTTATCCGAACTGATCTGGGTCGTTTCACCTTTCAGGGCGGCATTAAAAGCAGCCATGAACGCATCCATTTTAAAATCGGCGCCCATCTGGCGTTTTACGTTCATCGCCATCACAACGCCATTGGCGTAATTCGCGCTGTCTACCGCGTTTTTCAGTTCCACGGTTTTGGTTTGGGCGAACATGGTGGCCGAAACCGCTGCAAATGCCAGCAGCAAAAACGTTTTTTTCATGTTTAATTGTTGTTGTTGATAATGTGAAATGTGTTTCCGGGTTTATTTCTTTTTCTTCATTTCAGAGTAATACTGGTAGAAGAAAGGAATAGTTTCGATGCCTTTGTAGTAATTAAACAGGCCGTAATGCTCGTTGGGAGAATGTATATCGTCGGAATCGAGGCCGAAGCCCATGAGCACGGATTTCACGTCGAGCACCTGGTCGAACATGGCCACGATCGGAATACTGCCGCCGCCACGTTGCGGGAGCGGTTTTTTGCCGAACGCTTTTTCCATGGCTTTTTCCGCCGCTTTGTATTCTACCGAATTGGTAGGCACAACCACCGGGTAACCGCCGTGGTGGGGCGTTACCTTTACTTTCACCCCTTTGGGCGCTATTTTTTCGAAATGCTTCTGGAACAGTTTTTCGATCTTTTTCGGGTCCTGTCCAGCCACGAGGCGCATGGATATTTTGGCAAATGCCTTGGAAGGCAGCACGGTTTTGGCGCCTTCCCCGATGTAACCTCCCCAGATACCATTCACGTCGAGTGTGGGCCGGATGCCCGTACGTTCGATGGTGGTGTAACCTTTTTCTCCCATCAGTTCGTTGATCTGTAGGTCTTTCATGTACTCTTTTTCATCGAAAGGCGCTTCGTTCATCATTTTGCGCTCTTTGGCGGGCACTTTTTCCACATCGTCGTAAAATCCGTCGATGGTAATGTGGCGCTTCGCATCGTGCATGGAGGCAATCATCTGGCACAGCACGTTGATCGGGTTGGCCACCGCGCCACCGTATACGCCGGAGTGCAGGTCGCGGTTCGGGCCGGTGACTTCCACTTCCATGTAGCACAATCCGCGGAGGCCAACGGTCAGACTCGGCGTATCGTTACTGATGATGCTGGTATCGGAAATGAGCACCACGTCGCAGGCCAGTTTTTTCTTGTTTTCGCGGCAGAATTTTTCCAGATTTTTGGAGCCGACCTCTTCCTCGCCTTCTATCATGAATTTGACGTTGCAGGTCAGTTTTTCATTGCGCAGCATCATTTCGAATGCCTTAACGTGCATGAACATCTGGCCCTTGTCGTCGCACGAGCCGCGGGCAAAAATGGCGCCCTGCGGGTGCAGTTTCGTTTTTTTAATGACCGGCTCGAACGGCGGGCTGTCCCACAGGTTCAGCGGATCGGCGGGCTGTACGTCGTAGTGGCCGTATACGAGTACGGTCGGCGCTTTTGGGTCGATCATTTTTTCTCCGTACACGATCGGATGCCCGGCGGTTTCATGAATTTCCACGTTATCGGCGCCTACGGCGCGCAGGTGTTCGGCAGTCGCTTCGGCCATCCGGCGTACGTCGCCTGCAAATTTAGGGTCGGCGCTGACAGACGGAATACGAAGTAAATCCAGCAATTCGTCCAAAAAGCGCTGTTTGTTGGCTTCGAGATATGGTTTTAACTCTTTCATGGAAGGTCGAAATTTTAACTTGACCCGGAACGTCATTCCGGCGGAAAGATTTTATGAGTAAGCGGTTAAGGCAAAAAAGGAGGGCGAATTTCTGCGTTTTTACATAAACGACCAAGGAAATTAGTACAAGGGCGGTAATCTTATCCGGGATAAATGGACAGCCTTGCTTAGTGGTGGCATGGATTGATAAACTGGAAGCGGTTTGTATGGCATCCGCCATACAAACCGCTTCCAGTTTATCAATCCATGCCACCACTTGGTTACTTCGGCCCAAGGGGCCAGGAAAACGGCCCGGTACGGATTTTTTTAAACCAGCTTGTGTCGGTGGAAATGGTGGCGTTGCTGTTGGAGAAAATATTCTCAGGCGTGTAGGAGGCTGCTTCCTGTGCAGTCAGTTGCCTGGACCAGGAAACACGGTTTTTGACAGCAGCGCCGGCGCCCGTGTTGCGATACTCCGCATAAAACGCCGTTTTTTCATTTTCCGGATTCGACCAGTTGTCCCAGCCCGCCGCCGCGATGGTAGCGGGAAGTTGGCAGCGCAGGAATACCGTTTTGGAAAATGCGCGCCACGGCCGCCCGAGGTATACGTTCGTGACCGTCGAATCGGCTGTAATCACACAATCCAGGAAAACGAACCCGAATACCTTTCCTTTGGGCGTATTGGCCGCCGTGATGTAGGAATCGGCTTTGCATTTGATCGTGCAGTTTTGAAAAACCGCCGTGGATGGCCCGAAAATGAAATCCGTCGTACCTTCTATGTAACAATCGAGGAAATACTGCCGGGAATTTTCACCGGCCGCGTAAATGGTATCCTGGTTGCCGAGGAAACGGCAGTTTTTGAAAACGGCTTTGTCGGCATCCACGTACAGCGCTACGGCCTGACCAACCGGCCCGGCAGCATTGACGAAGGTGATGTTTTCGGCAACGAAGCGGTTTCCGGAAATTTTGGCCGTGGCGGAGGTGAAGGTGGTAAGTTTCCCCCGGCCGGAATAGTCGCTGAACGTGATGATGGTTCGCTCCACACTTTCGCCGATAAAAGTGACATCGGTATTGTTGGCCGGCAAATCGATTTTCTCGGTGTAAACGCCGTTTTTGATATACAGGGTAATGGGTTCCAGCGGAAAAACCCGCATGGCATCGATCGCATCCTGGATGTACTTGTAATCGCCGCTGCCGTCTTTGGCTACGGTAAATACGTACTTGTATTGCTGCGGATTGGAGGTTTGTGCCTGCGAGTTGGTAGAAACCAGCAGCGCCAGCGCGGGCAGGATTATTTTTACCAGTTGCATCATTTGCCGAACACTTTTTTCAAAAAATCATCGATGTATTTCACCGTGGGCTGAAACCACGGATCGAACAGACAGAACGAGTGCGGCGCTTCTTCAAACGTATGCACTTCCGAATAAATGCCGTGTTCGGTTAGCACTTTCCTGTAATCTTCACGGCCGGCGTGCATCCAGGGCACCGAACTGTTGAGAAACAGGGTCGGCGGGGTCTGTTTGCTCACGTAACTGAGCGGAGATGCTGCTTCCCAGAGTTTCGGGTTGTCTTTTTTGGGGTAACCAAACCAGTATGTCGCCGCCGAAGTCCGTTTGCTGTCGTCGCCTTCCCGGCCGTCGGGATGCACAAACGACAGGGTACCGTCGATGTCCACCACCGCGTTTACGTGCGAGGTCATTTCCGGAAAACAACCGGCGCCCTCGAACAACGGCATATTGCCCGTGGTGCCCATAAAAGCCGCCAGCTCGCCGCCTGCCGAAAAGCCCATTGCGACGATGTGCGTCGTATCGATGTTGTAATTGGCAGCGTGTTTTTTTACCCAGCGGATCGCGGCTTTGAGGTCGTACACGCCGGCCGGGAACAACGCCTCGGTGGAGAGGCGGTATTCCGGCGTGAAACACACGTAACCCAGTTCGGCCAGTTTTTGCGCCAGCGGGTAGTGCTGGGTGCGGTTGCCGGAGCGCCAGCCGCCGCCGTGGATGATAACGATGGCTGTGGCTGGAACAGTGCTTTTATTTTTCGGATAAAACGCATCCAGTTTCAAAGCGCGTTTGCCTGATTTACAATAGGTTATGTTCCTTTTCTCCGCAACGGAGGCCGATTTGAATTCGGGCACAATTTTGATGTCCGGGTGTGTCTGCCGGGTGTTGGTATAGGCGCTGAACGTGCTGTAGGACGTATCGGGTTTTCCTGTAACGCCTGCTTTTGATTGGGCATGTAAGGACTGTACGAAAACAGTACAGATAATCAGTACAGAATAATGAAAGGCAGGATTCATATACGATGTTTTTTTAACCACAAGGTGCACGAAGGTTTTTTCACAAAGTTCACTAAGCGTAACGTACGCCTGATGCTCTTTGTGAACAGTTGTTTTCCCGAATGGGAAAATCAGGTGTACGCTACACTTGGTGCCCTTTGTGAAAAAACCTTCGTGCACCTTGTGGTTAAA
>JAKQJD010000631.1 GCA_029561355.1 Bacteroidota bacterium | reverse complement strand
CGGCGTATTCGATACCGGCGTATTCCTGGAAGGCAACAGTTTCGGCGGAGCAATCGACGTGAGCGCTTCATTCGGCGCTGCGGAAAACGTAATTCCTGAAAATGCAACGGCGGATACCATTGCCATCACATTTGCCAATATCCCCGCAGCCACACTTCCCCTGACCGTTACGATCGGCGGAGAAGCGGAAAATGGTGCTGATTATCAGCAAATTCCAGCGCAGTATACCATCAACTCTTCTGACGGCGTGCTGTATTTGCTGTTTCAACCAAATCCCGATACGCTCTCTGAAGGTATAGAAAATGTGGTCATCGACATAACAGGTCCGGGGTGCCTGGCCAAACAATTCACCCTGTACCTCAGCGATGCGGATTCGAGCATGCTGCAGGGCGATCCGGTCATGTATGCACTTGTAAATGGAAATGCACACCTGGAAGTACAACCGACCGCTTTTTCAGGCAAATCCTACACGTTTTCCAACGACGAAGACCTGCCTGTCGAGCCTGTGGGTGCGCTCGTGACCTCCGAAATCGAGGTTTCCCTGCCTTTCGCACATCTCAACGACGTCAGAGCCATTCAATCGGTTTGCTTCGATGCCGAACATGCCTGGGTCGACGATCTGAATGTATTCCTGATCTCGCCGGATAACCGTTTCGTCGAGTTGACGACCAACAACGGCGGAAACGGCGACAACTATACGGGCACTTGTTTCACACCCGAAGCCACCAATCCAGTGAATGCCCCCGGGCCGTTCGCCCCCCCGGATGCCGCACCTTTTACCGGCACTTTTAAAGCGGAAGGAGATTGGAAAGATATTACCAATACGCCCGTCACTGGTGTGTGGAAACTGGGCCTTACGGATGACAATGCGGGATTTACAGGCACGCTTAAAAACTGGAGTATTCAGTTTTCAGGACTGGAATTCGGCAGTTTCAAATACCTGTGGAGCACGGGCGATACAACAAGGAGCATCGATGTTTCTGCCGCCGGAACGTACACGGTACAGGTCAGCAATGCCGTCAGTCATTTCGAACACACGTTTATCGTTACGGAAGAGGTAGTTACCGCAGTGTCTTCACCCGTTGCTGCATCGTTGGCCGTACAACCGAATCCGGCCCGCGAATTTGTACAGATTTCCTGGGGTAAAGACTTGAAAGTCAATAACGTACGTGTTTTCGATCATTTCGGAAAACTGGTGATGGCGCAGAAGGTTTCCGCTTCCTCTCAAAGCGAAACACTCGCGACCGGCAATTTACAGACCGGCACTTACCTGATCAGTCTGGACACCAATCAGGGGAATCTGGTACGGAAAGTCGTCAAGGAATAAGCAAAAATGTGGGCGGGGTACTTTTTCCTCAAATTCCCCGGAGAAAATAACGGCATAGAAGTTTAGTGCTTCCTTCAAACGAAGCACTAAATTTCTATCCGTATGAAAAAGTTCATTTTTGCTCTTGCCGCCGTTTGCAGCGGCTATTTTGCTCAGGCACAGGTTCAGTCTTTTGGTCCGAGCGTAGGTTTTAACTATGCCTGGCTGTCCGATCTCGACAATGAATCCGGCCGCCCTTCCTTCAATGCAGGTTTTACCTATAATTACAGTATTCTGCAAAGCGCCGGTCTCGGCATCGAGGCCCGCTACTCCGAAGAAGGTGTAAAACAGGATATCGGCAATACTACCCTGACGACCAAACTTAATTACCTCCGGGTGCCGCTGAAATTCCAATATTTCTTCGGCGATCTGGGCGATAATTTCCGTCCTAAAATCTTCCTCGGCCCTTCTTTCGCATTCCTGATTGGGGGTAAATCCGAAATTCGCTCGGGTGAAACCACGACGACCATCGATTCCAAAGACGTATTTGAAGGTTTCGACGTAGGCTTGCAGGCAGGATTGGGATTTAATTACCGCCTGGCCGAACGCACCTGGCTCAATTTCGATGCAGCCTACACCCATGGCATGCTCGATGTGCTGGGATCCAACAGCGGATCCGATGCCAAAAACCGGCTCGTGAACGTCAATGTGGGCGTCGCATTCGGGTTTGGGGAGTAAGATTAAGATAACTGAAAAACTTTAGCGTTGAGATTATCCCATGAATTTGGGATGGTTTCAACGCTTTTTGTTTGGTGCGGTTACGCCGCTTGTAGGAATAATTGCAACGCGGATGACGCGGATTTTTGCGGATAAACGCGGATTTTATGGCCTTGCGGCCAATCTTTTTTTATTTATTTAACCACGAGGGCACAAAGGACACAAAGCGTAGATTACACTATAGAACGAGTTGAATTTGGCTCTATGCTTCTTTAAACTGGCTGTAGTGTAATCTACGCGTTGTGTCCTTTGTGCCCTTGTGGTTGATAAAAAACGAATGGCCGCAAGGCCATAAAATCCGCGTAAATCCGCTTTATCCGCGTAATCCGCGCAATTATTCCTAAGAGGGGCGTAGCCTAACAAAAACCCACCCATGCAGGTTAAACTCCTCTTCAGGAACAAGTAAAAGGTTGCAGCCGGGCTCGCTTTATCTTCCCAGTAACCGCGTTGATCGAAAAAGTCCTGTGCACCAAAAGGATTTCAATTCTTTTGCTGCATCGCAATACATCCGCTTATCTTGCGCGGGATTGTTGCTGACAGTCAAGACTTTACAGTATTATGAAAACGCGGGGATTGCTCGACCGTATTTATGGGATTTTGTTCAGGAGGCCGGTGTATCACGGGCTGTTCTGGCTCGTGCTGTTCAGCCTGATTCTCTGGGCCGATTACGAAAAGGGCATAGATATGAGGTTTGCGCTGGGGAACGAATTGATACAATTGTTTTTCTACGCATTTCTCGTTTACCTGAACCTGCTGTACCTGATTCCCAACTACCTGGCGCGGTACGCATTCGTTTATTTCGGGCTCGTACTGGCCGTTTGCGCGCTGGTGACGCCGATTGAAGTGCTGGTTTTTTACCTGAAATTTCACGATCAGCCGCTGTACCGCTCCAGGCTGGTAGAAACGCAGGTCTGGATTTTTCTTGGCAACGTGATCGTCACGATCGTATCCACTGTACTCCGGGTCATCATGGACTGGTGGCGCTACCAGAATGAAAAACAGGTGCTGCTGACCCAGACGATGCAGTCGGAATTGCGTTTTTTGAAAAGCCAGATCAATCCGCATTTCCTGTTCAACACCCTGAACAACTTGTATGCACTCACGCTGAAAAAGAGCGACAAAGCGCCGGAAATCGTCCTGAAATTGTCGGAAATCATGCGTTACATGCTCTATGAGTGCAACGAACGCCGCGTACACCTGACCAAGGAAATCCAGTACATTTACAACTATCTCGACCTCGAACGCCTGCGCCAGCCCAAGGAAGCCGACATCCGCTTTGTGGTGGAAGGCCAGATTAGCGAGCAAATGGTAGCGCCGCTGTTGTTCATCCCGTTTCTGGAAAACAGTTTCAAACACGGCCTGAACAACCAGTTGCAGGGCGGCGGATTCGTACGCCTGCGCCTCACGGTGGCCGGCGAAGAACTGGAGTTTTTTATTGAAAACAGCAAAGCCGAACGACTTCCCCGCCAGGATCACCCGCGCAGCGGCGGCATCGGGCTGGTAAACGTGCGGCAGCGCCTGAATATGTTGTACCCGGACAACCATACACTGACCATAGAGGACGAACCGCACCGGTATGCCGTCACGCTCCAATTGAAAATGATATGATGAAAGGATTAAAAATTTTAATTCTTAAAAAAAAGTTGACTTGTTCACAACGTTGCATCTACCTTAGTCCAGCCTTTTAAACACCTGAGTCCAAAAACTGAAACCAACTTCTAATATGCTGAACGTGCTTATCGTCGATGACGAACCCTTAGCCCTCGATGTGCTCGAGACTTACGTCGGTCAGATGCCGGATCTGAATCTTGTAAAAAGATGCTCCAATGCACTGGAAGCCAACGAAGCCCTGAAAGCCCATCAGATCGACTTGATGTTTCTGGATATTCAGATGCCCCAACTAACCGGCATCGATTTTGTCAAAACCCTGATCCACCCGCCTATGGTGGTTTTTACGACGGCATATCCTAACTATGCCATTCAGGGTTTCGATCTAAACGTGCTGGATTACCTGCTGAAACCGATCTCGCTCGACCGCTTTATGAAAGCCGTCAACAAAGCCCTGGAACAGGCCGAACTCGCCCAGCGCGACGCCGTTTCCGCCAATATGCCCGCTACCGCTCCTCAGAACGACGGGCTGGATTTCTTTTTCGTAAAAGCGGATAAAAAACTCGTCAAGGTCAATTTTGAAGATATCATTTACATCGAAGGCCTGAAAGATTACGTCATCATCCGCCTCATTGCAGGCCGCGTGATCACCCTGCAAACGATGAAAAGCCTCGAAGACCGCCTGCCGAAAGGCCGCTTCAAACGCATCCACCGCTCCTACATCATTGCCATGGATAAAATTATGGCCATCGAAGGCAATATGATCGAGGTGCTGGAAAAAGACCGGCCCAAACTCCTGCCCATCGGTAAAAACTACCGCGACGAACTGCTGGAACTGATCGAAAAAAACCGTCTCTGATTCCTGTATGCTTATTACCCGGGTGCAAATGTCCGATGCCGCCCTGCTCCGCGATTTTGCGGAACGCACCTTCCGGCTGGCATACGAAGACCAGAACGACCCCGACGATTTCCGGGATTATTGCGATAAAAACTTCCACCTCACTCAGGTAGAAGCGGAAATCCTGCATCCGCAGTCCGCTTTCTGGTTCGCTCACCTGGACGAACAACTGGTCGCGTATATCAAACTCAATTTCGACCACCATACACCCTACCTGCACAGCGAACGCACGGTGCAGGTAGAACGGATTTACGTCGATCCTGCCTTCCAGCGCCGCAGAATCGGTGAACAAATGCTCGATTTCGCTTACGAACAAGCCCGACTCGCCGGCGCCGAATGGCTGTGGCTCAGTGTGTGGCAGGCCAACCCGCCCGCCGTACGTTTTTATGAACGCTGCGGATATCAGATTTTTGGAACGGAGGTTTTT
>JAKQJD010000630.1 GCA_029561355.1 Bacteroidota bacterium | reverse complement strand
CCAAAAATCGATTTACCCAAATACGTAGCCGCATCACCCAGTTCTTCCTCGATGCGCAGCAACTGATTGTATTTGGCGATCCGGTCGGAGCGGGAAGCGGAACCGGTTTTGATCTGGCCGGTATTCAGTGCCACGGCCAGGTCGGCGATGGTCGTATCTTCCGTTTCACCGGAGCGGTGGCTGATGACCGAAGTGTAGGCGTGGCGGGTAGCCAGTTGTACGGCTTCGATGGTTTCTGTCAGCGAGCCGATCTGGTTCACCTTGATCAGGATGGAGTTGGCGATTTTTTCGTCGATACCGCGTTGCAGGCGCTCCACGTTCGTCACGAACAAATCGTCGCCGACCAGTTGGATGCGGTGGCCGAGTGTTTCGGTCTGAAGTTTCCAGCCGGCCCAGTCGTCTTCGGCAAAGCCGTCTTCGATGGAGTAGATCGGGTAGCGGTTGCACCAGTCTTTCCAGAATGCCACCATGTCTTTGGAGGAATAGCGGTCGCCGGTGGATTTTTTGAACACGTATTCGCCTTTTTCAGCGTCGTAAAACTCCGAAGCGGCCGCATCCATTGCGATCACCATATCTTCCAGCGGGCGATAGCCTGCTTTTTCGATAGCCGTCATCACCATCTGGATGGCTTCTTCGTTGTTTTTAATGCCCGGAGCAAAGCCGCCTTCGTCACCTACGTTGGTTGCGTAACCTTTGCTTTTCAGTACACTTTTCAGGTGGTGGAAAACTTCAACACCCATACGCAGGCCTTCGCGGAAGGAACTGGCGCCAACAGGCATGATCATAAACTCCTGAAAATCAATACCATTATCGGCGTGTGCGCCGCCATTGAGGATGTTCATCATTGGTACCGGCAGCACGTGCGCATTCACGCCGCCGAGGTAGCGGTACAGCGGCTGACCGAGTTCTTCGGCAGCGGCGCGTGCTACGGCCAGGCTTACGGCAAGGATAGCATTAGCGCCAACCTTGCTTTTATTCCGGGTGCCGTCGCGGGCGATCATCAGGCGGTCGATTTTGATCTGGTCGGTCACTTCCTGTCCGATCAGTTGTTCGCGGAGTTGCTGCTCCACGTTTTTCACCGCATGGAGTACTCCGCGTCCGAGGTAACGGTCGGCGTCTCCGTCGCGCAATTCAACCGCTTCATGCACACCGGTGCTGGCGCCGCTTGGTACGGCCGCGCGGCCCATAAAACCTGTTTCTGTCCATACCTCTGCCTCGATGGTGGGATTTCCCCGGCTATCGAGAATTTCACGAGCAATTACTTCACGGATTGCACTCATTGTCTGTATTGTTTATTTGAAATGTAAATTGTTGTTGGTTGTTGAGGGGTTGAGAGGTTTATGGGTTTATAGGTTTATGGGTTTATAGGTTTATGGGTTTATAGGTTTATGGGGGTAGCGTTTAATCCATCAGGTTGATCGGGAAGCCATGAATCTCCACCCTCAACAATAAACTCCTCAACCCCTCAAACAATAAACTCATAAACCTATAAACCCATCAACCCATCAACCTCACTTATATCTCCGCCGGATTAACCGGATAAACTGCTTCGCTTCTTCCACCCGCTTTTTATCCAGCCAGCCGTAACGAATGACGCAATTGTCGACCAGGTAATTTTTGGCTTCGGAAAAATTCGTAAATCCGTTGAGCACCGCGATCGTTGTTTCGAATGCCTGGCCGTCGCCCGCAAAAAGTTCGCGGGTCAGCAAGAGGCGGTCGTTCAGCGCAATGGCTTTTTTTAAGTCGGGAATCGGTAATTCGGAAAGTTTATCCGACAACTCTTTTGCCTGACGTTCTTCGAAAAGCGTTTCTACGCCCGACGGAAACGGGTCGGTGCTTTGCGAGGCAACGACGGGTTGCGGTTTGGGCTCCACTACAACCGGCGGTGCGGCGGGAGCAGGTTTTTCTTCTACCACCGGTGGCGGTGGGGGAGGGGCGGCCTGTTCGTAAACCGGCGGCGGCGGAGGTGGCGGCGGCGGTGCAGGTTCGTAAACCGGCGGCGGCGGTGGTGCTACCGGTTGTGCCTGTGCAGGCGCAGGCGGCTCTTCTACGACAGCCGGCTTGGAAACGGCGGGTTTGCGGCTCGGCGTCGTTTCCGTTTTGAATACGGGAGCGGCCGAATCCGTCAGAATGGCATCGTACAGTTCACGCACGTAAGAGGCCATAATGTCCACGTCGATGCGAACAATGGTGTCAGGATCTTTACTCATCCGGGCGTACTCCCGGTTCAGTTTGTCCAGGTAAAATTTCGTTTTATGTAAATCCATTTGTTATAGGAGGGTAGTTCTATCTATTTTCACCGGCGAATTTCAAGAATTACTGCCATAAATCCCTGTTCTTATTTTATTTTTTATTTTAAATCCTTGATAGTCAGGGTTTTAAAATGAAAATTTAAATGCGGGCAGCGCTCAAATATACGTTCGTCATGTTTCTCGAGCCACATTTTAAAGGCCAGCGCAGCGGCTGGATAGAAGTTGTTTGCGGTTGTATGTTCTCCGGAAAAACGGAAGAACTGATCCGTCGCCTGAAACGCGCCAAGATTGCCGAAATGCGCGTGGAGGTTTTCAAACCGCGTATCGATACCCGTTACGACGAAATCGCTATTGTGTCGCACGATACCACATCCGTATTGGCAACGCCTATCGACCACTCGTCCAAACTGCTTAAAATCAGTGCGGATACGGCCGTAGTGGGTATCGACGAAGCGCAGTTTTTTGATGAAGACCTGCCCGACGTATGCCAGCAACTGGCGCTTCGCGGCGTACGCGTCATCGCTGCCGGCCTCGATATGGATTATCGCGGCATTCCGTTCGGCCCCATGCCGGCGCTGCTGGCCATTGCCGAATACGTCACCAAGGTGCACGCTATTTGTGTGCACTGCGGCAACCTGGCTACCCATTCTTACCGGTTGGCGGAGGGCGATTCGGTTGTTTTGCTCGGTGAAAAGGAGCAGTACGAACCACGCTGCCGCTCGTGTTACCACCAGGGAAACATATTACGCCTGAAATAAG
>JAKQJD010000625.1 GCA_029561355.1 Bacteroidota bacterium | reverse complement strand
GCGGGCGATGGTGTCGAGTTGCACCTTCATGCCATTTGATGTGTAGATGCCGTTGGTGGGTGCGCCTTCTGTGATTGTTTTCTGCTTGCGCTCCACAATGGCGTCGACGACAAACTGGCCGAACTGCTGCAAATCGGCTTCGTTCATTTTCAGGGCAAACCGGTGGTTTTCACCGCCGGGGAAGTTGCCACCGATGCTGCGAATGATTTCCAGCCGGGAACTGCCATGTTTCCAGTCGCGCTGCACAAAATCCTGCACCGTAGCGCCGTGGCATTTTGCACATTCTGATTTGTAGCGGTGCTCGACATTTTTTTGCGCCGTGAGCGCTACGTCGCGGTGGCAGAAGGTGAGGGCAAGGAGGGGGGAGAGAAAAAGGAGAAAACGGAACATTTCAAGAGAGTGAGAAAAGTGAGAGGGTGAGAGGGTGAGAGGGTGAGAGAGTGAGAGAGTGAGAGAGTGAGAGTGCGTAGATTACACCACTTCGCTTTTGGCGAAGATCTGTATTCTGGAAATGGCTTCGGAGAAGCCCAACATTTGTAGAAACAACCAGGCGTCACCACCGACTTCGGAGAAACCCAACATTTGTAGACGCCCATATATTTATTTTATGACTGGATTACATTCAGACATGGGTGCAATGTGTAAATGCCCCAATGCTTTCGGCATTTTTTGATCTGAAATTTCACAAATGTTGATCTGCAAATATTGCGCGTCTACAAATGTTGGGCTTCTCCGAAGCCATTTCCAGAATACAGATCTTCGCCAAAAGCGAAGCGGTGTAATCTACGCACTCTCACCCTCTCACTTCTCTCACGCTCTCACATCTCTCACTTCTGTAATAGTTGCTGGTCCATTGCTTCCAGTTTTACCCCCATTTGCTGGGCGCGCTGGTAGTCCGTTTTTGCCTCCGCCAGTTTGCCCGACTGGGCGTATGCACGGGCGCGTTCCAGATAGGCTACGCCGATGCGCGGATTGAGTTGGATGGCCTTGCCGAGCGACTGAATGGCCTGATCGTTGCGCTGCATGCTGCGCTGGATCATGCCGCTTTCGTACCATACGTTGGCATTGAAGGGGTCGAGTTTCAGATATGCGTCGTAATCTTCCAGCGCCTTGTCGTATTGCTGCGTCGTGTAATAGGCGATAGAGCGGTTGAAATAGCCGTTTTTGTTGTTCGGATCGATCTTGAGCCCTTCCGTCAGGTCGGTAATAGCCTGCTGGAACTGGTTATTGGCGCCTTGTGCCGCACCGCGGTTGATGAGCACTTCGGCCTTGGTTTTGTCTTTCATGCGCGCGCCATTCAGGGCGTTGGTGTAGTCTTTCAGGGCGTTGGTCATGAGTTCGGGGGCCTGGGCCTTGTATTTGCCCGACATGGCCATATCGAAAAAGGTTTTGCCGCGGCTGTTGAGCAGTTCGCCGCTGGTAGGTTCGATAGCGACGCCCTGGTTATAGTCCTTGATAGCTGCGTCGAAATTGCCCTGTTCGCGGTAATACTGGCCGCGGTTCCAGAAAGGCAAAGAATTGGTGTTGCCTTCGAATTTGATCACGTGCGACCACAGGGTGCCGCCGTTTTCCCAGATACCGATTTGCCGGACCGTCCAG
>JAKQJD010000622.1 GCA_029561355.1 Bacteroidota bacterium | reverse complement strand
CGTGGTGACGGTTACCGAATACGTTCCCGGCTTGTAAATCGTCAGATTGGGCGTCTGATGGCCGGTGCTCCATTGGTAGGTGCTGTATTTGCCTTCCACTTTGAGGGCGGTGAGTGAGCCCGGGCAAATGATGGTTTCGCCAGAAATTTGAAGGCCGGTGCGCAGGGGTTTGGCGGTGCTGGTATCGCGCGGGGCCGATTGGGCGGCGGCGGAGAGGGCGGAGAGGAGGAGCGGGAGCAGGAAGGTGTATTTCATTGTGGTTCGGATTTTTTACCGGCTGATGGAGACGGCACGGTGATGAACTTAATGGTAGCACGGCCTTCAGGCCGTCGGGAAAAGGCCATTTATGAAAACATTCAGAGCGCCCTGAAGGGCCCTCTTCCCGACAGCCTGAAGGCTGTGCTACCAATAAGTCACAACTTGAGTTAATTAATATACGATGTACGCTCTATGTCGTATTTGGGTTTTCGGATAAATATTTCCCCTGCATGTTTTACGGTACGCCGAGGGCGGACTAAATCCATAAAAAATTAAAAAAGTGGCCGAAAGGCCATCAAAAATCTGCGGAAATCTGCGCCTTCTGTGTCGCCCGCAGTGCCATTGTTCCTGCAAGGGGCGTAGCCGAACAAACACCTGCTCTCTGTTAAAATTCCCCCCACCTGTTCACGCCCTTCCCCGCCACTTCATTAACCTCCAGTTCAGAAAACCGGCGTACCTCCCAAGGCCACTCCAAAACCGAATTCCCACCTGAGTTCCTGCCAAGCGGGGGCGAGCCGGTTTTTTGAACGAAAACCGATTTCCTCACTCTTTAAAATCAAAGGAACATGGCTATCAAAATGCAGGGCGCTTGGTTTATCCGCGTCAAAGCCAAAAACGCATCATTCCCACAGGAATTCATTGTCTCCGGCGCCTCCAGCGGCAACGGAACCTACCCGGGCACCCAGGCCGGCGAAATATTCGTCACCGGCGCTTCCTGGACCATCAGTGTCCGAAATAACCCCGGCACAGGCTTTCAGTCGTCGCAGATGAAACTGAAATTCCCTACCACTTCCGGCGGGTTCCGGCAATTCGATATCGAATCCAACGACGCCGGCAACGACCAGGATTTCGACGACCTCATCCTTACCTGCCGCACACCGGTGACGGCCAACGACCACCTCATTTACGGACACGTGAGCGATTACAGCGGACCGTGCATTTTCAATCCCTGCTTTCCATACTGGGTGATCGACACGCCGATCAAACTCCAGGAAGCACTGCGCATTCCCGACCTGCGCAAGTACCTGCTGGAAATAGACCCGAACCTGCTGCGCCGCATTCCGAAGCCCGGCCCGCCGGATCCCATCGGTCCTGTATCGCTCAATCCTCAGCCCTTACCGCCACTTAAATTCACTCCTATTGCCATCGCTGCACCCGGCCAACTTGCCACGCCGCTGAAACAACGTTTCCTCGTTCGCACCGAAGAAAAAGCCTTCGAAGCCAATGCTGTCGGTAAAAAACAGGCCCACGCTGCCGACGCATCCGGCGCCATGACCTACCAGGCCGTCAAAAATATCCAGGAAATTCCGCCGGCTGCTATCAGTGCCGACGTAGCCGCTCTGAACCGCAACGCCAAAATTTCCTCCGCCATCGCCCGTTTCCGTTTTTGCGACAGCGATACCCTGGCCAACGTGCGGGTGCGTTTCTGGGAATACGACCGTACCGACGCCGAAAAAGCCGGCGGCGCGTATTCCGGCGAAGGCGAACGAACAGCCCTCGGCTCCACACTCACCGATGATTTCGGGAACTACATTTTCCGTTTCACTACCACGCCCGACGATACGGTGGATGAAATCCAGAACGACCTGGCCGAAGGCGAAAACGCTTTCGTAGCCGTAGCACCCGACATCATTGCGGAAGTTATGCAACCTTTGAGCCCGTCGCTGCCCGCTTTCGAAACGGCCGCATACTGGAACATTCCGCTGCTGAAGCGTATCAACATCTGTGTGCCGCGCGAAAAAATCGGTGTACGCCCGCTCGCCTGCGAAGGACAACATATCCTTCAAGGCGTAGGTAATATTCCGCTGGCGGCTCCGTCGGGCAGCGGCGCCCGGGTAAGTGCCGACACCTCTTTGAGCAGCATCGGCATCATCACTTCCACCAATTCGCTGGGCCCACGCACCGACTGCTCGGCCTGGGCCGGCACCCTGCTGCTGCGCGGATGCCTGAAAAACCAGACGGTGAAATATTACACGCTCGAACACCGTCGGCCGGGTGAAGACTGGCAGCAACTGAGCGTGGAATTCACGTTGCCACGCTTTTTCGGCGCCTTCCTGTCCAGTGCACAGGTGTATCAGGGTATCGTTAACGGCAAGGCAACTTACCTGAACGTCGAAACCGATGGCAACGACTGGCTGATGGCTTTCCGCAACATCAAAGCGCAGATTCCGAGCACCATTTTCCCGGAAAGCGGCCCGCGCGAAATCCGGATTACCGGCCTCAACGCCGCGTACGCTCCCGTGGCAGGAGTGCAGGAAACGCTCGTGCTGTTTATACTGAACAACGGTATCGATCTCGACCTGAAACCCGAAATTGAAATGGTCGGCGTGGGTAAAATCACGGAATGCGGCCTGTTCACGCTGCCTGCCGACAGGGAAAATCCGGTGATTCAGGTGAGTTTCAAATCCGTGCAATCTAATGTGCCGCCCGTTTATGGCGGCTACGGATTTATGAGCGATTACGCGGTCGGTATGACCAAAGGCGCGTCCGGTTTCGCTACCACCAATCCGCCGAGTCCCGCCAACCCGCGTGCTGCGGGCGTCTGCGACCTAACGTTTACGGGCACCAACACCGAACCCGGCAATGTGGCCGGTTACGTGGACCTCGAACTCAGTCCGGCCTCGGGCCGCTGGCTGGAACCCAACCAGACGTTCTGCACCTTCGGCGTGTACCTGAACGGCCACCTCCGCCGCACCGACGGACAAAGCAATGAAGGGTATTCGAGTGCGGTTCCGGTGTTGTTCGGGATTCAACGATGAATTTGTGAGTTGTCAGTTGTGAATTGTGAGTAGGCTTCGCTCTTGGTCTATTCACAATTCACTACTCACCACTCACTATTCACAACTCACAACTCACAACTCACAACAATGGCCCTCCTCCTCTCCTTCCTCCTAGGTTCCTTCGCCGTCTGGCGGGTTACCCACCTGTTCCATGCGGAAGACGGGCCGTGGGACGTACTGGTGCGATTGCGCAAGCAGCTGGGCAACGGTTTTTTCGGTCAACTGACCGATTGTTTCTATTGCCTGAGTTTGTGGGTGTCCGCGCCGTTTGCCTGGATGTTGTGTGTTGATGTTCGATCAGGGTTCCTGCTTTGGCTGGCCATGTCGGGCGCGGCGATTTTACTACAGCGATTTACAGAAAGAAATTCACCTCCTTTTCCACCCAATACATACGAAGAACTATGAGTTGTTGCGGTTCCAAACGGCGGGATTTCCTGCCTCCATCCAATCATTTTTCCACGCCCGTGCAGGCGACGGAAGTCGTTTTTGTAACATTCAGATACACCGGACAGCGCGGCATCGCAGTCACCGGCGGCGTGACGGGCCGGAAATACCGGTTCCTGAACCCCGGCGATGAAGTGCAGGTAGACGGCCGGGACGCGCCGGGCATGTCGGCCGTACCCAATACGGTTCGGGTGTACACGTAGACCCGAACCCCAGTTCGGGGAGTTACAGGAAAATCTTGGGTTGATTCAGGATTGCTGGTGTAACAGCCCGATCACTTCCCGCACCGTTTTCGGCTCCCACCAGCGTATCAACCGAAGCACAAACGTCACCCAGCCGCGCGGCCGGCGGATATTTCCTGCCACGCAAGCCACCATCGAGTCGATTTGTTCGATATAAGCGGCAGCCCCCAAATCGGGCAGTTGTGCCAGCGCTGTGGCATTGGCCCAGGCCGCCTGCCGCGCTTTGGTGATGCTGAATTCGATAACAGCCTTGTCGCGGTTCCGCATGATCCGGCGGATAAAATGCATGGGCCACCAGATGCGTTCCAGGCGGGCCTGCATGCCGTCGGTGAGCGCCGAGATGATGTCGTTGATTTTGTTGAAATCGTTCTGGAGTCCGTAAATAGCCTCTCCCGGGGCCGTGGTGGCCGCTGCGATCGCTAAATCGAGATTAATATGCGTATTTACCCCAAGCACAAGGTGTTGTAACACAATGAGCGTATCGTCGGTGCAGGCGTCGAAGGCGGCCTGCCAACTTTTCGTGACCGGTTGCTGTAGGTTGTACTGTTGCCAGGCGGACAGATAACGCCCCGCAAAAATGACGTCGAGCCGCTCCATGCGCTCGTTGTTTTCGAATGCGCCGGCACGAATCGCGTCGCGCACGGCCACCGTCATTTCGCGGTACAGGATCGCAAAATAGGCCTGCCGGGAGCCTTGGGTTTCACATTGCAAAATGACGCCGTCGAGGGCGTCGATGACTTCCTGAATCGTCTGGGCCTGCATAGGATTGTTTTAAAAGTTTTGGTCGGGCTAAGATAATGACGACTTTTTGTAGTAAAATAGATTAAATACAATACCTTTGCCGCTCATTACTAACCTTTCCCAATTTATTATGAGTCAGATTTTTGAAACCATCAAACAAAAAGTAGCGGAAGCGGAAGCAGACGTTGCAAAATTCACCCAGGGAAACAGCGCAGCCGGTAGCCGCGTAAGAAAGGCTATGCAGGAACTGAAGCAATTGGCACAAGATATGCGTCAGCACGTGCTGGAAGCAAAAAATGCTGCAAAAACCGGAAAATAAGTAATTCATTCCCCGGTTAACTGGTAAAACAGAAAGCCTCCGAACGGTTTCGTTCGGAGGCTTTTTTTGTTGGGATTTGGGCGGCTTCGCCGCTTGTAGGAATAATGGCTGCGCGGATGACGCGGATGTTGCGGATGGACGCGGATTTTTGTGGCCTGACGGCCACCTTGCTGAACTTTCGGCAATTATATAAATCATAGTAAAATCCGCGTTAATCCGCCTAATCCGCGTCGTCCGCGTAGCCATTATTCCTACGACGGGCGCAGCCCAACTAAACAAATGACACTAAATTATTCACAAAACCGTGTTTTTTAGGATTGGCCCGTTTCGGTCTTTTTGAGAAGTGTTCCGGTTGTTTTGAGATGTGTTTGACTGGGTAGGCCAAACGCTCCGGTTGTTTTGAGAAGTATTTGGGTTCCGGAGTGAAATTTTTAGGTCACAGGGTTAAACGTTTAGGTCTTTTTGCGAAACGTTTGGGTTGTTTTGAGATGCGTTTGGTGGGTGGGCTGAAACGTTTAGGTTGTTTTGAGAAGTATTTGGGTTCCGGAGTGAAATTTTTAGGTCACGGAGTTAAACACTTCTCAAAAAGACCCAAAC
>JAKQJD010000612.1 GCA_029561355.1 Bacteroidota bacterium | reverse complement strand
ATGAAACAACCAACCTACGTGTTGCTGATCGATTGTCCCGATCGCACCGGATTAGTACATAACATTACGGGTGTTATTTCCCGGCAGGGACTCAATATTATTGGAAATCAGGAATTTGTGGAGCACGAACACGAGCGGTTTTTTATGCGCACCACCTTCGCCGGTGAGGTGGATGAGCAATTGGTACTCAAAAAATTGCGTAAAGTGTTGCCGCCCGGTGCGTGGGTACGACTTACACAAAAACGCCGGAAAAAGATCGTTTTGCTCGTTACGAAAGAACAACATTGTCTGGGTGATTTGCTCGTCCGGCACCAGTTCGACGAACTCAATGCCGACATTGCTGCTGTGATTGGCAACCACGACACGCTGGAAAAATTTACGCACCAGTTCGGGGTCAACTTTCACCTGGTTTCGCACGAAGGCAAGAGTCGGGTGCAGCACGAAGCCGCCGTGCAGGAAGTTATCCAGCGTTACAATCCCGAATATCTGGTACTGGCAAAATACATGCGCATTTTATCGCCGGAATTCGTGGCACAGCACCCCCACCGGATTATCAATATCCACCATTCATTTTTGCCGGCTTTCGTGGGCGCCAGTCCTTACCGCCAGGCTTATGAGCGTGGCGTAAAGATCATCGGCGCCACCGCACATTTTGTCAACAATGACCTCGACGAAGGGCCGATCATTGTACAAAACGTGATTCCGGTCGATCACACATATTCGGTGGGCGACATGATTCAATCGGGAAAAGACGTGGAAAAAATTTCACTGGCCCGCGCGCTCAAAATGGTATTTGAGGATAAGGTGTTTGTGCACGGGAACAAGACGATTATCTTCGATTAGGTTATTAGTTATTGGTTATTAGTTATCAGGGGTGGTGGTGGAGCATTTATACTTGAGTTTGGCTGCCCGATAGAGTGGCCAAACTCAAGTATAAATGCTCCACCACCACCCCTGATAACTAATAACCGATAACTAATAACTAATAACCGCTTCCCAGTCCATTCCCAGCGCTTCGGCCGGGCTCCAGAAAAGTTGCTTGAAGTCGACTACGCAGTCGTTTTCCACCACAATACCTTCCGATTCAAGGAGTTGCTGCATCAGGCCGGGCGGGTTGAAATGGTGCCGGCCGCTTAATTCGCCCTTCCGGTTAAGCACCCTGTGAGCAGGTACGCCGTCGCCAAACTTGCAATTGTTGAGCGCCCAGCCAACCATGCGGGAAGCGCCGAGCGCCAGGAAATCGGCGATGGCGCCGTAGTTCGTCACCCGGCCGCGTGGAATTTCCCGTACCACGGCATACACCATATCGTAGTAGGAAGGCTGTTCTTTCATGGCGTTTCCGTCGTTTTGATCATGCGCGTCAGGTCGCGGTATTGTTCCCAGCCCAGTTCTTCGGGCCTTTTCTGGAAAAACGGGTCCTCCATCAGTTGTTCGGCGGGAAGAAACGGTTTCAGCGTGTTGCGCAACATTTTCCGGCGCTGGTTGAAGGCGGTTTTGACGACGTGGCGGAAGAGTTTTTCGTCGCAATCCAGTTCGAACACGTCCTTTCGGGTGAGCCGGATCACGGCGGATAACACCTTTGGCGGCGGATTAAAAGCGTCCTGCGCAACC
Source organism: Bacteroidota bacterium (assembly GCA_029561355.1). GTDB lineage: Bacteria > Bacteroidota > Bacteroidia > Chitinophagales > Saprospiraceae > M3007. The sequence goes on along the minus strand of JAKQJD010000612.1, from coordinate 5,745 downwards.
GTAAACAAATACTCGGTTTTATAAGATGCCTGCGCAAAAACACTGGTAATACCATATGTTTTAGAGCCCGGCGGCGCCACGACCCGGTCGGCTACTTCTTTCTGGAACATGCCGACCATTTCCGGAATTTGGGTGCGGTAATCCAGCAGTTTGAAAAGAATCTGCGAGGAAATATTGTAAGGGAAGTTTCCGATCAGACAGAAAGGCGCATCGCCGAAGGTATCGGCGGGATTGAAATCCAGAAAGTCTCTAAAAATAAGCCGCTCAGAAAAATCCGGATAATGTTTTTTCAGGTAGTCCACCATGTCGTGGTCGGCTTCCACCGCCCAGGTTTCATAATCCTTGTGGGCGAGCAGGTGCTTGGTGAGCATGCCCATACCCGGGCCTACTTCCAGCACCCGGCCGGTTTCGTGAGCGAGTTGCAGCCCGTTGGCGACGCCGGCTGCGATGCTGTCGTCTTTGAGAAAATGTTGACCGTATGACTTTTTGGCTTGCATAGGGCAAAGATAGTGCGAAACAGTGCGAAGTCGTCAGTGCGAAGTGCGAAGTCCACATTCACTCACGTTGTTTTTGACTTCGCACTTCGCACTTCGCACTGACGACTTCGCACTGTTTCCAGACTTCGCACTTCGCACTGACGACTTCGCACTTAATCACTCCGCCCTCAAAACCTCCAGCGGCGGCTTGTTCACTACTTCCCGGCTGTTGAACAAGCCGATTAGAACGGTGATGCCTGCAATAACCAGGAAAGTGAGTATCAGCGGCCACCATTGCGGCTCGAACGGAATTTTAAATGCAAACCGGGCCAAGGCCCAGGCGCCTGCCACAGAAAGTCCGATGCCCGCCAGGCAGGACAAAGCGCCGAGCAGGAAATATTCCAGCGCATTGATCAGCAGAATCTGCCGGCGGCTGGCGCCGAGTGTCCGAAGGAGCACACTTTCGCGGATGCGGGCAAATTTGCCCTGGTAAATAGAACTGATCAGCACCAGTAAACCGGTCAGGATACTGAAAAGCGCCATGAAGCGGATCACAAAAGATACTTTTCGCAGCACTTCGTCCACCGATTTCAGGATTTGTGTGAGATCTATGGCGGAAATGCCCGGATACCGGCGCACCAGTTCGCTCTGGAATTTGACGGATTGTTCGGGGCTGGATACTTTCGATACGATGACGTGGAATTGGGGCGCTTCTTCCAGCACGCCTTTGGGAAACACGACGAGAAAATTAGTTTGCACCCTGTTAAAATCGACCTTTCGTACGCTGCCTACTTCGCATTCAAGTCGGGTCCCCTGCATGTTGAAAACGATCCGGGTACCAATTTGGGCTTTCATGGCTCGTTGCAAGCCGTCGGAAATGGAAACTTTGATGGGTTGTCCGGGCGTATACACACCTTCCCACTGGCCTTCGGTGATTTTTTCCGTTTCGATCAACGTATCGCGGAAAGTGACACGGTATTCGCGGTCCCACACCCAGTGCGGCATGGCATTGGTCGAGTCGGCTTCATCCTGGATTTTGGTTCGGTCGTCAATGGTTTCCACGCGGGTGGTCACGATGGAAACTTGTTGCATCAGGGGCATTCCATTTGCTTTCACCAGGGCAGCAACACTGTCTTTTTCACCGGTTTGTATATCGAACAGGATCATATTCGGCTGATTGCCGCTACCCGAAAACTCCACCTGTTTCAACAACAGGTTTTGAATCAAAAATAGTGTGGAGAGCAGCATAGTGCCCAGGCCGATGGTAACCACCAATAAAACTGTCTGGTTTTCGGGCCTGAACAGGTTGGCAATGCCCTGGCGGGCGATATAACTCCAGTTTTTTGGGAAAAAGCGCCGCAGCGAAAACGTCAGCAATTTTGAAATAGCCCACAGGACCAGGAATGCCGCAGCGATACCGCCCATAAAAAAGAACGTTTCCTTCCAGTCGCGCACCAGAAACCAGGTGAAGCCGTAAATGGCTACCAGGATCAGGCTATACACGCCCCAGCGCAAACGGTCGAATCGCGGACGGCTATCTTCTCCTTCATCGAAGGATGCGCGCAACGTACGCAACGGAGAAGTTTTTAAAATGCCCGACAAAGGCAGCAAGGCGAATAAAACCGCCACCATAAGTCCCAGTAAAATTCCCTGGGCTATGGCGCCGAACGAAAAATCGGTGCTGACCGTTTCGATAGGCAGCAGGTCGCGCAATAGCCAGGGCAACAACTTTTGAATAAGCGAACCCGCCACCGCGCCCGCTACAGCGCCCAGCAAACCGATGCCCGCTACCTGTACGAGATACACGTAAAACGCCTTTTTGCCACTGGCGCCGAGGCAACGCAGAATGGCCACCGTCGGCAATTTGTCCTTGATATAAATGTGAACGGCGCCTGCCACGCCGATACAACCCAGCAGCAACGCGATAAAACCGACCAGATTGAGAAAAGTACCGAAGTTTCCGAAGGCAGATCCGATACTTTCCTTTCGGCTTTTCACAGTATCCCAGTTCAGGTTGGCTTTTTCCAGTTCCTTTTCCATAGCTTTCATTTGAGCGTCGGGATCGGCGCCGGCAGGCAACTGGTAAAAATACTGGTAATCTACCCGGCTGCCTCGTTGCACCAGGTGTGTGCTGTCGAGCCATTCGGAGGTAATAAACACGACGGGTGCGATGCTGGAGGCAATGCCCGCCCGCCCGGGGGAAGAAAGCAGGTCTCCTTCAACCTGAAAGGTAACGTCACCGATCTGAATACTGTCGCCGGGCTGAATACCGAACTGGAGCATCAGCGCATGGTCTACCAGCGCTTTTTTACCTTTCCGGAACGTCTGCCACGACTCCTCTGGCTGGCTCTTCCATTTTCCGTAAAAAGGATAGTTGCCTTCCAGTGAACGGATAAGTGAAAGCCGGGTGCCACCGTTTTTTGGAAAACGGATCATACTCACGAAATTCAGTACTTTGGCCTTTTCCGTGACGCCTTTTTCCAGTTTGGTTAGAATGGAATCCGGTGCAATTTGGTTGGCATCTATCAGCAAATCGGCGCCGAGCAGCGTTTTTGCCTCCCGGTCGATATCGCCCATCAGGTTTACGGAAAAAGAACGCACGGCGGTGAGCGCTGCAATGCCGACTGTTATGGCGGAAATGAAAAGCAGAAGGCGGCTGCGGTTGCGGCGGCTGTCGCGCCAGGCCATTTTGAGTACAAAATTCATTTCTGGTTATTAGTTATCCGTTATTAGTTATCAGGGGTGTTTCAGGCCGGAATCTGGAGCAAATAAAAAGGACTTATCCTTTTTATCAAATATCGGCCTGAAACACCCCTGATAACTAATAACGGATAACCGATAACTGATGAAACAGTTGATGCACGCACGAAAAAAACAGATGAACACGGGTAATTCATGGATTTGTGTCATGATATGTGCAAGATCATGGAAGCGTCTGACAAATCTCTTGCATAACTTTTAAGGGTAAATGGAAAACATCCTATACATTTGCCGTGTTTAGAATTTGTCTAATTTCACTTGCCGAAAATATGCAACGTCGTTATCGCACCATCCCAGATTTGAAAATAAACGAAAGCGCGCGCACTATTTCCATTTCCGACGCGTCGCTTGCCTGCAAACTGACCGCCATGGGCGTATTGCCCGGCACCCGCATCGAAATGGTTCGGACCTCGCCTTTCGGAAAAGCGTATTACATTAAAGTGGACGGAATCCGGATTGCATTGCGGGAGGAAGAAGCTGCCAGTATTCTTTTGGAAGTATGATATTGAAAGAAGAAGACGTATTGCCCCGGGTGGGAATGGTAGGCAATCCCAATGCAGGTAAATCCACGGTATTCAATTTGCTGACAGGGCTTCGTCAGCAGACAGGCAATTTTCCCGGTGTCACGGTAGAAATCAAAAAAGGACGTATGCGCTTTCCCAGCGGCAAGGAAGCCATGCTGGTAGATTTTCCGGGAACTTACAGCTTGTATCCCACCTCTTCCGATGAAAAGCTGGTAGCGGCGGTTATGACCAACCCGGACGATGTTTTTTTCCCGGATGCGCTCATTTACATCGCCGACGTAACGCATCTGGAGCGGCACTTGCTTTTACTGACGCAGTTACTGGACCTGAATCTGCCCGTCATCCTGGCTCTCAACATGTCGGATACCGCCTCAGAAATGGGTATCAAAGTCAATACCGCCAAACTCAGCGACCAGCTGGGTGTTCCGGTCATTTCTATCAGCGGACGAAAGGAAGACAATATTCAGCGGCTGCTTTCGGAAGTGGAAAAAATGCTGAAGACGCCACAGAAGGCATCTGAGCAATCGATTTTTTACAAACTAACCGATGCGGAGAAGCAGATTACGGACGCTGTTCGCCAAAACCTGGCGATAGAAAACCCTTACCGCGCGTTGCTGATCCTTCACCACCATAAATGGCTGCCCTTTTTGCAAAAACAACAAAGGGAGTTACTGGATGCGATCACGATTACCAAGGATTTCCAATCGCTTCGTGCGCAGGTGGATGAAACGCTCGACCGTTACGACCGGTTTATGCCGCTTGTTCGGGATGCCGTTCAGCAACCACCTGCATTTCCCAGCACAGCCACCGACCGCCTCGATGCGGTGCTGACACACCGGTTCTGGGGGCCGCTGATTTTTGTAGCTGTTATGATGCTGATTTTCCAGGCCATTTTCGACTGGAGCGGCTATCCGATGGACGCAATAGAAAGCGGATTTAGCCTGATGAGCGAATGGGTGGCTTCGGCGCTTGGAGAAGGCTGGTTCACAGAAATGCTTACCGACGGTATTTTGGCCGGCTTGAGCGGTATTCTGGTGTTTGTGCCACAAATTGCCCTGCTTTTCCTGCTTGTTGCTATTCTGGAAGAAGTCGGTTATATGGCGCGGGTGGTGTTTATGTTCGACAAAACCATGCGGCGTTTCGGTATGAACGGCCGAAGCGTCATTTCCCTGATCAGCGGCAGCGCCTGCGCAGTGCCCGCTATCATGAGCAGCCGCACCATCGGTAACTGGCAGGAGCGGCTTATTACCATCATGGTCACGCCGTTTATCAGTTGCAGTGCGCGTATTCCGGTCTACCTGGTTTTGATCGGGCTGGCAGTGCCCGCAGTAAAAGTGGGCGGCATTTTCAATGCACAATCGCTGGTGTTCGGCAGCATGTACGCTTTGGGCGTTGTGGCAGCCTTTTTATCGGGCTGGGCCATGAAAAAATGGTTGCATACCCGGGAGCCGTCGTTCCTGGCCATCGAACTTCCCGAATACCGCATGCCGCACTGGAAAAATGTGTGGTTGTCGGTTTGGGAAAAAGTAGTAGCGTTTATTGCCGGCGCCGGCAAAATCATCCTTGTGGTTTCCGTTGTTTTGTGGGCCTTGTCACGTTTTGGCCCGGGCGATGCGATCAGCGAAGCCACACAAACAGCGCATATCGAAGCGCGTACCATGCAGCTCGATTCCACTCATACGGAAGATTTTGTACAGCAACGTCGGCTAGAGGCTTCGTTTGCCGGAAAAATGGGTAAATCGTTCGAGCCACTGATACGTCCGCTGGGCTACGACTGGAAAATCGGCATAGCCTTGCTGACCAGTTTCGCTGCACGGGAAGTTTTTACCGGAACCCTGGCAGTACTGTACAATATGGGATCGGAAGAAGGCGATATCAATAACCGCAACGAAAACGCAGCGAAAGCCACCCTGCGCAGCAAGATGAAAACGGAAACGTTCAGCGATACCGGCCAGCCTGTATATACGCTGGCCACTGCGCTGTCG
>JAKQJD010000598.1 GCA_029561355.1 Bacteroidota bacterium | reverse complement strand
GCCATGACGTTTTCATGCGGGCGGGAAATCATCGTTTCCAATAAAATGCCGCTCGACAACGCCTTGCTCCCTTCCGGCGATTACGAGTCCGGCCTCTTCCGCCCGCCAATAGCGTAAGACGTGTATGGTTTTTGGTGTTTCGTGTTTGGGAATCGACGGGTAACCGTGGGTTATTTCGAAATACCCTAAACACCTTGCCAGCCCGCTCCCGGGTATTTTCAATCGGCTTCGAGCCGTATTTTTTTCATATTTAAGGCTGATTTGTCACTTGCCACCACCCGGCATACGCCATTTTTTTAAATGTGCGCACTTACGGGGCATGTTGGTTTTTTGGTATTTCGTGTTTGGAAAACGATGGAGTTTTTCCTCCAAACACTAAATACCAAACACCAAACACATTCCAGGCATCGGCCTTTCATTTCTGTTTGAACATGTTTCAAAAAATCATCGTTTTTTCCCTTCGGAACAAACCGCTGATCGGACTGCTGGTACTGGCCATGATCGTGGCCGGGCTGTGGTCGTTCAGTCGCCTGCCCATCGACGCGATGCCGGACATCACCAATAACCAGGCACAGGTGCTCACGGTTTGTCCGACGCTGGCTACCCAGGAGGTGGAACAATACGTAACCGCCCCCATCGAAAACGCTGTGCGCAACCTGCCCGGCGTAGTCGAACTGCGCTCCATTTCCCGTTTCGGACTCAGCGTGATCACCGTCGTTTTTCGCGAGGAAATGGATATTTACCAGGCGCGTACCCTCTTAAATGAAAAATTACAGTCCGTAGAAATTCCTGCGGGTGCGGGGCGGCCCGAACTGGCGCCGATTTCTACCGGGCTCGGTGAAATTCTCCATTACCGCATCGAGCCGAAACGCGGCTACGAAGGTCGCTATTCGGCCATGGAGCTGCGGAACATCCAGGACTGGATCATCAAAAAGCAACTGGCCGGTATTCCGGGCGTCGTGGAGATCAACAGTTTCGGTGGGTACCTGCAACAGTTCGAAGTGGCCGTTACGCCCGAACGCCTGCGCGCTGCCGGGGTGAGCATTTCCGAAGTGTTCGATGCGCTGGAACAGGCCAACGAAAACACCGGCGGGGCCTACATCGAAAAAAACGCCTCCGCCTATTTCATTCGTAGTGAGGGCGTTGTGAAGAACCTCGACGATATTCGCAGTATTTCCGTGCGGGCCAACCTGCATGGCGGCGGACTGAAAATCGGCGACGTTGCGGACGTGCGGCTCGGCCATGCGCTCCGGTATGGCGCCGTTTCGCACAATGGTCAGGGGGAAATTGTACTCGGTATCGTCATGATGCTCAAAGGTGAAAACGCCGCACAGGTAATCCGCCTTGTAAAAGCACGGCTGGCGGAAATTGCGCCCAGTCTGCCCGAAGGCATTCAGGTAACTACCTTTCTGGACCGCGAAAAATTTGTGAACCGGACCGTCAGTACCGTCCGCAACAACCTCATCGAAGGCGCGCTCATTGTCGTGTTCGTGCTGGTGCTGCTGGTAGGCAATCTGCGGGCCGGGTTTATCATCGCTTCCGTGATTCCGCTTTCCATGTTGTTTGCCATCACAGTGATGCAAATGACGGGCCTGACCGCCAACCTCATGTCGCTGGGCGCCATCGACTTCGGTCTGATTGTCGACGGGGCGGTGATCATTGTGGAAGCCACCCTGCACTACCTGCGGCATTACGCCTTGCACCGCAGGCACGGCGAGGAAATGGCCGTTCAACTTTCCCGTGCCGAAATGGATGCAGGCGTGGAGACGTCCGCAAAAGGCATCATCCGTTCGTCGGTATTCGGCGTTTTCATTATCCTGATCGTTTACCTGCCGATTTTATCACTGGAAGGCATCGAAGGGAAAATGTTCCGGCCCATGGCGCTCACAGTGTCGTACGCCTTGCTGGGTGCGCTGCTGTTGTCGCTCACGTATGTGCCGGTGATATCCGCCCTGTTCCTGCGCCGCAGAATCGACCTGCGGTTTACGTTTGCCGACCGTCTGATGGCAAGTATTCAAAAGGTGTATTTGCCGGCCTTAAAAATGGCTTTGCAGGCGCCGAAACTTGTTCTGGGGCTCACGATGATCTGCTTTGCAGCGGCTGTTGCCGTTTTTCTGCGCCTCGGCGGTGAATTCCTGCCAACGCTCGATGAAGGAGACATCATGATGCACGGTTTTTGCAAACCCGGAACTTCGCTGACGCAAACCATCGCGAGCCACGACCTGGTGCAAAAAACGATTCTCGAAAATTTCCCCGACGAAGTGGAGCAGGTTATTTCCAAAATCGGTACGGCGGAAATCCCGACCGACCCCATGGCGCCCGAAACGGCCGACAACCTGATTTTGCTGAAAGACAAATCCAAATGGACCCGCACGCATTCCAAAAGCGAACTGGTGGAAATGATTTCGGAAAAAGTGCAGGAGGTGCCGGGTATGGCGTTCGAATTTACCCAGCCCATCAAAATGCGTTTCGACGAAATGATGACCGGTGTGCGCTCGGATATCGCCATCAAAATTTTCGGTACCAATATGGACTCGCTGGCAAGTGCCGGCGACCGCATCAGCCGCCTGATCCGGAATGTGGAAGGTGTATCCGATCTCAAGGTGGAACAGGTGGAAGGCCTGCCGCAAATTGCCGTTGTATATGATTATCAGCGACTTGCGCGGTATGGTTTGAAGGTGAAGCAGGTAAATGACGCCCTGCGCTCGGCCTTTGCGGGGGCGGTGGCCGGTACGGTTTTCGACGACGGCCGGAAGTTCGACCTCGTGCTCCGGCTCGATAACGCCGGACCGCTCGCCCGTGATCTGACGGATGTGCAGCAATTGCCCGTTACGACTTCAGAAGGTTCTTTTGTGCCGCTCAGCGAAGTGGCAACGGTAGAATACCGGCTCGGCGCCGCCCAGATCAGCCGCGACAATGCACAGCGCCGGATCGTGGTGGGCGCCAACGTACGCGGCCGCGACGTGGAAAGCGCCATCACCGATATCCAGAAAATACTGTCGGAAAATCTGAAACTACCCACCGGCTACGTGCTCACCTACGGCGGTCAGTTTGAAAACCTGCAAGCCGCCAAGGCCCGGCTTTCCGTGGCCGTTCCGCTGGCGCTGGCACTCATCCTGGTCTTGCTGTATTTTGCATTCAACTCCCTGAAAGAGAGCCTGTTGATCTTTTCGGCTATTCCCATGTCAGCCATCGGCGGGGTGTTCGCCCTGTGGCTGCGCGACATGCCGTTTTCCATTTCGGCGGGTGTGGGTTTCAT
>JAKQJD010000594.1 GCA_029561355.1 Bacteroidota bacterium | reverse complement strand
CTCAACCTCTCAACATTCTCAACCTCTCACCCCCTCAACCACCCTTTATGATTCGTCGCTTCTTATTGCTTCTGCTGCTCTGCGGCAGCCTTTCTTACACCGGCCAGGCGCAGATGGTGCGTACGCTGTACCAACTGTTCGAAGTGGATTCCGTTAAAACCATCCAACTCGAAATCTCCGATATTTATGAAATTTATACCTGGGCGGGCAACAGCGTTCTGATCGAAACAACCATCAAACTCGGCAACGGATCACCAGAAATTCTCGATTTCCTGATCAAAAAAGGGCGCTACGACGTGGCGATCGACTCCAGTTCCAGGGAAAACATCCGGTTGTACACCAAAATGCCCGACCGCGACAAGAATAAACTCAAAACGCCCGCAGGCGAGGTAACGGAAATTCCGGAAGCCAAGATCTTTGTGCCGGATACGTTTATCTGGACGGACGACAGGAAAAATTTGACGCGAAAGGAGTAGTTCAACCGAACTGGGGTTCGGTTATACACTGGGGTTCGGTTATACACCGGGGTTCGGCTCTACCACCGAATGCACTACCCCATCCGCCAGGCGCGTTTCCAGTGCATCGCCGGGCTGTATGGATTGTATGGTGGTCAGTATTTTCCCGTTGTGGGTGGTGATGCTGTAGCCGCGCTGTAAAACCCGTTGGGGCGACAAGGCCTCGCAGAGCGCTTCGGCGTGGTTGAGCAGGCTGGTTTGGGTTTTAAAAATACCCGCAGCGAGGCCCGGCAATGCCTGCTCCCAGTGATCGAGTTGTTGTCCGGCACGCAGCAGCCGTTGCCGGCTTTCCAGAGAAATTTCCATTTCCCGGTTGTTGAGATCCATTGTATGTATCCGAACCTGAAATTCGGCAAAGGAGCGTATCTGCGCAGCCGACTGCAGCAGCCCGTTTTCAAAAAAGAGGTTGTGCTGAATCAGGTATTCCGCTACCGCCGTAGGCGTTTTGAGGGCCGTATGCGCCACCAGGTCGAGCACCGTTTCATCTATATCATGTCCGATGCCGGTAAATACGGGAAGTGGCATCGCCGCCAGCGTGCGGCACAGATCGAGGTTGTCGAAAGCCGCCAGGTCGAGCCGTGCGCCGCCGCCGCGTACGATCACGACGCAGTCGAAAAAGGCCGATTCGCCGGCGATGCGCTGAAGCGCAGACTGTATTTCCCGGGCTGCGCTTTTACCCTGCACCGACGATTCAAACAATTGACAGTCAAATGAATAGCCGAATTTATTTCCGCGCAGTTGTTCCAGAAAATCCTGTAAACCGGCAGCGCCTTCCGAACTGATTACGGCGATGCGTTGCAATACGGCCGGCAAAGGCAAAGTGCCGTTGCGATCCAGCAAACCTTGTTCCCGCAGCGTGGCTACCGTTTGGCGGCGCAGGCGTTCTACTTCTCCGAATGTGAAGGAAGGATCGAGGTCGGTAATCAGGAGTTTCAGGCCGAACCGTTCGTGAAAATCCACCCGTACCTGCATTTTTACCTGTAAGCCAGTTTGCAAAACAGCATCCAGGTCGGCGCCCAGAGCCAGCCGCAAACGCCGGTATTCGCCCGCCCACAGCACTGCGGAGGCCTGCGCGAGCAACTCTTCCCCCTCCCCTTTCTGAATCAGTTCCAGGTAATAATGCCCTTTCGAACGCCCGGCCTGTCCGATTTCCGCAGTAATCCAGATGGACTGCTGAAAATTCAGCGCCAGCACGCGGCGGATGTACTCCTGGAGGTCGAAAAGGGAGTGGATTTGCATGGAAAAACGTTGGTTTTTTTTGTTGATGAGGGTTGTTTTTTTCTGTTGATAAAGGTTGATAAGGGTTGATGAGGGTTGATATTTATCTGCTCGGTGAATGAAAAATCTCCACTTTTCCGAGCGCATAAATATCAACCCTCATCAACCCTGTGGTGCGACAGAAACTTATGCCGCCCTGTTGAGACATAAACTTATGCCCCTTAACTTAGTTCTTTGAAATGACGGTCAAATATGTTACTTATGGGCCAACCTATACACTTGCCGGTTCGGGAGCGTCTAATTGCGCTACGCTCCGAAGGCCACACTGTTGAGAGCATCGCCCGCGAAGTTGGGCTATCCTTCTGGACTGTACGCAATCTGCTGCGGCGACACAAGAAAAAAGGCGATTTGGGGTATGCTCCGGACTACACATCCTGTGGGGCTGGTGGTCGTTTGCGAGGAGATTATTTCTTTTTTCGCGCCAGTTGCTGGCTCAAACGGCTGCATGGTTTATGGGGTGCGCCATTCATCCGGATGAAGTTGGCTCAGCGTTACGGCGAGGCAGGGCTACCCAGTTCGCGCCAGATGCAACGGTGGTTTCGTCACAGTGGGCTGAACGAACCACGACAGCGCAAAAGCGAACCCAGAGAGGGTGGTGCCCAAGCCGTTCACGATTGTTGGCAGGTGGACGCTAAAGAGCGTCTCACGCTTGCCGGGGGCCAGCAATGCTCTTATTTGAGTGTGGTAGACGAGCACAGTGGCGCTTCGCTGGGTGCAGTCTTTTTCCCCCTGTCACCGGATAAGCCAAATTAGTGAAAAACAAGCGTTTGACGCAATGGCCACCTTTTTCTGCAAATGGGGCCGACCTTTGGCGCTGCGCGTGGACAATGGTGAACCTTTCGGCTCTACCCGCCCCTCAACAACCTCCGAACTGGCTTTGTGTTTGATTGCTTTCGGCGTGGAAGTCCGCGCAAACAGACCCGCTAGTCCGCAACAAAACGGCAAAGTGGAACGCCAGCAGGGAACTTCCATGCGTTGGGCAGAAGTACTCCAATGCAAAACCCTCGAAGAAGCCCAGATCAAATTAGACGAAGCCTGTCTCATTCAGCGAGAGCAGTACCCCGTCACCCGTTTGAAGGGCAAAACCCGAAAAGAAGCATTCCCACAAATCTATCAAAACCAGCGCACTTGGACCCCGGCAGACTTCGAACCCCAACGCACTTACGACTTCATAGCAAAAAAGCAATACGTCCGAAAAGTCAGTGCAAACTGCCAGATAACCCACTTCGGGCACAAATCCAGGATTGGATCACAGTACGCTGGACAATCCGTTTGTCTCAAACTCAATCCTTTCACTCTCGCGTGGGAAGTCTTCGCAGCCAATGGAAAGTTCATCAAAGCAATACAAGCACCCTATCTCGCATCCCACAGAATTAATAACATGACCGTCTATTCAAAGAACTAAAATTTTAAAGGGCATAACTTTATGGCTTCTTAAGGGGCATAAGTTTCTGTCGCACCACA
>JAKQJD010000581.1 GCA_029561355.1 Bacteroidota bacterium | reverse complement strand
GCCTTCCATGCATGCCGAATACGTGGTAAGAGCCGCCGGTTTGGGAAAACACGTGTGGTGCGAAAAACCGATGGCCGTAACGGTGGCCGAATGCGAACGTATGATAACGGCCTGCGAAAAAAACAAGGTGCAACTGAGCATTGGCTATCGCATGCACCACGAACCCAATACGCAGACGATCATGGGTTTTGCCAAAACGAAACCCTACGGAAATATCCAAAAACTCAGCGCTTCATCCGGCTATTTCGACAACCGTACCCATGGCTGGAAACTGAAAAAAGCCATGGGCGGCGGCGCTACCTACGATATGGGTGTGTACTGCATCAACGCCGCCCGGTACGTGACTGGTCAGGAACCTGTTTCGGTGCTGGCTACCCAGTCCACCAATCGCCCGAAGATTTACACGGAAGTGGATGAAACGATGCACTTCGAACTGGAATTTCCCGGCGGCGCCAGGGCGGTTTGTGAAACCAGTTTTGGGAAAGGTATGAACAGCCTGCAGGTCGATTGCGCCAACGGCTGGTACAAACTGGAGCCGTTTCAGTCCTATTCCGGCGTCAACGGCATCACCAGCGACGGAAAACTGCTTGATTTAAAAATCAACAACGAACAGGCGCAGCAAATGGACGACGACGCCCTGGCCATTATGCAGCGAAAGCCGGGTATTGTTACCGGCATGGAAGGACTGCTGGATATTAAGGTGGTGGAGGCGATTTACCGGTCGGTAAAAGAAGGCCGGAAAGTGATGATTTAAGATTTTAGATTACATGATTTTAGATTTAAGATTAAACGCGATGTCCTCCCCAATCTTAAATCTTAAATCATGTAATCTTAAATCATGTAATCTTAAATCATGTAATCTTAAATCATGTAATCTTAAATCATGTAATCCTACACGTATTTGTTCAGCAAATTCTCAAACATCTCTTGCCGCCCGCTGCGCTGTTCCGGTTCACCGGTGCGCTGCGCTATTTTGTGCAAATCCTTCAGTTTCAGTTTACCGCCCTCGAACGCCTGGCCTTCTTCCGAATTGAAGGAAGCATAACGGTCCGCCAGCAGGCTCTTATACGCCGAATTTTCGAGCACCTCGTGTGCAGCGAGCAGGGCACGTGCGAACACGTCCATACCTCCTATGTGGGCATGGAAAATATCTTCCAGGTCGGTGGAGTTGCGGCGCGTTTTGGCGTCGAAATTCACGCCGCCGCCCTGAATACCGCCCGATTGCAGGATGACCATCATGGCTTCGGTGAGTTCCATCACGTTGTTGGGAAACTGGTCGGTATCCCAGCCGTTCTGGTAGTCGCCGCGGTTGGCGTCGATGGAGCCGAGCATACCGGCATTGGCGGCCACCTGTAGTTCGTGCTGGAACGTGTGCAGCGCCAGGGTAGCGTGGTTGACTTCG
>JAKQJD010000571.1 GCA_029561355.1 Bacteroidota bacterium | reverse complement strand
CAATTACTTTTTTAACCGCATTGAAAACGACCTCGACCGCCTGGCGACACGGCAGAACCTGCTGGGTTTCGGCAATTATGACTCCCGCGACCAGGAACTGCGCAACAGCGAGAACATGAATCACCGCCTCAACCTGACGTTGCGGCACAAAATCGATTCGTTCCAGAACATCATTGCCCGGGCAAATTTCAGTTACAACGATGCCGCTTTGTTCAGCGATCTGAACAGCGCGACCTTCGATGCTGCCGACGTTTTGCAAAATAACAGCCGCCGCCTGTTCGATTCGGACGGCAACAACCTGCGCGGCGACGCCAGTTTCACCTATCGCAGGCGGCTGGGCCGCAAAGGGCGCAACTTCGTGGCCGACCTGAATTACCGCACCGGCAATGACGACCGCATCGCACGCCTAACCGCCGACAACACTTTTTACCGAAACGGCCCCGATTCCACCGGCTACGTGCGGCAACGGCAGCAGTACGGCAACGACACGGAAAACTACGGCGCGTCCCTATCGTACACCGAGCCGCTGGGCAAACAACAGTACCTCGAACTGCGCGCTTCGCGGCAGCAATACACAAACAATACGGAGAAAAACTTTTACGACCTCTTCGAAGTGCCCACGCCCGGCGAAACATTCAACCCACTGCTCAGCAATCGCTTCCGCCGCGGGTACCGCTACGACCGGGCGGGCCTGAACTACCTGCGCAACCGCAAGTATTACAACCTGACTGCCGGTGCCGCCCTGCAAAATTCGGTGCTCGACGGCACGTTGGCCGGTTCGGAAGAAAACCTGAGCCGAAAGTTTACCCGCGTGCTGCCGGCGTTGTTTTACAATTACGAGCCGCGTATCGGCCGCAATTTCGCGGTGGAATATACCACCGACCTGCGCGAACCCTCGCTCGAACAACTCCAGCCGGTCGTGGACAACAGCGATCCGCTGAACACCTATTCCGGCAACCCCAACCTGGAACCCGAATATACACACAACCTGGAACTGCGTATGATGCGCTTCGACCAGTTTACTATGACCAGTTTTTTTGCCACCCTCGGCGCCACATACGTCGACGACCGAATTACCAATGCCTCCACTGTGGATTCTTTGTTCCGCCGCCATATCCTGCCGGTAAACGTGGCGCAGGACCTCACGCTGAACGGTTATGTCAATTTCGGAAGGC
>JAKQJD010000569.1 GCA_029561355.1 Bacteroidota bacterium | reverse complement strand
GCTGAAGCGCCGGCAAAATTACTGCATTTTTTCATTTCCCGCCCGGATTCCCCGGCTGCCGAGTTCAATTATTTCCATATTGCTGATCACGCCGGCATCGAGGCTGAACCGGACGAGCGTTTTCACCTTGTGCCAGCCCTCGTTGCCGCAGGCGCCCGGATTGATATGCAGGAAATCGAGTTTGCGGTCGGGCATCACTTTCAGGATATGCGAGTGCCCGCTGATGAAAATGCCTTGGCGCGGCGGGTCTTCTTCCAGCAGTTTTCGCACGCGTGGTTCGTAACGGCCCGGATAACCGCCGATGTGGGTCATAAATACCGGCACGTCTTCGCATACGAACCGCAAATCGAGCGGCATTTCGGCCCGTATTTTCGCGCCGTCGATATTGCCGTACACGCCGCGCAGGGGTTTGAAAGCGCGCAAGGCATCTACAACCTCCAGCGTTCCGAAATCGCCGGCATGCCAGATCTCGTCGCATTCGGCGAAGTAGTCGAACACCTTGGGGTCGAGGTAGGAATGGGTGTCGGACATTAAGCCAATGCGCATTTTTGGTTATTGGTTATTGGTTATTGGTTATTGGTTATTGGTTATTAGTTATTGGTGGTGTTTCAGGCTGGGAATTGGAAAATATAAAAACAACCTGATCCCTCATTCGTTCAATCTATATCCTTGAAAGTCAAGTACTTAATACTCCGACAAACATTGATTATAACTTAATATCAAGGCACCAGTAAGAAGTGTATGCTTTCATAAGTCAACCCAAAACGGGAACACAAATGTAACGCAGCACAGAATCCCTTACCTGAAACACCACTAATAACCAATAACTAATAACCAACTCAAGGCTTCTTCAAAAAGAACAAATACACCGGCAAGTGGTCGCTATAACCGTTGATAAAAATAGTGCCTACGAAGGTTCGGAATGGGTAACCCCGGAAAGCGCCTTCCGTTTGCAGGAGCCAGGGCTGGCGGTATACCATGGCCTTGTACAATTGCCAGCCGGCCGCTTTTTTGTTTACGAATGCTTTGGACACTACAACCTGGTCGAACAGGCTCCAGGCGTCGCGGTAAGCCATGGTTCCGTTGCCGTTTTTGTACAAATCGTACATAGGGTTGTAGAATTCTTCGTTCGTCACTTCATCGGACTTGCCCTTTGCGCCCAGCACCTTGGTCAGGCTTTTATCGGTCGGGTCGTCGTTCAGGTCGCCCATAAAAATGATCTTGGCGTCGGGATCGAGCGTACGCAGGCTGTCGGCGGCATTTCGGGCCACCTGGGCTGCAGCGGCACGCATCCAGGCCGAACCAGATTCGCCGCCGCGGCGGGAGGGCCAGTGGCCTACCATCACGTGGATCAATTCGCCGTCGAACTCACCGGCCACGTATAAAATGTCGCGGGTAAAGTCCTGTTCGCCCGTTTTCGGGTCTTTCAGTGCCACGGGAAGCGCCTTGCTACCGGTTACCTTGAAATACTTAGGTTGGTATAATAGTCCGACGTCGATGCCGCGTTCGTCGGGCGAGTCATAATGAACGATTTGGTAGTTGCGTGCTTTCAGATCGGGTTGTGCAACCAGGTCTTCCAGTACTTTCCGGTTTTCCACTTCCGCTACGCCGAGAATGGCTACACCATCGGGCGACAGTTCCCTGGCCAGCAGGCTGATCACTTTCGCCATATTGGCTTGTTTGGACATGTATTTCGGCGTATTCCAAAGGTAACTGCCGCCGGGAAGGAATTCAGCGTCGTTGGTATCGGGCGAATCAATGGTATCAAAAAGATTTTCCAGATTGTAAAACCCGATAGAGCCGACTTTATAGTCTTTTTGAGCGGATAGTAAGGTGGGGAGAAAAAAGAAAACGAACAGAAAAGTGGACAGTTGAAATTTCATGTGGCAGTGCGCAAACACAAGGTGTGGTGTCAGAATTTGAGAAAATGTCGAATAAGATTGCAAAGGAACACCGTTTCGGCATTAAAAAAGCGCCGCTTTGCAATAAATTAACATGGCGGTTTCAAACTTCGGAACTCGCCCTTGAACTACATTTGCACCGCTTTTTAAAAACGCATCGTTGCCCCCTCCTTCCTGACCTGCAACCTATTTTCAACTTTCTCTCTGAATGATTCAAAAAATTCTTTTACCCTGTTTGATTTTGCTGTTTGCACAGGCACTTTCCGCTCAGACGATTCGGCTGCGTGGTAAAGTAACGGATGCCGAAACGGCTGCTCCGCTGTCTGATGCGTCCGTTGTACTGAGTACCACGGGCAAACTTGCAGCCACCGGCGCCGATGGCCGTTTTGTGCTGGAGGGGCTCACGACCGGCAAATTCATGCTCGTGATTACGCATGCCGGATTCCAACCCCTCGAAAAGGAAGTTACGATCAAGGACATCAACCCTGTGCTGGAATATTCACTGCTTCGCGATCCGGCAACTGTCACCAATCCGGTGGCCAGTTCGACTGATATTCCGACCGTTAGCCTGGAAGAAGCCGATTCCGAAACGGATGGCGCCAGCGAGGTGGCCAACGTATTGAATGCCAGCCGCGACGTATTCCAGCAGGTGTCCGGCTTCGGATGGAGCACTTTCCGTTTCCGCGAACGCGGTTACGACGGCCAGTATTTCCAGACTTTCGTGAACGGTGTACCGTTCAATGACCTGGAAACCGGCTTCACGGCCTATGGCGAACTGGGCGGCCTCAACGACGTGGTGCGCCTGCGCAGCACAACCGTAGGCCTCGACGCTGCCGAATTTTCGTTCGGCGACCTGGGTGGCGCTACCATGATCGACACCCGCGCTGCCAGCCAGCGCAAGCAGATCCGCGTTTCGTACGCCGGCAGCAACCGCACCTACCGCAACCGCCTGATGGCTACCATGAACACCGGACTCATGCCGGGCGGATGGGCCGTGAGTGCATCGGCGAGTCACCGCTGGGCGCAGGAAGGCTACGTAGCCGGCACCTTCATGGATGCCTGGGCGTATTTTTTGAGCGTGGATAAAAAGTTCAATGATAAACACAGCCTGAACCTCGCCATTTTCGGCGCACCGACCAAACGCGGTCGCAGTGCGGATTCTTTCCAGGAAATGTTCGATCTCAGCGGTTCCAATTACTACAATCCGCTGTGGGGCTACTGGAACGGCGACAAACGCAACGCTTCGGTGACATACAACCACCAGCCAACAGCCATTTTGCGGTACGACTGGACGCCCTCCATCAACACCAGCCTGATGGCTACGGTGTACGGACAAAAAGGACGCAACGATTTCGGCCGACTGAATTTTATCAATGGCCGCAACCCGAACCCTGACTTCAACCGCCGCTTGCCAAGCAGCCTCGAAGATCCGGCGATGATCGACCTGCAGGCAGAATTACTGCGCACCGACGAAAGTGCGCGTCAGATCGACTGGGCTTTCCTGTACGAATCCAACCTGAACAATTTCGAAACGATACAGGACGCAGACGGCCGCATCGGCAACACCGTCACCGGTAACAACTCGATTTATATTCTGGAAAACCAGCGCTCCGACAACACGGAAACCGGCGCCAACATCATCATCAACCACACCCTGAATCCGCGCCTGACTCTCAACGGCGGCGCACACTACCAGTGGTACCAGGGCAAAAACTACAAGGTAGTAGACGATTTGCTGGGTGGTGATTTCTGGACGGACTGGGACTTTTTCGGAAATTTCGACGGACAAACCAATCCCTTGGCCCGCAACAGCGACCTGCGCGTTCCTAATAATGTAGTGCGCGAAGGCGACGTTTTCGGTTTCAACTACAATGAGAACATCACGAAAGCCGACGCCTGGGCGCAATTGCAGTACTCGCTGTCGAAATTCCAGGTATTTGCAGCCGTCGAAGGTGGCAACACACAAATGTGGCGCACCGGTCTGATGCAAAGCGGCCGTTTCCCCGACAACTCCCTGGGAGAATCGGACAAGGTGAATTTCACGACCTACACCGTAAAAGGTGGCCTGACCTGGAAAATGAACGGTCGCAACTACCTGTACGTCAATGGTTTGTATGGCACACGGGCGCCGCTGTTCCGCAATACATTCGTTTCGCCGCGCACCCGCGATTTCGTGGTGCCGAACATCGAAGCATCTACCATCCAAAGTGTGGAAGGCGGATACCTGTTGCGTTCGCCCAAGTTCCGCGGCCGTCTGACAGCATATATGACCGATTTCAAAAATGAAACGGAGAACATTTTTGCCAGCGCCTGGTCGGTAGGCCGTGTGCTCGGCGAACTCGACCTGGGCTCCCTGGGCTTCGGCAGCGACGACAATTCCCTGGAGCAACCGATCTTCTTCGGCGCCACTATCCTTCAGGGCGTAAACCGCCGCCATGCCGGTGTGGAAGCAGCACTGGAAGCGAAGCCCTTACCGAGCTGGGTTTTCACCGCCGCCGCCAACCTGGGTAAATACATTTACACCAACCGCCCTGATCTGATGTTCTCGCTCGACAACGGAAGCGCAGCCGTGCCGATCATCAACGCCGGCATCGTGTACCAGGAGAATTTCTACGTGCCACGCACGCCGCAAACGACCGGTTCGTTCAGCATCCGCCACGAAGGCAAGGACTTCTGGTTCGCGTCGCTGACGGTGAACTACGCTGCCGATTTTTATTATGAATTCGACCGGGTGCGCCGCACCTCTCGTTTCGTCAGCGGCCTCACGCCTGCCGATCCGATCTGGAATACGATCATCGACCAGCAGAAAGCGCCGGCGGCTTATACGCTCGACTTTTTCGGCGGCAAATCCTGGCGTATTCAGCGTGGGAAAAATGCGTATTTTGTTGCCCTGAACCTGGGCGTCAACAATATCCTCAACAACAAGGATATCGTCATTTCCGGCCGCGATGCTTATCGCAACGCTTTCCGGAACGACGTGAGCGACGCACGTTTTTACACCAACGAACTGCTGTACGCATACGGAACCAACTATTTCGCCAGCATTACCCTGCGCATGCAATAAGTGAATTGTGAGTTGTCAGTTGTGAATAGTGAATTGTGAGTATCGAACCACTCACGTTTTTCACAACTCACTATTGACAACTCACCACTCACACTCACTACTCACAACTGACAACTCTCACATATGTTTTTTGCAAAAAATAAGAACCGCTTTTTCGCTGCTATCGCAGTTCTCAGCCTGGCCCTGGGCATCACGGCTTGTGTCAAGACCGAATTCGACGAACCGCCGGTAGGTGGCGAACCGGTCACGCTGACTACCAACAAAACCATCGCGGAACTGAAAGCGCTGCACGTGACGGCGGGCGGTTTCGACAAAATCACCGAAGACATCATCATCGGTGGCGAAGTAGTCATGGACGACCGCTCCGGCAACTACTACAAAACCCTGGTCATTCAGGACGCTTCGGGTGGTATCGAAATAAAATTCAACGACGGATTTTTGTTCCAGCAGTACCCGCTGGGTCGTACGCTGTACATCCGCTGCAAAGACCTCATCCTGACAGACTACAACAACCTGACCCAACTGATCGGCAGCACCGTGGAAGAAAACGGCGTGCTGAGCGACGTAGGTCTTACGGAAGCGCAGGCTCGCTCCAAAGTAGTAAAAGGCCCGTTTGCAACAACCCCGCTGGCGCCGAAAGAAATCAGCATCAGCGATCTTAACCCGAGCCTGATCAGCACTTTCGTGCGCCTCAGCGACGTGCAGTTTGCAAAACTGGATACTGCCAAAACCTACGCTGATCCGGTCACACAATTCAGCCTGAACCGTACCATCGAAGATTGCAGCCACCAGCAATTGCTCGTACGCACCAGCGGTTTCTCCGATTTTGCCAGCCAACTTACGCCTACGGGTAAGGGTTACATAGAAGGTGTACTCAATGTGTTCGGTACCACGTACCAACTGGCTTTGCGCAACGCCAGCGGCGCACAAATGACCGGCACCCGCTGCGGCGCCAGCACCGGTACGGAAACGTCCATCGATATCAGCGCGATACGCAGCATTTTCACCGGCACCACCACCAGCGCGCCGGCTAACCGCAAGATCAAGGGAATCGTTATTTCGGATCGCCTTGGCAAAAACCTGAACAACCGCAACCTGTACATTCAGGACGGCACCGCAGGAATCGTGGTTCGTTTCGACGCTGAACACTTTTTCAACCTCGGCGACGAGATCGAAGTGATCATTTCGGAACAGGAAATCAGCGAGTTCAACAAACTCCTGCAATTGAACAACGTGCCGGTAGATAATGCAGTGGTGGTTAGCACCGGCAATACGCTGACGCCCCGTATTGCTACCATCGCCGAGATCAATACCAACTTCAACGCATGGGAAAGTACCCTGGTCACCATCGTCAACGCGACCATCACCGGCGGCGCTACCCTCTCCGGCAACCGCACGGTGAACGATGGAACGGGCTCCATTGCCATGTTTACACAAACGGCCGCTACGTTCTCCGGCACGGCTACGCCCGCTGCTCCGGTAACGCTGACGGCGATTGTATCGGACTTCAATGCGAAGCAGATTATCATGCGGAATGCCAATGATATTCAGCAGTAAACCTGCCGGCTATCGGCTCGTGCTTTAACCAAGTGGTGGCATGAGCATTAAAAAGATAAAAGGTGTTTTTGCCGAACGGCAAAAACACCTTTTATCTTTTTAATGCTCATGCCACCACTAAGCCATAAATTGCCCTTACTAAAAACAATACATGACGACCACTGTCACCGTTCAAACCATTTACAACTGCTCCCTGGAGCGGGCCTTCAAAACGCCCATGCTTTGCGACGTTTCCAAAGTACACACCGGCTTTGGCGTCATGCCCAGGGTTACGCATTGTACGGAAGATAAATCCTGGGGCAAACCCGGCGAAAGCAAAAAAGTATTTGCTGCTCCATCCCTGACGTTTAAAGGTGGCGAATCATCCACAGACAAAGTCATCGAACGAAGAGAAAATGAATACTGGAAAATAGAAGTGAGCGATTTTAAAGCCTGGATGCTGGGTTTTTCAAAATTCGTGGGCGAATGGAAAACCTCGGAGTTAGAGGAAAATAAAATCCTGATAGAATACACCTATACGATGCACTCCGATATTATTTGGCTATACCCGCTGAACTGGCTGTTTACAAAAACGTTTTGGAGGATTTACATGAAAAGAGTGTTGGAGAATGTACGGAAAATGGCTTACAGCAACGAACCTTACCAGCACAACTAGGGTTTCACCGGAAACACACCCAATAACCGGGTATGCACGCCATTTTTCGTCTGCTCGCCACCCCATACCTGCAATTCACGGCCGCTGCCGGCGTGAAAACGCAGCGTTACCCATCCATCTTGATCGGGCTCCGAGCGGTCGAACAACAGGATTTCCCGGGTCCCCATTTTCAGGCGGATCACTTCGGGCACCTGCAAAAATCGCAGCCTGACCTCCACTTTTCCATCGGCTGCCCGGGTGAGGGCGCTACCGAAGGGCTGCATGTCCAGCACACCCAGTTCGGGAATGCCGTATGAAAAAACCGGGCGGCTTTTGAATTCCTCTTTCGTCAGAGGCTTGTCCAGCAATTGCCATTTTTCTTCTTTGGGAAAGTGATTGATGGAGAAAATCCGGGGGTCTGTGAAAAAATAACCTGGCTGAAAAACCTGGTTGAAATCGTCGCCGCCTTCCACGTAACCTGCACCCCAGGTAGCGTCCAGTAGTTGCCATTTCCCGTCAATTTTAACGGCATTCCAGGCATGATCGCCCAGCGTGCTGCGCATCAGGCTTCTGGAATTTCCGGAAACAAGCACGCATTCCAGTCCGACAGCGCCGGCCATGTGTTTATAGAGTACGGAATAATCTTCGCACACGCCCTTGCCTTTTTTATAGGTGCGTTCGATGCGTGTGGCTTCCAGTTCGGCGCGGCTCATGCCTTTGGGGGGCACAAAATCCATCGATTTGAAATCGTACCGCACATTATCCGCAATCCATGCAAAAATGGCGCGCGCCTTGTCGCGATCGGTTTTCAGGTTCTGGCACATGGCTTTGGCGAGCGCTTCGGGTGAGTCGTATTTGCTTTTTTGAAAACTGCGGGCAAGGGCGTCAATTTCTGTAAATTCTGCCTGGGAATAAGCAGAAAAGGTGCAAAAAAGGATAAAAAAAGCGGTAAAAAACTGTTTTAAAATGGAGTTTAAAAGCATTGGCTTTTTGAATTTTAGAGAGATGAACAATTAGAAACGCGTTCAAAATTAATTCAATCTTCCAAATATTCAAAAGTGTGGCTTCCTACAGATCCGCAACCCCATCCTGTCAAATGCAAAAGTTGCTTTCCGGATCAAACCGAAAAGCAACTTTCCATACAATTGTACCAGATAACGAATCAGGATCACAATCAGTAAGGCTTAGTAAGATTACAAATGCCTGATTATCAACCCCTGATAACTGATAACTGATAACTACTAAATCAGTGTTGCACCACAAATTTGCTCGTGAGGCGTGCATTTTCCGTCGTGATACTGTAGGCATATGTTCCGGCAGGCAGGTTGTGCGTGCGCAGGGTTTCCACAAACGGACCGGAAGCCTGAAAGCCTTTGTTGATGCTTTGTACAATATGGCCATCGGCGGCATACAACTGAATCTGCACTTCCGTTGCATCGGCGAGGTAGTAGCTCAGGCGAATGTCTTCCGTAGCGGGGTTGGGCGCTGCGGCAAGCACTTGCAGGCCGTTCATGCTCAGCGGCGCCTGCGTGGAAACGGAACCCGATTCCACCACCAGCCCGATCAGCAGATTCGTTTCTATACCCCAGGAATTGGCATCGTCGAACGAGAACCAGCCGGAGCCGTCGCCCCACAATTCATATGCGTCATCGCCGTCGCCGCAATCCGGATTGGTCATCCAGAGTCCGACCGTATCCTGCGTGCCGTACAAGTCGGCGAAGTCGATGCTCACGAATACGTCCGGTCCTGTGATCGTCGGCGGCGTCGGGAAGAAGAAGGACGTCGGTACGATGGCAGCAGTATCGGTCACAATATCGCTGGCGTTGATATCCGAACTGGTAGCCAGCAAGGTGCCCGGGCCAGACGCCGTGGATTCATAAATTTTGGCGCGCAGGGTGCCGTTACCCACAACGGAAGCGGCTGCGAAGAATCCCCACACTTCCTGAACGGTGAAACTGCCCGCGCCGAGGGTGATGCGCTGAGCTTTTTCGGCGTCATCATACCCGTTTGTGCCGGTAATGAAACCCCAGTTGTTGGACGTAAGCGCCGTTACCTGGCTGCCGCAATCTTCGGAAAAAGCGGGGCCGAAGAGCGTGTCGACCACGGAATCAGGCGAAAGCACTTCCCTGATAGGCGGTTCGAAAGCCACCGCAGCGCGGGCGTTTTGCGATAGTTTTTGTGCGACGGCAGTTCCGGAGAGCAACGCCAAAGAGAGCATACAAAATAAAATCTTGCTTTTCATAACAGATCGGTTTTGTTAGTAATTGTGGTATTTGTTTGTATTACTAAGTACGATACTGCTACGGGATCGGATTTATTAGAAGGTTACAAACGGAGAATACTGCCCGAAGTCTCGCCCGAAATCTTTAATTTTGCCACTCGATTCTTACATCACCGGCGCTTTTGCCAAATATGCGCACAAAAACACCTGTTGAAGCTATGGAAGTCCTGACCACCGCACCCGCCCTCTCTTCCGAACTCATGGAACTGGAAGATCGCTACAATGCTCATAATTACCACCCGCTACCGGTGGTGCTCGAACGCGGACTGGGCGTTCATGTGTGGGACGTGGAAGGGAAACGATATTACGATTTTTTGTCGGCTTACAGCGCCGTTAACCAGGGTCACTGCCACCCGCGCATTATCAACGCGCTCACGGAGCAGGCGCAAAAACTGACGCTTACCTCCCGCGCTTTTTACAATAACCTGCTGGGAGAATACGCCCGGTTTATCACGAATTACTTCGGTTACGACCGCGTGCTGCCGATGAATACCGGCGTGGAAGGCGGCGAAACAGCGCTCAAACTGGCCCGGAAATGGGCCTATGAAGTAAAAGGTGTTCCCGCCAATCAGGCCAAGATCATTTTCGTGGAAGGCAATTTCTGGGGCCGTACGCTGGCGGCCATTTCCAGCTCCACCGATCCGAGCAGTTTCAAAAACTACGGCCCCTACATGCCGGGCTTCGAGATCATTCCTTACAACGATATTCCGGCACTGGAAAAAGCGCTGCAAGACCCAAACGTGGCCGGATTTATGGTTGAACCTATTCAGGGTGAAGCGGGTGTATTCGTGCCCGACGAAACGTACCTGCCCGCTGCCTACCAACTCTGCCGCGACAAACGCGTGCTCTTTATTGCCGACGAGGTACAAACCGGCATCGCCCGTACCGGTAAACTGCTGTGCTGCGACCATTTCGGTTTCAAACCCGATATCCTGATTCTGGGGAAAGCACTTTCCGGCGGCGTGCTGCCCGTAAGTGCCGTGCTCACGAGCGACGAAGTGATGCTCACCATCAAACCGGGCGAACACGGATCCACCTTCGGCGGCAACCCGCTGGCCTGCGCCGTGGCGATGGAAGCCCTCAAAGTGGTAACCGATGAAAAACTGGCTGAAAATGCCGAAAAACTCGGCCAAATGTTCCGCGCCCGCATGACCGATCTGCAACAAAAACGCCCCGACCTGATCACGCTGGTGCGCGGTAAAGGCCTGCTGAACGCCGTGGTCATCAACGACACGGAAGACAGCCACACTGCCTGGGATATTTGCCTAAAAATGGCCGAAAAAGGCCTGCTGGCCAAACCGACCCACGGCAATATCATCCGTTTCGCGCCGCCGCTCGTTATCGACGCATTTCAACTGGAAGTGTGCTGCGATACGATAGAATCGGTGTTCCTTTCTTATCAGAAGTGAGACGGTGAGAGAGTGAGACGGTGAGAGAAGTGAGAGAGTGAGAGAAGTGAGAGAGTGAGAGTCCGTAGCGTACACCGCTTTGCTCCAGTGTTTTGAATCAATAGAGCGAAGCGGTGTACGCTACGGACTCTCACTTCTCTCACATCTCTCACATCTCTACTTCAATTTGCCCCCGGATCACATCCTCAAACGTCTCCCGTTTCCGGATCAAATGCGCTTTCCCCTTATAAATCATCACTTCCGCAGGGCGGGGCCGGCAATTAAAATTGGAGGCCATGGTATATCCGTAGGCCCCGGCGTTGTAAAAGCCAATCACGTCGCCCTCCACCACTTCGGCGATGCGGCGGTCGACGGCGAAGGTGTCTGTTTCACAGATATTGCCAACGACGTTGTAGATACGTGGCTTGAACGTGGGCTCCGTTACATTTACAATTTTATGGTAGGAGCCGTAGAACATGGGGCGGATGAGGTGGTTAAATCCCGTTTCCAGTCCGACGAAGGCGGTGGAAGTGGTTTGTTTGACCAACGTGCATTTGGCGAACAGGTAACCCGCTTCACTCACCAGGAATTTGCCCGGCTCGATCATCAGCGTCAGTTCGCGGCCGTATTCCTTACAGAATTCCGCAAAGAACAGGCTCAGTTTTTCGCCCACTTCTTCCACATCCGTCTCGATATCGTCGGGTTTGTACGGCACTTTGTAGCCGCTTCCCAGGTCGATGTATTGGAGATTCGGGAATTTCCGGGCGGCTTCCAGCAGAATTTCAGCGCCGCGCAGAAACACGTCCACGTCGAGGATATCGGAGCCGGTGTGCATGTGCAGTCCGATCACGTTCAGTCCCTGGTTTTCGACAATACGCAGCACATGCGGCAACTGGTGAATGCTGATGCCGAATTTCGAGTCGATGTGGCCCACACTGATTTTTTCATTGCCGCCGGCCATCAGGTGCGGATTGATGCGGATGCAAATGGGGACATTTTTGAAATGCAGGCCCCAGTTTTCCAGCATCGGAATAGCGTCGATGTTGATCTTGACACCCGCCGCCACGGCTTCTCCGTATTCCTCCAGCCCGGCAAAATTGGGCGTGTACAGAATATCTTCCGGCGCATAACCGGCGCGCAGACCCAGTTTTACCTCTCCGATGGACACACAATCGAGCGCGGAGCCCAGTTTTTTGAAAAAACGCAATACCGACAGATTGCTGAGCGCCTTGCAGGCGTAGTGCACCTTGAATTTCGGATAGGAATACGCCGCCGTGATGCGTTGGTATTGCCTTTCCATAATGGCCGCGTCGTATACGTACAACGGGGTGCCGAATTCTTTACACAACTCCAGCGGATCGATTCCGTCAGTGAGTTGGTACTTGTTGTTTTTAAGTTCCATGTAATGCGATGCAGGGGATTTAGATGATGACCAGGAGGTATTTACATGGTCTAACTGGAAAAGGCGCCTGCAAGGTTCAGCACATTTTATAATATTCCAAAATTGACGGCCCGGGTTCACGGATTAATAACTTCTTTTTACCGTAAACTCCCCTTGATGCGTGTTGGAATGGTGGAACAATTGCCTACTGCCTCGAAAAATTTTCCGATATAATTCTGCATATACCCGCTGCTTTTTTCAGACAAAAAAGGTCCCTGGCACAATCCGACCAATGCTGTACGGGTTTCTTTAAACACTTGCAGCGCCTGTTGCAGTGAAGCATCGGGAATGCCGTCGGCCACCAGCATACGTTCGCGCACGTTTTTCAGACCCGTGCTGTTGCGCGGAATAGCGTACGGCGCATTGACGAGGCCGGAAAAATCAAAATCATAGGGAACGACGCGAATTTTCCCGCCGGCGTGCGGCTTCAGGCAATAAATATTTCTGACTTCGGAAATAGCCCAGTCGGTATTACCGATCATGTACTGGAACATCGCATTGAGCGCTGCCTGTTCTGCATCGATACTGTCGGGCGGCAGGTTGAACAGATCCACGAGGTCGCCGCCGAGGCGGGCAGCCACCTGTTCTTCATGTTCCACCAGCAGGGCATACACCGGCGGACGTGTTTTTTCCACATGTTTATCGTGGAAGGTGATGCGTACCAGCCGGGCGCGGACGCTGAAAGCGGGGTTCAGTCGCTCGAACATCCGGTAGGCCACGTATTCGCGCAGCAGCAGGGTTTCGCTTTCGGGGTCATCGAAACAGGGCACTGAAATCTTGATTTCGTTGAGCGTATCCAGTCCGGCCGCTTTCAATTCTTTTTTGCGAAATTTCATTTTCAGCGGCGGCACGTCGCAACTGCGTCGGCGGTATTTGCCGCGCGGCCGAATCTCGACGCCGAACATTTTTCCGGATGCGGTGGTGAGCGATCCGGGGAAATACTGGTTCGTTTTTTTGTTGTTGATCAGTTCGGTGAGGTCCACTTCGATGGTCAGGCTGTTGCCTTCATTTTCCGTCAGCAGGTCGAAAACGGAA
The DNA here is from genome assembly GCA_029561355.1 of Bacteroidota bacterium. Classification (GTDB taxonomy): domain Bacteria; phylum Bacteroidota; class Bacteroidia; order Chitinophagales; family Saprospiraceae; genus M3007. Next base: position 3,271 of record JAKQJD010000569.1, on the reverse strand, counting down.
GGTGGAGATTGTGGTGTTCTGGCCGGCAAAGGATTTAAATACACGCTGAAAATCAACAGGATAAGGCTGAGGCAATTCGTTTTTGATGACATAGCAGGATTGTTTTATTCATGTGGTGGTGTGTCGCAGGCAAAGCAAACGATAGCCCGGCGCAGTGAGCGCCCGGTAGCGGAGTTGCCCGGAAATGCTGTTGATTTGGTTGGAATATTTCCCCGGAGGGATCTGAAAATCTGGCCGGTAAAAGCGCGCCGGTTGATGGAGATAACGGCCTAAAGACACCCGGCGCAGGCAGGATGTTGCAGTGCGGTGTGTTAAAATTCCGGCAGGCCCTGAAAAATAAAAAAACTGGCCGGTTTGGGCAATCTTTCAATTCATCCGATGACTCGAAGTCATCGGATGAATTGAAAGATTGCCCAAACCGGCCAGTTTTTTTAAAATAATATTGATCAGTTCCCGCCAAAATGTTTGCTTTGCACATCTGACTTGCCGGAATCCTTTTAACACACCCATTCGCGTGACGGAAAGTATACTGATCGACAAACTGCGGGAACAGGACCGGGCAGCCCAGAAATGGCTGTACGACCGCTATTCGCCTTTGATGTTCTCGGTATGCCGGCGTTATCTGCGTTCGGGGGAAGATGCCGAAGAGGCGCTGGTAAGTGGTTTTTACAAGGTATTTTCGCAGATCGAATACTTCGCCGGAGCGGGTAGTTTCGAAGGCTGGATACGCCGCATCATGGTGAACGAATCGCTGATGATGCTACGCAAAAAACAGCCGCTGGTGTTCCCGGGTGAAGAAAGTGCGTTCCCAGACAAAGCCGACAGTTTCAGTGTGGATGCTGAACTGAGCGCCCGCGAAATCCTCGACCTGCTCGACCACCTGCCGCCGGGATACCGCACGGTTTTTAACCTGTACGTGCTGGAAGGATATAAACACCAGGAAATCGCCGATATGCTCGGTATCAGTATCAATACCAGCAAAAGCCAGTTGGTACTGGCGAAGGAGAAATTGCGTAACTTATTGAAATTAAAGGGTTATTAGTTATTTGTTATTAGTTATTAGGAGGGGTCACGCCTGATGTATCGGAGTAGATTGGCCATGATATTCCATATGATCAAGCGCTATCACCACCAATAACCAATAACAAATAACCAATAACAAATAACCAAGTAATGCCCGACATATTCGACTTCTTCAAGGAAAACGAGGAAAAACTCCACGAACGGCCCGCCGAAAAGGTGTGGCAGAAACTGGAGAAAAAACTCGACAAGTCGCGCCGCCCCCGGCGCCGGGGTATTCTTTTTTTACAGCCGCTCACCATCGCGCTGATGATTCTCATTATTCTATTGACGGCGGTGGCGGTGTGGTACATTGTGCACCTCAATCGGTGATTATTGGTTATTAGTTATTGGTTATTAGGGGTGTTTCAGGCCGTTAATGGCAAAACAGGAAAGGAATGTTTTCCTTTTAATAAGTACCTGCCTGAAACACCCCTAATAACCAATAACTAATAACCAATAACAAGTAACCAATAACACGATTTCCCTACCTTGCGCCCGTTTTCAACCAGGTGGCAGCGTCCACCGCTAATTGTCCGCTCAGAAAATGGCAAAATCCGGTAAACCCAACCCAAAACCCGAGCAACGTACGCCGGCACGCAAACCCGCTCCGGCAACTGCACAGGAGCCGCGCGACTTTCTGGAACGCCCGTCTGTCGGCACTGCGAACGATGCGCTGTTGCGCAAAATTTTCTGGGGTGTAGCCGCTGCCGGGTTGCTGATCCTGCTCGGATTGTCGCTGGGCTCCGGCATCAATGCCGACGACAAGTTTCAGGTGGATTATTCCCAGAAACTGGTGAATTATTACAGCACTTTCGGCAAAGACACCACTGCGCTGAATATTCCTGAAGGCAACATGCATTTGTATGGCGGCTTTTTCGAAGTCGTGACCGGTTTTGCCAACAAAACCTTCGGGCTCCAGCCCACCGACCTCGGTTACCACCAGGTACGCCATGCATCGAGCGCGGCGCTCGGCTGGGTGGCTATATTGTGCGCAGGACTGCTGGCAGCGCTCATCGCCGGCTGGAGAGCAGGTATTATCACCTTGATTATCATGCTGTTGTCGCCGCGTTTTGTCGGTGATTCGCTGATGAACCCCAAGGATATCCCGTTCGCGGCGGGCTACATCATGGCCATTTACAACATGGCCGTTGTGTTGCAAAAACTGCCCGAAACGCGCCGGTGGAATCTGGCGGGTATAGCGGTCGGGCTGGGCATTTCGCTGGGTATACGGGCGGGCGGTTTGTTGTCGTTCGCTATTTTATTCCTCTTCACAGGGCTTCATTTCCTGTTGAAAAACGGCGGTTTAAAGGCTTTTTCCGATGGTAAAAACTTGAAAAAATACCTGGCGATTGCCTTCGGAACAGCCGTGGCAGGTTACGTTTTCGCGCTGTTTTTCTGGCCTTTTGCCATGCAAAGTCCGCTGAAAAACCCGTTCGTAGCACTTTCGAAATTTGCAGATCTGGAGGTAAAAATCCGGGTATTGTTCGATGGCATCAACCAGATGTCTGACAAAACGCCGTGGTTCTATCCGGTTAAATGGATCGTTTATACCATTCCACTGGCAGCGCTGGCGGGTTTTGCAGGTAGTATCGTGCTCGCTCCGCGGCTATTGCGCCGCTACCAGCCATTGTGGGTTTCGCTGGTGTTTTTTGCCGGTATTTTCCCGGTATTTTATGTGATTTACAAAAATTCGGTGATCCACGACGGCTGGCGTCACCTTACGTTCGCTTATCCGGCGATTGCGGTGGCTGCGGGGTTATTCTGGAACGAACTGGCTACCTTCTTCTCTGAAAAAAAATACCTGCAATGGGCGGTTTACGGCGCGCTGGGGCTTACGCTGGCCGATGCAGGCGCCTTCATTGCCGCCAATCCGAAAATGCCGTACGTGTATTTTAACCCCATCGTGGGCGGCACAGCCGGCGCTTTCGGCGAATATGAAACCGATTACTGGGGCGTCAGCGTGCGCCAGGGCATCGAGTATCTGGAACAGCAGGGCATCCTGAAGCCGGATATGCCCGAAATGGTCGTCATCGCTACGAATATGTATTATTCGACCAAGCAACTCACGGCGAAATACGGCGACAAAGTAAAAATCAAGTACCTGAAATGGGAAAAACGCTGCGACGACGCCTGGGATTACGCGCTCTACCCTACCCGTTTTCTCGACGGCGGCACGCTGCAAAAAGGTTACTGGCCCCCCGATAATGCC
>JAKQJD010000561.1 GCA_029561355.1 Bacteroidota bacterium | reverse complement strand
GTTGGATGCGGGCGAGTTTGTCGGGAAGCGAGAGGCGCGTCATATCGATCTGTTTTTCGGAATGAACTGAAAAACACGCGCCGCAGGGGAGAGTGATAAAGATTGAGGAAAAATGTACTCGTTCCAGCACAGGCACCACCGTTCAACTGCACACCAGCCTGTACCCTACCCCTTTCAGCGTCAGAATCTGCACGGCGCTGTCTTCTTTCAGGTAATCGCGCAGCCGGGTGACGTACACGTCGAGGTTGCGGGAGTTGAAAAAGGAGTCGTTTCCCCACACGGCATCGAGCACGTCTTTTCGGGGAATGACTTCATTCGGCCGGGAAGTGAGTATTTCCAGCAACTGCGTTTCGCGGTGTGAGAGGGTGCGCAGGTCGTTTTCCAGTTGTAGTTCCTGTCGCATGGGCGCGAACCGGTAACGCCCAAGGCGGATCGTTCCGTCAGGCGGCGCGGCAACCGGTGCAGCCATCCCGCTGATACGCAGCAGATTCTGAATGCGTACGATGAGTTCTTCCTGGCTGAATGGCTTGCGGATATAATCGTTGCCGCCCGATTCGAAGCCTTGCAACACATCCTGCGTCTGGTTTTTGGCCGTCAGGAAAATGATGGGAATGTGCGGGTTCTGCTGCCGGATCTCCTGGCCCAGTGAGAAACCGTCGCGGTGCGGCAGCATCACATCGAGCACGCAAATATCGGGCTGAAACTGTTCGTACGCCGCCAACACGTCGCGGCCGTCGGCTACCAGCAGCACTTCAAATTGCCTGCTTTCGAGGCTTTCGCTCACTATTTTGCCCAGAAAAGGCTCGTCTTCCACGTACAGCACTTTGATCTTTTGCATCAGGCGGCGGGTTTTTCGGTAGGTAATAAAATGGTAAACGTGGAGCCCACTTTTTCCCGGCTTTCCAGGCCGATGCTGCCGCCATGAAGGCGCACCACGCCCGCCACGTAACTCAGTCCGAGTCCGTGCCCTTTCACATTGTGCACGTCGCCCGTGGGTACGCGGAAGAACTTTTCAAAAACACGTCCCTGATAAGCAGCCGGAATACCGACGCCATTGTCCTGCACCTGCAACGACAACTGCCCGTCGCGGTGCGACATGCCGACGCGGATCACCGGATGCTCGGAGCCATATTTCAGTGCATTATCCAGCAGGTTGTACACCACGCTGCTGAGGTGCAACCGATCGCCGGAAACAGAGTAATCGCCCGATTCAGGCAGGAATTGCACTTGCGCATGGTGTTTTTCAAATTGCAGGCGCATGGAATGCAGGATGTCCTGCACCAGCAGTTTCAAGTCGAGCGGTTCGCGGCGGAGTTCGGGTTCCTGTTTTTCAAACATCGAAACACGCAACACCTTATCTACCAGCAGCGACAGGCGGTTCAGTTCGATACCGGCAATATCGAGGTATTCCTGGGTGCGTTGCGGGTTTTGCAGGGCGTCGAAATTTTGCAGCGCTTCCACGGCTACGCTCACCGTCGCGATGGGCGTTTTGAGTTCGTGGGTCATGTTGCGGATGAAATCGTTTTTCAGTTCCGTCAACCGGCTTTGGCGTTGCAAACTTTGGTAAATAAACAAAAAAGCCAGCGCCACGCAGAGCAGCAGCAGGGCGGAAAACAGTATTTGCGGCCACATCCCGCGCAGCACGTTTTTCTGGTAATCGTCGAGCAGCACACCAAATTGATCATCGCTGAAAGCATCCGAATAGGTCGCCGCCAATAGTCCGGAAAACGTGCTGTCTTTGTTCAAACGCACGAGACGTGCCTGCAAAGGGGAGCCTGCCTGCGTCAGGGTTTCCGCAAACTTTTTTTCCAAAACCGGGAAGACGTCCTGCACCGGATGTTCGCGCAGCGGCTGATCGAGCATCAGCGGCGACGAATCGCCCTGAATGGCCACGATCATGGACAGGCTACCCTCCGTGCCGTCGGGTTCGATGATCACGCGCCGACCGGGCGTTGCGGTTTCGAAAACCTGCGTGGTGTCGTTCAGTTCGATGCGTTTGTATTCGAACTTCATCGAATCCGTGGGACCGATGCGCCGTTCCGTGAGCGAATCCCGGAAAATCCGGTCGCGCATTTGCAGGTTCACGTGCAG
>JAKQJD010000550.1 GCA_029561355.1 Bacteroidota bacterium | reverse complement strand
GTGAAAGGCCGGGAGCAAGTCAAGTGATTTTAAATCTTATATCTAAACGTCTTCAGGTACCACGCCACAATTCCGGGGAACATATACCCGTATTTGAGTAAAAAACCGGCGTCAGTCTGGTGAATTTGTATATTTCCCTTGATGCCCAACCCGTCCATCAGGCGGTTGTAATAGTTGAACAGGGCAGTGATGCCCACGGTGTCCTCCACGGTTTGTTCCGACCAGCCGGCCTGCAAGATGGCATCGACATCGGCCTGCACGGCTTTGGAGGGCGTCAGGGTCAGTTTTTTCACGTACCGAAGAACCGGTTTGAGTTTTTCCGGCACCGGCGCGGTATCTACGTTGTCTACCAGCGCCTGGATCAGTCCTTCCTCCATGCCGTACAGGAGCGCCGTTTCGCGGTGTACGCCGGTACAGTACTGGCAGGAGTTGGTGGCCGACACCAGCGCTGCGATGGTTTCGCGTTCTTTTACAGACAGTTCGGACGGCCCGCGCAAAATATTCTGCGTGTAGGCGTCCATGTGTTTGTAGCGGTTTCGTTTGCGCAGCGTAACGTTGGGCATGTGCGCTTTTTCGCCCAGGAAGGAAAGGAATCCCATAGTGACAGTGACAGATTGGCTTGTGTGAGAGGATGATAGAAACTTCAAATATCGAAATTAATCGATACATGTTGCCGGATAGTCCATTAATAAAAAATGGCGTTGCAGGCCATCGGGAAAAGGCCATGCAACGCCATTGCTCAAGCAAATATCTGTACGGCTATACGGCCGGCACTTCCTGGTGTCTGGTTTGCAGGTAATTCTGGAGCAGTTCAGGCATTTTTTCAAATGCTGCCGAGAGTCCTTTGCTGGTTTTGGTCGACACGAAATTGACCTCCGCACCACGCGTTACCAGAAATCCCATTGGTTCTATTCCCATGCCGGCGCCTCCGCCCGAACCGTCGGTGTGACCGGCTTTATCGTTGGGAAGTGCGGCCTCGCCGCCACCGAAACCAAACCCCAGACCGAGGCGGATCACCGGGACGCAGGTAAACTCGCCGAGTTTGAACTCCCGTCCAATGACGGTTTCCGTTTTGGTTTCGTTTTTCAGAAAATCGGTGATTTTCTGGAGGACTTCATCATAATTCGTTTTCATAATAAAAGATTTTTATGTGAATATGGATGATTTCAGAAATGCCCAAAGCAGGCGCCCTGCGCTGTTTTCAATGATGAGCACGATGTCGCATTGCCCATTGAAATTGACGGATACCGATGCGGGGAATCGGTTCAAAAAGAAACAAACCGGGAACAGCCACGCATTGAGTACATAGTCGCCGGCATCCCAGTTAACCTGGCAGCGCCGCACCCGAAAGGTTTTCAGAATGGCCAAGGCAATTTTAAGCATGTGCCGGGGCGACGAGGCCGGTTTGGCTCTGGACTTACGGGCAGGGGCAGGCTTTCCGGCAGGTTTACGTTGGGAAATATGTGCGGCCAGGTTGAACCTCTTTTTAAAAAACAACGTGCGCATTTCCAGCATGTCGGGACTTTCCTCCGGCAGCCAGTTGAGGGTGGCAAGGCCGTACCAGCGTATTTGATAAACGCCCCGTATAGAATCGATTGCCAGCCGTAACGGTGTCAGCAACAGGCCCGTCAGCAGCAGCAGCATTCCGACGAAGAGTATGATCAACACTGCCATACCGGTGATTTTTATACCTGCAAAGATGGGTTTTGCAACACAAAAAAATTATGATGCCCGTCATAAAGCGATTTGATTTGAATTAGCCTTGCCGGCCATGTTTCAACGGCCACAGACCGCTCCGATAGCGGGAAACGGGAGCGCCGGACAAAAGATCAATCCTGCCCCTGACCTCAATCATCTTCCATCCGGGATTCTACCGGCACTTTTGGAAAAGACAGGCTGCAAACCCGAATCGGAAATCCTGTATACCCTCCGATGGCGGGGCGATCGTCTGGCAACTATGTTTTTAACCGAACGGCTATGAATTTTCCCGATGCAACACGAGTGTTCCTGAATCAGACCGGAGAAATATCCCGTTTTGCTTTCCGCTTTTTCCGGCAGGGCCTGCGCACCCGTTATGAATGGCAGGAACTGTTGCGGCAGTGTTACATCGTCGGGTACAAATCCCTTCCACTCGCCGCGCTGACTGCTTTTATTATGGGACTGGTACTGACCATGCAATTGCATCCCACCATGGTGTATTACGGCGTAGAAGCCATGATTCCTGCGATGGTCGGCATTTCGATCGTACGCGAGATCGGCCCCATTCTGACTGCACTCATTTTTGCCGGAAAGATCGGCTCCAGCATCGGCGCCGAACTGGGTTCGATGAAAGTGACCGAGCAGATCGACGCCATGGAAGTATCCGGCACCAACCCGTTTAAATACCTGGTCGTTACCCGCACCCTGGCCTCCGTACTGATGTTACCGGTGCTGGTTATTTTGTCAGATGCCGTTTCCCTGTACGGTTCTTACCTGGGCATCAATCTGTACGAGCAAGTGCAATTCAACCTGTTCTTCAAACAAATTCTGGATTCGCTTGCCTACCAGGATGTCGTTCCCGCTATTGTCAAAACCTTCTTTTTCGGTTTTGCAGTCGGCATTATCGGCTGTTTCCAGGGGTACAATTCCAGTAAAGGCACCGAAGGAGTTGGGCGTTCAGCCAATGCTGCCGTCGTGGTTTCTTCCGTCCTGATCTTTATTCTCGATCTGATCGCCGTACAAGTGGCCGACCTGTTGTAAACCCGCTATATCATGAAACACCAAACGGATACGAGAGAAACAGTGATCGCCGTGAAAGGGCTTTGCAAATCCTTCGGATCGCACCGCGTACTGGATCATTTCGACCTGACGTTGCAACGTGGAGAAAGCCTCGTCGTACTCGGCCGCTCCGGTTCCGGCAAATCCGTGCTGATCAAATGCATCATCGGCCTCATCCGTCCCGATCACGGGAAAATCACCGTGCTGGATGAAAACGTGCTGACGCTCGATCACAAGGCCATGGATAAAATGCGTATGAAAGTAGGTTTCCTGTTTCAGAGCAACGCCTTGTACGATTCGATGACTGTTCGGGAAAACCTGGAATTCCCATTGCGCCGCCATGCATTTCGCATGGGCCAGCAGGAAGTCGACGACCTGGTGATGGAAGCCTTGAAAAATGTAGGGCTCGAACATACGGTAGATATGATGCCGGTGGAATTATCCGGCGGCATGCGCAAAAGGATTGCCCTGGCCCGTACGCTGATCCTCAAACCGGAAATCATTTTATACGACGAGCCCACAACCGGGCTGGACCCCATCACCAGCCGGGAAATCATTAACCTGATCAATACCATCGGTGAAAAATACCATACCGCTTCCATCATTATTACCCACGATATGAAATGTGTGCAACTCACCGCGCAGCGGGTTGCGATGCTGATCGATGGAAGATGTTATGCCACAGGTACTTATGATGCGTTGAAAAACAACCCCGACGAAAAAATCAATCTATTCTTTCAATAATCAGCCGTCCGCCGGCATCCTTCCGTTCATATACTTCATCCGGCGCTTTATGAAAAAGCAAACTGCAAATTCTGTAAAACTGGGACTTTTTGTCCTGTCGGCGTTATGTGTGCTGATCCTTACGCTTTACCTGCTGGGCAAAAACCGCAGTCTTTTCGGTTCCAGTTTCATCGTTAAAACCCATTTCAAAGCCGTTAACGGCCTGATTGCGGGGAACAACGTACGCTACGGCGGCATTACCGTAGGGAATGTCCGCCAGGTGGTATTGCTCAACGATACGGTGGTGGAAGTGCGCATGGATCTCGACCAAAAGATGCGCCAGATTTTGCGCGCCAGCGCCAAAGCCAGTCTAGGTACCGACGGACTGGTGGGCAACCGGGTAGTCAATATTGTAGCGGGCGCGGGCGGAGCGCCGCTGGTTCAGGCCGGAGCACTGCTTGCTTCAGATGAAGAGATCAGTACCGAAAAAATGCTCCAGACCCTGCACCGGACCAACGAAAACGTGGCTGTTATTTCCGAAGAACTGGTGATGATCCTGCACCGGATCAGTCAGAGCGTTCAATTAACGGAATTGCTGAACGACCGCTCGATCCCGGACAATCTGAAAGCCTCGCTCCTGCACCTGCGGGAAACGACAGAAAAATCGTCGGCACTGATGTCGGAAGCCTTGCTGACGCTGGATGCAGCCACAAAAGGCCGGGGCACTGTTGCCACCCTTATGACCGACACGGCGATGGCATTGGAACTCCGGCAGGCTGTAGGTCAGGTGAAAACGCTGGAAACCGATATCCAGCGCCTGACGGCCGGCCTGGAGCAAGTGGTGGCCTCCGTCAATGAGGATATGAACCGCGGGCCGGGTCCTTTGCACACACTGATGAACGATTCGCTGATGGCCGGCCAATTGCGCCTGACTGTCGACCACGCAGAAAAAGGGGTTGCCTCATTTAACCGGAACATGGAGGCACTGCAACATAATTTTCTGTTGCGGGGCTATTTTAAAAAACAGGAAAAAGCGAAAAAAAAGGCAAATAAACCCGCAGAATAACGTCCGGCTCCGAACAGGGTTGTTCCTTCCGGACACCCGGCCTGAATCGCGGATTTTTTACAGTACCAACCCTACAATGGGGGCCAGCGTCCATCGCATCCAGGCCACCTTCTTTTTGCGTTTCTTTTGTTCCGCACTGAATGCCGTTGGCGATACGGGACATTCGCCTCCATATGGCTGGCAATTCACCAGATATTTTTCAAACAAGGATTCCTGCTTGCCTGCCAGAAACGGGTCGTCGACCCAGGCGGCTACTTCCGTGTTGAATTTTTCCGATTTGCGTTCCAGGTTGTAACTCCCGATCAGTGCGATGCGCCGGTCGACCGTCAGGGCTTTCATGTGCACCATGCGGCTGCCGCAATATTCGTACAATTCTATACCGGCGCGTTTGTATCGGTTCCGGCGGTTGCTGTAAATGGCTTGCAGCAGCGGTACGTCGTTGGAAAGGGCAGAATTGGTGATGACACGAATACGTACGCCCCGCCGGTGCGCTGCCCGCAAGGCTTTCACCCACAGGTGTGTCGGCAGGAAATAGGCCACTTCTATATCGAGCGTGCTGTCTGCTGCTGCAATCAGTTTCAGCAATTCGCGTGTGACACGCCGGTCGCTGCGGCTGGGGCGACTGATGCGGCCGTTTTTGCGGTACGTGAATTCCGGGTAAACAAAATGAACCGGGTTGACGGTTGGTCGCATGGCATCGTTCAGGCTGATCGTGTCGGGAATACGCACCTGACGCAGGAGCGGCAATCGATGGGCAACTTCTCCGATTGAGTTTTTCAGAAGAGAATCACAGCGATGACGGTCATCGGGGTTAAAGGTGCCTTTCAGATCGGTACAAATGACCTTGTGGTTCCACATGGCATTGAAATGCGTGCAGGCGTCGGAAACGGCTTCGTCGCCACGAATCAATACTTCCCGGTCCAGGAAATTATTGAGCGAATCCATCCGGAAGTATTCGTTGTCGATGTTGCGCCCGCCCACCAGGCACAGGCTGCCGTCCACGATGAGCATTTTCCCGTGCATGCGGCGAAAGATCGTGGCGGGCCTCGTCCATATTTTTTTGTTGAAAATCTTGACCTGCACGCCCTGATCGGCCAGGTACAGCAACATATCGGCAGGGAGCCTGTTGCCCAGGCCATCCAGTATTACCTTCACCTGAACGCCCCGATGCGCAGCATCGACCAGCATTTTGAGGTTGGCGAAACCGATTTCATCACTTTTGATGATGTAGGTGCTGAACAGGATCTCTGTTTTGGCTTCCCGCAGCAGGCTGTATCGTACAGTGAGTGCGCTGTATTCGTCGCTCAGGATGCGGAACAGATCACCTTTATCCTCTTGCGCAAAAAGGTGGTTAAAGCAAAGCGTAAGGAAGAAAGTGCATACAAATCGCATGGTTTTTGGCTGAAAGGTAGTGTTGGGTTGGTGTTTTGTCAGCGCTTCGGGATTTTTAAAAGTTTCTTCATTCCACCGGAGCCGGTACAATCACCTCCAGCGCATCCGGAATGATCGTGGCTTTCACCTGTTTTATTTTACCCAGGTATTCGCCATCTACCTGAAAATGAACGTTTTTGCTGGAACGCATCGTCAGGGAATCGGTTTGGAACATCTCCGTTTTGTCGGGATTGAAGGACGTATGCCTGAATACCATTTTCAGGATTTCCAGTAAAGATATTTTTTTGATGGCGATCACTTCGAACAGGTGGTCGTCCAGTTTGCCGATGGGGTTGATCACCACACCGCTGCCGTATTTGGTGGCATTGGCGATTACAATCATTTCAGCCTGGATATGAATGGTCTGGCCGTCTGCCTTCATGTCTATTTCCAGCAGCGGATTTTGCCACAGCACCCGCAGGGTGGCGATCAGATAACCCCACATGCCGCGGCGCTGCTGCGTTTCAAACCGTTTGATCGCATAGGCATTGAGGCCGATATCGCTCAGGTGAATACATAGGTGGTCGTTGACCTGGGTGGCATGCAGTTTTTGGGAATATCCCGCCACGAGCGTATCCAGGGCTTTGGCGGGATCATTGCCGATACCCAGTTCCCTGGCCAGTCCGTTGGCCGAGCCGGCGGGCAAAATTCCCAGCAGGATATCTTTTTTCAACAGACATTCCGCCACTAATTTCACCGTTCCATCACCGCCGACGGCCACCACCTGTTGCGGCGCAAAGGATTTGATTTTATCTTCCAGGGTTTTCCGGTCACAGATCTCCGGGATTTCGTATATTTCAATAACGTGGTGCAGGGGCGCAAAATACGCCGTTATCACCTGGCTCCAGTCCGTGTTGTTATTACCGGAGTTGGGGTTGAGGACAAACAGTATTTTCAAGTTTTCTATTTGGGTCATATGACAGGCCGCTAAAGAAACGCAGACAGAGCAAATCGATCATCGATGGGTATAAAGAACAAATCAAACAACGCGGTTGCAACCGTAAAGGTTTATCAGGGCTACGGTCACCAGCACGATCTGACGGTGTACGGTCACGTACTGGAGGGCAGTGTGGCGTATTCCAGCACGTTCAGCAACAGTATCTGGCGCAATACCCTGCGTTTGATCCGGTTATTTATGGTAAAGCCTGTCCCCGGGGTACCCGTACGCCTGCAATGGAACGCACAGCAATTTCACACGACGACGGAAACAGACGGTTTTTTCAAATTCGAATGGGCATCGGCTGAAAGTGTTCCTGCCGGATGGCATGGCGTTTCGGTGGATTTGCTGGATGCGGCGGGCAACGTGCTCGTGAGCGGGGCGGGCGAAGTGTTTGTGCCGCACATTACCCAATACGCGTTTATTTCGGATATCGACGACACGGTGCTGATCTCCTACTCCGCACGGCCCGGCAAAAAACTGGGTGTGATGTTCAGCAAAAACCCGCGCAGTCGCAAAACGTTTGCCGATATCGTGCGGTATTACGATTTGCTGGCGCTGGCACATACCGAACCGGACGTGCCGAACCCTTTCTTTTACGTATCGAGCAGCGAATGGAATTTGTACGACGACCTGCATACGTTTTTCGAGCACAATCGCTTGCCGAACGGCGCTTTTTTACTGAGTCAAATCAAAAGATGGTACCAGTTGCTGAGCAGCGGCGGCACAAAACACCAGACCAAACTGATGCGTATTGCGCGTATTCTGCACGCTTTTCCCAAACAACGTTTCGTTCTGCTCGGCGATAATTCCCAAAGCGACCCGGAGATATACACGGCCATCGCCAACAAGTACCCGGACAATATCACGGCCGTTTACCTGCGCAATATCCGGCCGGAAAAGGAACCCGCCACCCGTGCCATGCTGGCCCGCATTGAAAGCGGGGAGATTGAATGCTGCGTTTTTAACCATACGGAGGAAGCGATGGAACATTCGCGGCGGATCGGGCTGATCGGGTGATGCGGCCACCGACTCCGACCACGCGCTGTGTCGCGCCTTCGTCCCCAGCACCCGAATCCGGATTTTCAGATCACGGCCGGCGGGCAGGTTGTTCACCGTGAAAGTGCGGCGGTTGCTGTAGGTGCCGTTGGTCCAGGTGGCG
>JAKQJD010000549.1 GCA_029561355.1 Bacteroidota bacterium | reverse complement strand
CCCTTCGAAAGCCGCTCATTCATGTACCTCGATATTATAGCCTGGCTGGAAAGTAAAATCGCGGGCGTGCCGATTCAGGAGGTAATCCGGAATCGGGAGAGCGGGCTGGCGGAGGGAGGGAAAAGATAGTTATTGGTTATTAGTGGTGGTAACGCTTGGCTTTTGAAAACACCAAGCGTTACCACCACTAATAACCAGTAACCAGTAACCAATAACTAATAACCCATCCTCCTGTCCACCGAAAACCGGCCCGGTCCCAACATAAAAATTGCGCCGTACACAGCGAGGTAAAGCAAAGGCAGTTCCTTATCGGTGATTTCGTTTTCCCAATGAATGCGAAGCAGGGCAACGGTCATGGTAATGATGAGTGGAACAAGCGCAGGTCGGGTAAACAGGCCGAGCATCACCAGCGCGCCGCAGATCATTTCGGCAAACATCACCAGATAAAAGGAAGGCGCTGCGCCGAAACCCAGGGGGTCGGGAAAACTGTCCGGGTTGTCGCGAAACAGCGCGAATTTGACAAAAGCGTGGTTGTAAAGAAGTAATCCACAAAAGATAACACGCAGGACCAGCGCGGCCCAGTCCGTGGAGAGCACTGCAAGAGAGGACATTCGGCGTAGCATAGAGGTTGGTTTTATGGAGGACAATTATAACAGATATCTGCCATTTTACAGAATTATTCTTCCTGTGACCGTCAAATGAATCATATTTGTGATGCATCTGTTTACAGGATTGATTATAAAGCAAAAATGAAGCAACACGGACCCGCATCCGTCCTTATTTTAATGCTCCTCTGCATGCCCGGCGGCTCCTTTTTTGCGCAGGAGGTGTTCGGAGAAGCCGCGTTCCGCAACATGCCGGATGCGGAACGTTTCAGGTTTGTGCACAGCATCCCTTTTCCGGAAATGGATTCTGCCGCCCTGACAAAAGCGTTCGGTCCAATGTTCGAAATAGCCGCCGAAAAGAACGACCGCCGCAGCCTGCTGGCCCTGCAATACCACAAATTCCAGGAACGCCGCAAATTGAAATTGACGGAAAAAACCACCTGGGAATTGTTGTCGGACATGGAAGCGGAGGCCCGAAAAGTCGGTTTCAACATCGAAAAAACCGTGGCGCATCACTTTGCCGTTTTCGAGCAGTTTTACCAGAAAAAATTGCCGCACGAACAACTGTACGTGGAAATCCTGCGCGAATTCGAACGAATGGAGGCCCTCGGATTTGAACAGTTCAGGGAGTACGACATTGCCAGGATCCTGTTCCATTCCGGTTCGTTCATGTTCAACCTCGAAGATTTTGAAAAAGCGCTGCAGTACCTCACGGTGGCGGAACGTTTCATACAGCCAACGGAGCCGGGACGCCATACGTACACGCTGGTCCTGAACCACATACAGACTATTTTTCAGCGGCAAAAAAATTATCCCAAAGGCATCGAATACGCGCAGAAAATCCTGCAATTCAGCCGGGCGCTGCAAACAAACAGCGCGGAAATCCGGCGGCAATGCCGGATCTGGCAGGGCATCGCTTCCATCGACATCGCTTCGATGCTGGTGGAACAGGGCAATTTTGCCGAAGGCGAAAACTATGCGAACGAAGGTTATAAACTTGTGAAAGCAGATGAACATGGCGCAAAACCTGATCTCTGGGCGGAATACGACGCCCTGCAGGTGCTTATTTCCACCAAACTCGAGCTGGGCAAACGGGACGAAGCGGCCGACTTGCTGCACCGGGTAGACGAGATCAACGAAAAAGCCGGCGGCAGTCTGACGGAGAACAACTACTTCAAACACATCCGTTTTTATCAGTCCTATGCCCGGTTGTATGAAATGAAAGGCGATTACGCTGCGGCTATCCGTTACACGAACCTCGCCCGGCCGCTTCAGGACAGCCTCAACCGGCGCAACGACGCCCGGAAATTCGAGCGCATCCAGCAGCGCCTTGCCGCCGAAAAATACACGGAGCAACTGCAACTGGTGGAGAAGGAAAAACAACTGCAAACCTGGCTGCGCAATGCCGCGATCGTTATCCTGTTGCTCGTGCTGGCGCTGGCCTACGTCCATTTCCGCCGCCTTCAACACAACCGTCGCCAGAAGGAAGCCGAATTGCAGGCCGCCCGAAACGACCTGGAATCGCTCACGAGGGTCTTCCGCGAAAAATCGGAGTTGTCGGAAAACCTCCGCCTCGAAAATGAAAAACTATCCCGGCACGGCGAACGCAGCGAATACCTCGAACAACTCACGCGTGCCACCATCCTCACCGACGACGACTGGATGAAATTCCGGGCAGTTTTTGAAAAAGTACACCCGGAGTTTATCATCCGGCAAAAAGAACAATTCCCCGATCTGACGCCTGCCGAAACCCGCCTGCTGGCCCTCGAAAAACTCGACCTGAGCACCCAGGAAATGGCCAATATGCTGGGCGTAAATAAAAACACCATCCACCAGACCCGTCTGCGGATGCGGCGGAAAACGGCCGGGGTGTAGCGCACGGCGTACACACATGATGATTTAATCCTATAAGGTTTTTGAAACCTTATAGGATTTTTCATTTTGCACAACCTCGTACATTTACTTGATTATCAATTAATTACCCGCCACGCGCCAGGTTGTCACTTTTTTGTCACCGGCATTTTTCGTCCTTCAGGTGCTATTTCCACTCCTTTGTGCTCCACTGATTTCGCAGGGCACCCACCGACATGTTTCATCATTTAAACATTATACCATGTATTCTGATACGCTAGGAGAAATCCGCCTGTTCGCCGGCGCGAAGCCTCCCCGCAATTGGCTGCTGTGTAACGGACAAACCATGTCCATCAATACCAATATGGCACTGTTCTCACTCCTGGGGACTACCTACGGCGGAAACGGCACTACCACTTTTGCGCTTCCCGATTTTCGCGGGCGACTGCCCATTCACCCGGGCAAAAACTATCCGCTTGGAAAAACCGGAGGCGCCAATACCACTGTGCTGCAATGGAATCAGTTGCCGGGGCACCGCCACCAGTTCGACGATTCGAAATTGAAACTGAAATGCAGAAGTGCTGCTACGGGTGGCGTATCGAGCCCGACTCCGCTGAACAACTACCCCGGCAATTCCGGCAGCGACTTTTTGTACAATCCTAAAATCAGCGACGGTCGTATAACTACCCTCGCCCAGAGCGCGGTGGAGGTAACTGAAGGCAATGTCGGCAACGGCAAGCCGCTGGATAACATGATGCCTTCGCTGTGCGTCAATTTTATCATTTGTATCAACGGGATGTATCCGTCGCCGGAATAGGGTTGATGAGGGTTGATGAGGTTGATAGGTTGATAAGGTTTATAGGTTTATGAGGTTGATGAGGTTGATATTCAGCCACTCATGTATGTAAACCGTTCAATGAAGCCGATACTCTATTCTCCCTGCCTTGCTGGATGAATATCAACCTCATCAACCTTATAAACCTATAAACCTCATAAACCTATAAACCTATAAACCTCATAAACCTATAAACCTCATAAACCCCATCAGCCCATCAACTCATAAACAAAAAAACATGGAACCCTACTTAGGAGAAATAAGGCTTTTCACGGGCAATTTCGCCCCGCCATGCTGGCACGTTTGCGACGGCTCATTGATGCCTGTTGCTGGAAATGAAGGTTTGTTTACCGTAATAGGCGCGATGTATGGCGGCGACGGCGTCACAAATTTCGCTTTGCCCGACATCCGCGGAAGAGCAGTGATCGGCGCAGGCAACAACTTCAACCTGGCCCAGAAAGCAGGCGCCGAAACCATCGCCCTGACACCTGCCAACCTGCCTGCGCACAACCACCGTGTTGCGATAGACATAAAATTGAGCGACGAGGCCGGTACGACCGCATCGCCGGGGGGCAGTTTTTGGGCGCCTTCGAATATCTCCAACGACAATGAATATGCCCTGCTTCCATCTTCGGGCAGTTACATGGCCGCCGATGCCCTGGAAGTTGGAATGGGCGTGAGCACCAGCTGGGACAGTTCCCATCCAAACAAGGCGGAACCGTTCAACAACATGCAGCCATTTCTGGCTGTCAATTACATGATTTGTACGGAAGGCGTATACCCCACTCCGGAATAAAAAACACAATGATCATTCACATAACACACCTCTGATATGGATGGATTTTTAGGCGAAATCAGAATATTTTCCGGCAAGTTTGCCCCACAGGGCTGGATGTTTTGCGACGGCAGCGTACTCCAGATCGCCCGGTACACCCCGCTGTTCTCGATTGTCGGTCCGACTTACGGCGGCAACGGAACAAGCACTTTCGCACTGCCGGATCTCTGTGGACGGACGCCCATAAAATGCACGGACGATGACGGCATTTATACACTGGGCAACCAGGGCGGCGAGGCGTTTACCCGGCTGACGGATGCCAATATGCCGCCGCACACGCACACTTTAAGCGCTAAAATAAGGTGTAACACAGGCGCCGGCAACACGCACAATCCGAAAGACGCTTATCCGGCCAACACCAAGGTGGGCGATGGCGAATACAACAAAACCCATGATGGCACCTACATGGCGGCCGATTCCGTCAGCCTGGCCCATCAACCCATCCAGAGCAACAACACCGGTTTTTCAAACATGCAACAGTTTCTGGTCGTGAATTTTATCATTTGCGTAAATGGGGAATTCCCGGCCCGTCCCTAATATAACTTCATTATGAAAACAACATTCACTCATCTGCTTTTCCTTTTTTACGTCTTGATCGCCTGTAGCGCGGATCTCAGGAGTCAAAGTATTTCGGTGACGGAAAACAGCCTCGAACTCTGCTCGAACGCCGGCGCCAATACCTTTACAAAAACTTCCGACGATGGCGGTACACCGCGTAGAAACATTTATACCGGCACCTGGAATGGCAATGGCGCACCCTCTGAAATAAGATGGGTTGCAGCCAACAGCCGGTGGGAGCTATCGACGGACGATGCCGGAGCAGTGTATATCCTCTGGTTTTCCACGTTTGCCTCCCGCCCCAACCCGCCGAACCTGGCAGCCGGCAACTGGACGGATGACGGCCTGGGATGTAACGACTTAACCGAATTTTCCGGCACCGGCACCCAGTCGGACCTGGTGCTCCCGGTAGAACTGGTCTCCTTCAATGCCCGACAGCACGGACAAAACGTGGATATTTTCTGGCGCACGGCTTCCGAACAAAACAATGCAGGTTTCCACGTCGAACGCAGCGCCGATGGACTCCAATGGCAGGCGCTGCATTTCGTAACCGGAAACGGCACCACCACTCAGGCACACGACTATTCTTTTTCGGATGAAAAACCGCAGGCAGGCCTGAATTATTATCGCCTGCGACAAGCGGACTTTTCCGGGGAAGAACAATTATCGAAAGTGGTAGGCGTGGATTTTACCGGCCTCAAAGGCGCTACAACGCATCCGGTCGTGTATCCCAATCCTGTCAGCGGCGACGAACTGACGCTGTTTTTGCCCGAACAGGCGGAAGAAGAAGCGACCGTATCCATCCTGAATCCTGCGGGCCAGCAAGTTTATTCCACCAGCATACAGGCATCAGGCACGCAAACGCTGGACATCAGCAGCCTGAACGCCGGCGTGTACTGGCTGGAAGTGGTGAGCGGCAGGCAGGTGCGGCAGGTGCCGAAAATGGTGGTGCGGAAATAAACGAGACTATCTCATAAGCCCAAAACCTGATTTCCGCTAGGCCGCCCCCAACCCCTAAAAGGCGGTGTTTTGCGGTGAACAATGAATGCATACCTTATGGTAGGATTAGGATAAGGTGCAGATTTTCCATTCTTTGCGATGTACTCCCCTTTAGGGGTTGGGGGCGGCCGAGCGGAAATCAGGTTTTGGCTTATGCTACCCGTTCAGTGCAACGAAGTAACCTGCACCCGCTCAATATTTTTCAGTACCAGTTGAATGTGTTTTTCATGCGCCTGTTTTTCAAATTCGCTGATCATTTCCAGCACATCGTAGTCGATGAAACGGCTATCGGAACCGTCGATGGTCAGCACCGAATACGGCGGCACCTGGTATAAGGTTTTTTGCAGGTTCACCTTGTTCAGGAACGTCACCATAGAGTTCAGTTTGATATAATGAAACTCGGTAGCCGACTCCAGATGCCGTTCGGTTTTGTATTCCGCCTTGAAATTATTCCGCACGATGAAGTAAATCGAAAAGGCCAGTCCAATCGCCACGCCCACGAGCAAATCCGTGGCCAGAATGACCAGAATGGTAATTACAAAAGGCAAAAACTGATTCCAGCCCAACTGGTACATACGCCGGTACAAGTCGGGTTTGGTAAGGTTGTAACCCGTCATGATCAGGATGGCCGCCAGGGAAGCGAACGGGATCATGTTCAGCAAAAACGGTACCGCCGCCGCCGCCAGCAGCAAAAAAACGCCGTGGGTAACCGACGACAAACGGGTACGACCGCCCGCATCCACGTTGGCTGCACCACGTACGATCACGGCCGTCATCGGCAGGGCGCCGACGAGTCCGCAGAGCATGTTGCCGACACCCTGGGCCAGAAGTTCGCGGTTGACCGGCGTTTTGCGTTTCAGCGGGTCCAGTTTATCGATGGCTTCCACACAGAGCAGGGTTTCCAGACTGGCCAGCAACCCGATGGTGAACGCGTCTTTAAAAATGCGTGTATTGCTCCAGATGACGGAGAAATCGGGCAGGGCAATTTCCCCGAAAATATTATCGGGAATGCGCACGATCTGCGTCGGTTTCAGCGCCCATTCCGGGTTGATCAGCGGTTGCACCAGAGCGATTCCAACGCCCGTCACCACCACGAGCAGCGGTAATGGTAACCACCGTGCCTGGCGGCGAAAAAACTCGCTCCACAGCACCAGGATCGATAAAGACACTAGGGTGATCAGCAGCACCGAATTGGAAAAATGGTGGTAAAAATCGTCGAGGTTGTTGAAAAAATTGTTGCTGCTGAAAATACCCAGAAAACCGTCCGTCCAGAAATCGGGCTGGTCGTACCCCAGCGCCAGCGGAATTTGTTTGGAAATCAGGATGATGCCGATAGCGGCCAGCATGCCTTTGATCACAGCGGAGGGGAAAAAGTTGGCGACGGTGCCCAGTTTCAAAAGTCCGAGTAATACCTGAAACACGCCCGCACCGAAAACGGCCAGCAGGAAAATACGGTAATCGCCGAAACTGATGATAGATGCCGAAACGACCGTCGTGAGGCCTGCGGCAGGACCCGATACGCCCAGTTGCGACCCACTCACGAAAGACACTACCAGTCCTCCGATTACGCCCGATAAAATGCCCGCATACAACGGCGCGCCGGAAGCCAGCGAAATGCCCAGACAAAGCGGCAAGGCTACCAGAAAAACGGTAAGCCCGGCGGGCAAATCGTGTTTCAACCAGATGAGGCGGTAATAATGAAGTTTTTTGCGGTTTAATAAAGACCCAGGTTCCATAGTTAATGCATAGCGGTATCCGGACAATTCGCGCTTCCCGGCGAATCCGAACCCATTGAATGACTGAAAATATGCAAGCGGGTCAGTCCCGTATTCTGTGTGTTTCGGATTTGGTGTTTCGGGTATAACTCACAACTCACTATTCACAACTCACTTCAAGACTGTAGCACCCTCAGATACGCAATCCACGGTCCCACTTCTTCCTTGTACTGTTTGGCCATCACACGTGAAATTTGCGCGACATGTCCAAGGTCGTGTGCCAGCCAGGTCGACAAAAGTTGCGCCAGTGTTACCTCGCCAAAAGCGGGATGTATACCTCTGGCCTTCAGGTCATTACCTGAAATATTTTTGGAGCGCAGTATGCGCAGATTTTCGGCACGCAGAGATTCAAATTCATCCAGCAACGCAGGCAAGGGCTTCTGTTCCGCGATGAGTTGCGCGAAACGATCAAACGGCTCGAAGGTCTTGTCCGCTTTATCCGACAGGATCACCTCCATTCTCGGAATCCAGTCGGTTTTTTCGCCGTGAATCAGGTGCCCGACCACCTCGTACGGACTCCAGGTTTCCTCGCCTTCGTTTCTGTACACCCAGTCGTCCGACAGGTTTTCGAGCAAGGCACGGAGCACGCGCGGCGTACGTTCCAGTACTTCAATTGATTTTTCCAGATCAAAATGCATCATAGTCAGATCCAGTCTTGTTGGTGTTTGGTCATTTCGTGCTCGATGTCGCCCGTATGTTTGGTGGCTTTCGGCTCGAACAGGATCAGCCAGACCTCCTCGTCGCCTTCGGTACGGGGCCGGTGCTCAACACCTTTGGGCACGATCAGCACCTCGCCCGCATGTACCACTTCCGTGCGGTCGCGAAAATCCATGGCAAAGGTACCTTTCAAAATCATAAAAAGTTCGTCTTCCGCATCATGGCTGTGCCAAATTAATTCGCCTTTGGCTTTGACGAGTTTGACATACTGGCCATTGAGTTCGCCCGCTATTTTGGGCGACCAGTATTCGGTTACTTTCTGAAATTTTTCCTCGATGTTGAACAACTGAATCATATGCGAGTTATCGGTTATCAATTCATTAAAAAACGACACAACCATGAAAAACGTATTCGCGCTGGCAGTCCTGCTGGCCTTTTCTGCGGGCAGTTCTTTCGCCCAGACTTTCACCCTCAAAAGCAACAACCTCGGCGGCCAGATGACCATTCAGGAGGTTTTTAACGGCTTCGGCTGCACAGGCCAGAACCTGTCGCCACAACTGAGCTGGCAAAACGCGCCCGCCGGCACCAAAAGTTTCGCCGTCACTATGTACGACAAGGACGCTCCTACCGGCAGCGGTTTCTGGCACTGGGTGGTGTTCGATCTGCCGGCTTCTGCCACAGAACTGAAACAAGGCGCCGGCGATCCGGCTAAAAAACTGCTGCCAGCCGGCGCCATCCAAAGTATCACGGATTTCGGCAAAGCCGGTTACGGAGGCCCCTGCCCGCCCGAAGGCGACAAACCGCACCAGTACCTCATCACGGTGTACGCCCTGAAAACGGACAAACTGAGTCTGGATGCGAATGCCAGCCCGGCGCTGGTGGGTTTTTACCTGAATGGGCAAATGCTGGCGAAAGCGTCGGTGGTGGCGTACTATCAGCGGTAATAGAATCGTATTAAATGAAGAAGGGATTGTGGCGAAGTGCCGCAATCCCTTTTTAAAGCAAGTGATCCCAACTGGGGTCGAACCAGTAACCGCTTGCTTAGAAGGCAAGTGGTTATATATTTTTGTTACTGATTGCATGTATTTAATAGCATTGATTATCAGGCAAATGTAAAATATTTTGTCTGAGTGTTTATGGTTATTCATGGTTTATTCGTTTCTTTGTGTAAACCATTATGTAAACCGTAAACCAGTACACGATGATTCAGGACGCCACCATTCGCGTTACATTATTCAAATCCAAAACGCTCGCCAACGGCGAACACCCCCTGATGCTCGTTGTAACCAAAGACGGAAAGCGCAAATATTCGGCGCTGGGCATCAGTTGTCACCCGGACAAATGGAACTTCCAAAAGAACGAGCCGAAGAAAAACCACCCGGACAAACTGAAGATTGAAACCATCATTGCCAAACGCATTGCCGAAATACAGTCGAAGGCATTAGACCTGAAACTGTACGACAAAGATTTCACTTCCGACAGCCTGGTAGCCACAGTACAGAAACCCAGAGGAGCGAACGACCTGTTTGCTTATGTGGATGGGTTGGTAGCAAATTTCATTCAGAACAAAGAAGTCGGAAACGCCAACCTGTATCGGGATGTCACGCGGATACTGAAAAAGTTTGCTGCGAAAAAGACCCTTCCCTTTTCTGACATCGACGTGCATTTCCTGAACCGCTGGGAAAGCCATTGCAAAAATAAGAACATGGCCGAAACTTCTCTTTCGGTGTATTTCAGAACCCTACGGGCAATTTTCAACAGAGCGATAAAGGATCATATCGTCAGCGTGAACTACTACCCTTTCCGCGATTTCAAAATTTCAAAGTTCGACACACGCACCCGAAAACGGGCCATTGACAAATCTGACATTCAGAAAATCAAAGCGGTCAATGTTATTGGGAAGCCTGTCGTTCAATTGTCGAAAGACGTGTTTCTGTTCAGTTACTACGGACAAGGCATGAATCTGACCGACATCGCACATTTACGTTGGTCACAGATCGTTCAGGACAGGCTGTTTTATGTACGTGCAAAAACCGGCAAGGAATTTAACCTGAAACTAATGGAGCCTGCCCGGCAGATCCTGGAGTATTACCGACCTCTTACCGGCGGCAACCCCAATAACTACGTTTTCCCGATTTTGAATACCGAACGGCACATTACACCTATACAGATCGACAACCGTATCCATAAAATGAACAGCCTGATCAATAAGCATCTCAAAGCGATGGGCCAGACGGCTGGCATTGAAACGCCATTGACGACGTATGTTGCCCGGCACAGTTACGCCACTGTTTTAAAAACGAGTGGTATTTCCATTGCCGTTATCAGCGAGGCATTAGGGCACGAAACGGAAGCCATTACGCAGACGTATTTGAAAAGTTTTGAAAATAGCGTGATTGAAGAAGCGAATGAAAACCTGCTTTGAAAACGACGAAAACAGGCGTGCAACTTTTGATATTACAATACATCTAATCTAAACCTTATGGGAGCAAATTCTCCAACCCTCCATTTCCATTCTCCTGATCCCAAAAAGAAAAACCACTTTCCTCTCATCATTGCCGCTGCTGCTATACTGATCGTATGTGCGCTTAAATGGCGGGATGTGGTGATATATGTTGATGGCGAAGCACAGCTTACCGCCAAATACCGGAAAGAACTGCAAAACCACCTCGACGAAGCCGACGAAGCGGAACAATACGCTTTAATAGCGCTTTCAGACGGTTGGTACACTTGTGTACACAGTGGCTTCGGGACGTACTTTTTGAAAGCCGGTGAAGTTTGGAAATATGGAACAACAACGAAAGGTGAGCAAGGGCGCTATGACTATAAATTTCTCAGAGGCAACGGCGTTAACTACATCGTTCAATTCAGGGGTACGTTACATGAATGCCTTAAAGAAGAAAAGAAGAAAATTTACATGTACCCTTTGCTTCCTGAAAATCTTGCCAGGGTAGAAGAACTAAGGCTCATAAGACCGCCTTACAATCCGATACGCCGGTAGAGATTGCTTTTTTACTCAAATACCCTAACTTTGCAAAAAAACTTGTCCCTTGGTCACAGTCACAAAAATTGTCGAACAGGATGTAGCCGATAAAGTAGATACGTCCTTTATCGCTGCCAAACTCAACCACCTAAAGAAAGACGTGGGGATTACCTATGTCTGTACCAACGATGATCGAGGCGACGACGATTGGGTCGAAGAAGGTGTGCGTTACATCGTCATCAAACTTCCGTACGAGGAAGTGAAACGGTCGGCAGATATTCGGGTTATGATGCTGGCGAAGTTGAGGGAGCGGCTGGGAGAGGTGGCGTAAGGCATTTTAACCCACTTCCACCGTTTCACCAAAACCCACACCCGGCAACCCCCTCACCACTTCCACCGTCTCCACGCTCAATCGGATCACCGACAGCAGCAAATCCAAGATATACCGCTCATTGCCCACCTCAGCCGCCCAATCATTGGGGTCATTGCGGATGCCGCTATCCTTATGCGTCGTCACAGCATATCGTTCCATTACCCATTCGATGGCCGACTTTCCGTTTACCACGTATTCGTATGCGGCAGCCGGGATATCCTCCACCACGATCTGACTGTTGACAATGATCTTGCTTTTGTCGCCCTTGCTCGGAAAACGCATCTTCTCCACCCGGAAATGCCTGCTTTCCGCACCGCGTACGGTGACGCCAATAGCCTCGGCCGATGGCGCTTTGCTGAAATCATCGTATCCCAGATGCAGGTCTGCAAGTAACTTACCGGCCTTGCTGAATGCCCAGAAATCCTTCGGTGCCTCCACCAAAGGCAACCGGGGCAGCATCTTTTTAAGGTCGCTCGAAAA
>JAKQJD010000548.1 GCA_029561355.1 Bacteroidota bacterium | reverse complement strand
TTTGAGGCGAAGGCGAGAAAATTTTGTTCCGGTTTAGGCAAAATTTGCAGCCGTAGCCGGATACCTACGGCGAAAATTTTAACGACAAGCGAAACAAAATTTTCCGCATGTAGCCCAAATCTAAATTCCCGAACACGCTCTTAGACGATCTGAAGGCCAAACGGACCTATTAGGAGGTGTTATCGGAAGACGTGAGTGATTTACAAATCCAACTTGTCCATTTCAAGTAAGATAGCGTCCAGCAGTGCGCGGGTGGGAGCCATTAAAGGCAGGATATCTTCCTCTTTGAAATCGAAAAAGTCACCATAATCTCCTCGTTGTCTCCAATCAAAAAGATCGGCATATAATTTCCCGAGTTGCATTTCGACTTTGCCCGTTTTGATATAATGGAGCAGAAACTGTGTTTTAATACCGGCATGGGTTTTCGTTTCAATACCCATTTTGGCTAAAATACCGCTAACTGCATAATAGGCTGAATAGTACAAGCGGTTGATGGCCGCATTCCATTGCTGATGCAAGATGAGTACTTCGGCAGAAATATATGCTTCCTCAGCCTTTTCAAGTCTGTATTTGGCATATGCGTTTCGATCATCAGAAGTCATAATAAAATTCCTTCAGCCTGAATATTGTTGTACAAAGGTGTAGACCGATGCCTGCCATTCCAGTCCGATTTTGAATAGACAAACACTGAAATAGACTGGCCGAATTCCAATTCCAATTCAAATAACTTGTGTCGGAAAGCCTGTTCTATTTTTAACGTCACAGGTCGTTCTGTCAGGATCAACATATCCCAATCCGAATCTTCATGTGCTTCCCCCCGCGCACGCGAGCCAAACAGAATAACCTCCGCTTCCGGATCGAGCCCTTTTACATATCCCTTTATTTTTTCAGGAAGGATATTGGAAGTTTCATTTTGTGGTGCCTGCATATTTGGATTTTGTACAAAAGTATGGGAATTTGGGTATTTATGCAGCAGGGAAATATGCGAAATATAAATGTGCGGCGATTCATCTTCCAGAGTAAATTTGGGTATTATTGCTGAGAGGTTGCAAGCCCTTGTGCTCTCAACCCGCCGCTACTGACTGGTACAAAATGCGTCGGTCAACGAACACACCACCAATTGTACCGGCCCGACCGTAGCGGGGGCACAAACCTGAAAACTGGTAGTGTTGCTGTTCGTATTCACCGTTTGAGCGGGGCCGCCCGGTTGCAGCCGCCACTGAAAACTGAATGGGGGCGTTCCCACCAGGTTCACTGAAATGGTCTGGCATTCCCCCGGACACAAGTCGGTAGCCGACGACAAACTCAGCGAAGGCAATGGCCTGACCGTCACCGTGACCTCGTCGGTGTCGGTGCCGCAACCGGGCGAGGTCACAGTGACGGTATAGGTGGTAGTGGAGATGGGATTTACGCTGGTCGTCGCACTCGAACTTCCTGTGCTCCAGGAATACGTGCCGCCCCCGGTGGCAGTCAGGTTAACGGCCTGTCCGGGACAAGTATTGACATCCGGCCCGGCATTGGCCGTGGGGGCGCTACCGGCACCGCCAAAGGTAATGGACCAACTGTTCACAGTACCCACGTCGGCTGCCACATAGTCATTGATATACAAAATCCAGTTGCCGTCGGCATTCACCCCGCTAAAGGTATTGGCAAACGTAAAGGTGCCCAGCGGATTGGTATTGGCATAGGGGTTTCCAAGGGTGGTCGCGCGGCCTTCGGGCCGGAAAGTACCGGTGTAGGGTGGCGCACTGGCAGTAATAAAAGTAGGCGCTGCATCCGAAAAAATGGTATTGATGTAATTGTTGCCACCCCCGCCATTGCTGGTCGACAAATCCAGAAAAACACCATTGGGCGCCACCAGCAGAATACCGATATCGCCTACGAACGTATGGGACAGGTTGATTTCCACACGCTCAATATTAAAACATCCGCCCAACACGCCTACCCCATTTACAGTAGCGGTAGATTGGGTAATCCCGACCGTCGAACCGGGTGCACCCGGCGGAATTGGCAGGGGCGCCGTACCAATGAAGGTTTGTGCCGAGGCATGAATGGAAAGAATCACAAAAAATGTATTGAAAACTATATTTTTCATTGTTAGGATCTTTGTAGTTGAAAAATGAACACCCGGCCGATGATGGAACTATCAACGTACTACCATCACTTCACCATCCAGGGTATCGCTGGTGCCGTCGGCATACATCAGGCGGGCCCACCAAACGTACACACCGGGCGAGACATCCTGATTGCGAAAACGCCCGTCCCAACCCAGGCCGGGATCGTTGGGTGCAACATTTTGCATTGCCGCGATCTGATTGCCCCAGCGGTCATAAATTTCCAATACTTGTATGTTGGTTAAAAAGGCGTCGCCAAAAATCGTGAAACGACCATTTCCGGCGCTGCCCGGCGCAATAACGTTGGGGGCATAAATCGACGTCTGCGCTTTGGTTTTTAATAAAAACTGCCCTGTGGCCAAACATCCGCCCACTGTGGCGGCATTGAACAATAAAGTGGTGGTGGCGTCAACCACCACGCTGGGGCTGAGGCAATCCGTACACGACAAATTCGCCGGCGTGGCGCTCGTCCAACTGATAGAAACGGGCGTAAACGGCAGGGTAACCGCCAGGGTAACCGGCACCCCGCGCACAACCTCCAGGGTGTCGCCCACTTGCGTTTGCAACAACTCAACCGGGGGCACCTCGGCATCCAGTTCGGTTGTACACCCAAAACTGTCGGCCAGGCGAATGGCGTACACGCCGCTTTCCAGGTTATTAATCGTAAAGATGTCATCGGTCAGCAATTCGGGGCTGCCATTGTCGATCGTAATGGTGGTGGCCGTACTGGGGGCCTGGGCCAATAGCAGGGTTACCTGCCCAAGGGCTTCACAGGTGGGCGGTACAATGTCCAGTGCAGGCGCCAGCGGCGGTGCTGCCGTCAGGGCCACCGTGGCGGTGCCCGAGCAGCCCAGCGCGTCGGTTACCGTCAGGGTGTATTGTCCGGGCAGGAGATTGCTGACGGCCGCAGTGTTGCCGCTACCGCCGCTCCACACGTAATTGAAAGGCCCGGTGCCGGCACTGATGCCGGCTGTTGCCGAGGCCAGGGCTTGTTCGGCACACGGTGCGGCAAAACCGCCGTAGTCGCTGGTAACGGTAATCGTCGGTACAGGTAAAGACCCTACCACTACGGCCTGCGCCGCTGTTGCCGTACAACCGTTATTATCCGTCACGGTAACGCTGTAATTGCCGGCGCTATTGACGCTGATTACGGGTGTATTCTGATTGCCCGGCCATTGGTACATACTGAAACCGGCAGTGGCCGACAAGGTGCTGCTGCTGCCCGCGCACAATTGATTGTCGCCGGCAATGGCGACCGACGGGGCCGGGAAATTGCCCACCACCGCACTGGCACTGGCCGTACAGCCGTTGCCATCGGTTACCGTGACCGAATAGGTGGCAGGTGTGGTAGCCGTAATGCCGGCGCCGTTACCGCTCAGGTTCCACTGGTAAGTGGCAAAACCGGTTGTAGCATTTAAGGCGACGGGGACGCCGGGGCAAACCGTACCGCCACCCGACACCGATACGACCGGCAGGGTAGGTACGGTTACGCTTTGCGCGGTGGTGGCCGTACAACCCGCTGCATCGGCAACCGTTACGGTGTAAGTTCCTGAATTTGAAACAGTTAAAGTCTGGCTAATTGCGCCTCCGCCCGACCAGTTGTAGGTGCTGAAACCTGCGCCCGCTTCGAGCGTGAGGGCGCCGGTGCATTGGTACGGTTGTACCGTAATGGCCGGTGCCAAAGGCGCCGCCAGCGTGGTACTCAGGCTGGCGGTAGCGCTGCAACCATTGGCATCCGTCACCGTTACTACGTACACATCGGCCGTATTGACGCTGATGGCGGCGCCTGGCTGACCGTTCGACCATTCGTACGTAACAAAACCCGGCGAAGCGCTGAGGGTGTTGCTGCTATTGGCACAAATCAGGTCGTTGCCGCTGATATTTACCACCGGTTCCGGGAAATTACCCACTGTAGCACTCGCCGTTGCCGTACAACCGTTGTCATCGGTTATGGTCACCGTGTATGCGGCCGGTACGGTGGTCGAAAAACTGGCCCCGGCCCCGGCGCCTGTCCAGGCGTACGTAACGAAACCGGCTGTGGCTGTCAGTGTTGCAGCAGCGCCCGGACACAGATTGCCCCCGCCCGACACGGTTGCAACCGGTAGGGTAGGCACCACCACGGCCTGTGCGGCGGTGCCGGTACAGCCCGCTGCATCCGATACTGTTACCGTGTAAGTGCCTGAATTTGAAATGCTTATGGACTGGCCGGCCGCTCCGGATCCCGACCAGGTGTAGGTGTTGAAACCGGTGCCGGCATCGAGCGTCAGCGTGCCGGTGCATTGGTACGGTTGCACCGCAATGGCCGGCGACACCGGCGGCACCAACGTGGTGGACAGACTATTGGTCGCCTTACAGCCATTGGAGTCCGTAATGGTGACAGCGTAATTGCTCACACTGTCTACCGTAATCGTCGACGCAGTAAGGCCATTCGACCATTGGTACACATTGAACCCGCCCGATGCACTCAGGGTGGTGGTACTGCCGCTACAAATTTGGGTATTGCCAACAATAGCGACTGCCGGTTGAGCATAATTCCCAACCGTGGCACTGGCCGTAGCCGTACAACCGTCATTGTCAGTCACCGTTACGGTGTACAATCCCGCATCGACCGTAGAAATGGCCGGCGTAGATTCATTGATATTCCATTGATAATTGACAAAACCTGCCGACGCTGCCAGGGTTGCCGCCTGGCCGGGACACACATTGCCCCCGCCGCTTACCTGCGCTTGCGGCAAAGCAGGCACCGTAACGGTCAGTGCCGCAGTGCCCGTACAACCGGTAACATTCGTGACGGTTACGATGTAAGTACCTGAATTGGAAATATTTAATGATTGGCTGCCCGCGCCCCCGCCCGACCAGGTGTAGGTGCTGAAACCCGTGCCGGCATCGAGCGTCAGGGTGCCGGTGCATTGGTACGCTTGTGCCACAATGGCCGGATTCAGTGCTGTCACGGCCGAGGTAGTTAACGCAGCCGTGGCCGTGCAGCCGTTGGCATCGGTGGCCGTAACGACGTAATTGCTGACGCTGTCGATGGTAATACTTGAAGTGAGCGGCCCATTCGACCACTGGTAGCCGGCAAAGCCGCCGGAGGCACTCAACGTGGTGCTGCTACCGGCGCAAATTTCCGCACTCCCGCTGATACTGACCGCAGGCTGCTGGTAATTCGCTACCACAGCGCTGGCAGTCGCCGTACAGCCGTCGCCGTCGGTTACAGTAACGGTATAGGTTGCAGGGATGCTGACACTGATGCTGGACGCGAGGTCGGTATTGTTCCATTGGTAACTGACAAAACCCGCACCGGCGCTCAAGATAGTCGTAGCACCCGGGCACACCGTACCGCCGCCGCTCAGTGCCACCTGGGGCAAAGCAGGCACCGTTACCGCCACATCGGCGGTGCCCGTACAGCCACCCGAACCGGTTACAGTGAGCACGTAGGTACCCGTTTGCAGGGCCGATGCCGTTGCGGTCGTGTCGCCATTGGACCAGGCGTAGGCCGTAAATCCGGCGCTGCCTTCCAGGGTGATTTGCCCGTTACAGACGTAAGGCTGCGATGCAATTTGTGGTTGTAACGCATTCAACACCAATAAACTCTGCGACGCGGTGGCGGTGCAGCCATTGCCGTCCGTTACCGTTACGGTGTACGTATCGGCTACATTCACGGTAATATCTGCAATTAGTGCGCCGGTCGACCATAAGTAGGCACTCAACCCCGGCGGAGCGCTGTACAAAGCCGTGCTGTTGGTACAAATAGCACTGGGACCGCTGATGCCGGCCACCGGCGCCACAAAATTGGCCACCGTAGCCGTAGCCGTCGTGGTACATCCCGCCGCATCGGTCACCGTCACCACGTAGGTATCCGGCGTCGTTACGGTGGCATTTGCCGTCAGCGGGCCGCTGCTCCAGGCATAGGCCGAAAAACCGGGTGTAGCCACGAGATTGACCGCCGTACCGGGACACACCGTGTTGGCGCCGCTCACCGAGGCCACCGGAGCCGGTGGAATATTCACCGTAAAATTGGCCGTACCGGTACAGCCCCCCGCCTCAGTCACTGTTACCCCGTAGGTGGCGGAGGTATTTACCGTGGTCGTTTGTGTGGCGGCACTATTGCTCCAGGTGTACGTGGCAAAACCCGCACCGGCATCGAGGGTAAATTGCCCGTTGCAGAGGTAGGGTTGCGCTACAATTTGCGGTTGTAAGGTGTTGGACAAGATCAGGGTCTGCGTATCGGTGCCGGTACAGCCATTGGCCGCCGTGACCGTGACCGTGTACGTACCGGCTGTATTCACCGAAATACTCGAACCACTGGTAGCATTGGACCATTGATAGGCACTGAAAGCGCCCGGCACCGTAAATGTGGCCGAACTACCGGGGCAAATGGCCGTAGGACCTGCAATATTAGGACTTGGCGCCGCTAAACTATTGACCGTGAATTGATTGGTGGCCGTGCAACCCAGTCCGTCGGTAACTGTAACGGTGTACAAACCGGCGGCGTTCACCGTCCGGGTAGGGCTGTTGACGGGGCTGCCCGACCATTGGTACAACCCGTAACCGGGAGTGGCGTTTAAAAGGGTGGTTCCACCCGGACAAATCAGGCTGTTACCGCTGATGCTGACGCTGGGTGGCGTGGGCAGAGTCACTACGTATGTGTCGGAGCCCGTACAGCCCGCCGCATTGGTGACCGTTACGCGGTACGTATTGTTGTTGAATACATTAATAGTGGGGCTGCTTTGGGCATTCGACCAATTGTACGTGCTGAAGGTGCCACCGGCCGTCAATACCAACTGTCCATCGCACAGGTAGGGCTGCTCGGTGATGTTGGGGTTCGGCGAGGCATTGACGGTCAGCACCCGACTGGCAGTGGCGGTACAGCCATTCGCGGCGGTTACCGTCACTGTGTACGTGCCGGCATTGGAAATGGTAATGCTTTGGTTGGTGCCATTGCCGCCCGACCATTGGTAGGCATTAAATGCCGCACTGACCGAAAAAGTGGTGGTGCTGCCGCTGCAAATGGCATTGGCGCCGACAATAACGGGATTTGGCGCCGGCAGAGCGCTCACGGAGGCGCTGCTGGTAGCGGTGCAGCCGAATGCATCGGTGGCCGTCACCGTGTAAGTGCCTGCTGCGATGGCCGCGAAGTTGGGGCCGCTGTTGTTGCCCGTCCAGACATAGGCGCTCAAGCCGGGTGTAGCCGTCAACAGGGCCGAACTACCCTGACAAAACACGCTGGGCCCGCTGATACTGACGCTGGGCGGTGCGGGAATAATTGCAGTAAAACTGCCGGTGCCCGAACAGCCGGATGCATTGGTCACCGTCACGGTGTACAAGCCCGAACTGCTGACCGTCAGGCTGGCACTGCTTCCACCCGGCGAACTCCAGGCGTACGTAGAAAACCCCGGTCCGGCATTAAGGGTGAATTGGCCGTTGCAGGCGTAGGGCTGCGCGACAATATTGGGCGTCGGCGCCGCCAGAACGTTGACAGTCCGACTGGCAGTGCCCGTACAGCCATTCGCCGCTGTGACCGTGACAGTGTAGATGCCGCCGCTGACAACGGTGATGGACTGGTTGCTGCCATTGCCGCCACTCCAGGCGTATGCGTTGAACCCCGGACCGGCGTCCAGCGTCGTACTGCTGCCGGCACAAAACGAGGTTGCGCCCGCAATAACCGGCGTGGGTGCGGGCAGGGCCGTCACGGTAGCCGTATTGGTAGCAGTACAGCCGAATGCATCGGTTGCGGTCACGGTGTAAGTGCCGGCACTGCTGACATTGAGCGTCGCGCCAATGCCCCCCGGCGCGCTCCAGGCATAACTGCTCAAGCCTGTGGTAGCATTCAGTTGCGTGGTACTGCCCTGGCAAAGGGCGCCACTGGTGCTGATACTTACCGCAGGTGGCGGCGGAATGGTGACATTGATATCATCGGTGCCGGTACAACCGTTGGCAGCCGTTACCGTCACCGTATACAGTCCGGGGCTACTGACCGTCAGGGTGGCACTGCTGCCACCGGGCGCACTCCAGGCATAACTTGCAAAACCACTGCCGGCATTCAGGGTGCGCTGTCCATTACATTGGTACGTGGCCTGAACAATATTGGGGGTAGGGCCGGGCAACTGGGTGACGACCGCTGAAGCCGTGCCGGTACACCCTCCCGCATTGGTGACCGTGACCACGTAGGTGCCCGGCGTAGTGGCTACCACACTCGAAGACGAGCCGCTGCCCGCGCCGCCCCAGCTGTACGAACTGAAACTCCCCGGCACACTCAACGTTGTACTGCCGCCGGCACAAATTTGGGTCACACCACTGATGGTGGGAACAGGCGCGGGCAATACATTAAACGAGATGGAAGCAAGACCCGGACAGCTTTGCCCGTAAGCGCCCACGGTAAAAAAAAGAAGGCCCGTCACCAGGGCCCAGGGTAGGTGTAGTTGTTTTTTCATCTTGCCGCTTTCATTTAGTTGAAAGAAACCGCAGTTTCCGATACAAGTTTTAACAATTCCTGAAAACGACCAAATTTTACAAAAAGTAATGTGGTATACTTTTGGAGGTTTGTGGTGCGTCGGGGTTTGCATCACTAACAAACGTAGGCCCGGTATGACAGCAAGCAGGAGACTGCGCTGTTGCTCCCGGGCTTGGGAGTGGGGCAAATTGTTGTGATGGGTGGGGCGGAATGGGGCAAGGGCGGTGGTTTGAGCCAGGGGATATGCTGTCAGACGTTCA
This sequence comes from Bacteroidota bacterium, assembly GCA_029561355.1. Taxonomy (GTDB): domain Bacteria; phylum Bacteroidota; class Bacteroidia; order Chitinophagales; family Saprospiraceae; genus M3007. Next base: position 2,041 of record JAKQJD010000548.1, on the reverse strand, counting down.
TTTAGCAGGTTGGAAAGTATTTCTCAGACACACCCTAATTGCATACAGGCAAAAAAGATCGTACTTTTGCATTACCCAAACGTTTCGGACGTATCGAATAGAATGCTTCGGGCATTACAATTCATGGGTATTATTAAGATCAGCAAGTAGATTTTTCTACTTGCTGATTTTTATTTTATACATAGTGTGAAGGACCAGACGGCTGACTTTTTGCTTTTTTGTGCTTACCACAGTACGTACCTCTTTGATAACAAATTTTTTATCTTCCACAACCTTAATAAATTGCAGAAGCGGCTGATTGGTGCGCTTGGTTTTACCAGATAGCCGAATCTCATCAGGTTCCAGAAAAATATCGAGGTACTTTATGAAATCTTCTTTTTCAACGGCAATTTGTCCTCGACGAGCCTCTGAAATGGGGTTTCCATGCTGCTCCAAGGTGTGAATTATCCCGAAGTTATCAATACAAACCCAATGACCGGATACTTCCAGTCCAGTCGCTTCCATAACCCTTTGAGCAAGACCATCCGGTATAACAAAGAGGTCTATTTTGCGGTGAAAAGGCGTATTTGTGTTCAGACATTCGTCAAATAATTCAGATATATTTTCCCTTATTTCATCCAGAGATAACAATAGAGATGGATACTTCATGGCTAGTTTGGGCAAATTGTATTACAGATGCGTAAAAATAAAACAAAATTATAAAATGAAAAACATTTTGTTTTACCTGATAGACCTCTCCTGTATGTTCTCTCTTAAATCCCGAATCTTTGTGTAACAAATCAAAACGTTTCGGACGTTTGAGCAGGGGACTTCGTCATAAGGTGCATCTGGCGTTGGTTTTTTATAAAAGCGCATCATCTTTTTAAGGTGATGCGCTTTCTGATTTCAGGGGTTTTTCCGAATAAACATAAGCGGGTCAGCATATAGCCTAAAGTCCAGCGGGGGCAGTTTGCAGGTGAGAGAAAGACACGCGGTATAACCTCTTATCCTGTCCCACAAATTCCTTGCGCGACCGCTGCCCCGTAGGGGCAGTATCTTTGTAGCAACGCATATAAGCCAGATGTACCCGGCCCAGCGGGCCGGTATCTGGGAAGGAATGATGCAGGTGCCGGAAGATCAGGCAGATTTTCTATCAAACAAGATACCGGCCCGATGGGCCGGGAAACGGTTTGTTTGCTTGTAATTCTACAAAGATTCTGCCCCTCTGGGGCAGCGATCACACATGGAATTTGTGGGGCTGGGTCAGGGTGCACCGGTGCGCCGGTGCCGCTCGGGTTAAGGCAAGGACAGCCTGTACGCCGGCGGTTTTTGGATACCAGGCGAATGGATTTTGTTAAGGTTGGATGAGTAGGGGAGGATGGAACACCTGGCGAGGTGGAAATCTTGTTTATTCTGTTTTATTCAAATGTCTAAAAAAAGATATAACGATTTGATAAAATCATTTTCTGTAATCGCCACATCCACTCCCGTCGCAACAGGCGGTGCCCCTTGTGCCCCAAGGTTCCAGAAAATGATTTGTGTGGCGTGATTTACTTGTGAGGATTTGTTTAGAGCAAACTCGAACTCGATCGGCCATTCTGTCTGTAATTTTGAAATAAGCGCATTTATTGCCTGATGTCCCACAATAGCCTCTCCGGTATTGCTTTCATAAAAGTGAATGTCAGGCGCATAGATTTTTTTCATGGCTTCCAGCCGCCGGTCTGCATCCCGGTCGTTCCAAATTACAAGTAGACTGTCTTCCAGGAGTTTTGCTGTTGTTGCCATTTTTATTGTCAGTTGAATATTCGATGTTGCCGCTCAGGATAAGGGCTGGACAGCCTGGGTGCAAGCGGGATAGTGCGGAATGTTTACATAGCAAAGATAGAAACTGAAACAGACGAGGGCTGAATTTTTATTGAAAGAGTTGAGTGCTGTTGTCATTCCTGACGGAACAAAGGTGAATGAGGCGCAGCAGGCGGCGCAAGTGGGGCGGTCGATTTGTTCGACGAACGAACCGGAGTGGTCGTTTTTTCGGGATGAAAAATCGTCGATCTGCTTTTGG
>JAKQJD010000538.1 GCA_029561355.1 Bacteroidota bacterium | reverse complement strand
AAAAAGACCAATCCGTTTACGACCACGATGTTTCACGAATTGTTTCACGTCTATTCCCGGCTGCAACCTAAAAAAAGTGATCAGTTATACCAACTCATTGGTTTTGAAGAACTTGGCTACAGCAGCCTGCGCATTCCCAGGGCACTTTCGGAGCGGGTGCTGCACAACCCCGACGGCGTGGATTTTGCCCAGAAGATCACTCTGAAACAAGCCGACGGTACGGTCATCCAGGCTGTTCCCGTTTTGTATGCCAACCAGCCCGGCTACCAGCCGGGCAACAACGAGTTTTTCGGTTACGTAGAATTCAATCTGTTCCAGATCGAAAAGAACAGCGACGGTTCCTGGCGGGTACTCACCAAGGACGACGGTTTTACCAGTACGCTCTCCCTGGACAAGCAGCCCGATTTTTTTAACCAGATCAAGGACAACACCGGATACATCATTCACCCGGACGAAGTACTGGCCGATAACTTTTCATTCGTGATGAGCCGGAAAAAATCACCCGCACTGACGGTCAGGTTTTCCGAGGCGGGCAAAAAACTGCTGGACGATATCGAAAAAATCCTCAAGGAAAAATAATATGGCCAGGATCGTGCTCGTCGGGTCGGGCCGGGTGGCCTGGCATTTGGGTAAACGCCTCAAAGACAAAGGATTACCGGTCTCTCAGGTGCTGAGCCGCAATCCGGAGCATGCACAGGCACTGGGGGAGGCGCTGCAAACCGCCTGGTCGGGAAAGTGGTCGGACGTATTGCCCGAAGCCGACTGGCTGCTGCTGGCTGTGCGCGATGATGCCATAGGGGAGGTGGCCGCCCAATTGGCCGGGCTCGTTCCGGGCGCACTGGCGACGCACACGTCGGGCGCAACGCCCGCGGCGGTGCTGGCGCCGCATTTCAAACGATACGGCGTCTTTTACCCGCTACAGACTTTCTCGCTGGAGCGCAAACCTGTTTGGTCGAAAATCCCGTTTTGCGTAGACGCTTTTACTGCGCAGGACATCGCATTTCTGGAAAAAACAGCCTCGAAAATCGGCCACCGCGTGTACCGGGTAGATGATGCGCAGCGCGCTCAACTACACGTAGCGGCGGTATTTGCCAACAATTTTGCCAACCACTGCTTCGCTATCGCCGAAAAAATATTGCGGGAAAAGGACTTACCTTTTGAACTGCTGCATCCATTAATGGAAGAGACGCTCGCGAAAGCCCTTCAGAATTCGCCTGCCGACGTGCAAACGGGGCCTGCTGCGCGGGGCGATGCGGAAACCATGAAACGGCACCTGGTATTGTTGGAGCAGCACCCGGCCTGGCAGGACTTGTACCGTGAGATTTCGAAAAGCATCACTGATGGTGTTTAGTGTTTGGTGTTTAGTGTTTGGGGGAGGTAACGCTTGGTATTTCATGTTACCGGAGGTGTCATGCGAAGCACATCAAAATACCAAGCGTTACCTCCCCCAAACACTAAACACCAAACACAAAACACCTACTTTGTGACGTTCTTGTGCCCATACGGGCAATGCCGGCACCCGCTTCCGCAGCACTCGCCGCGTTTCAATAAAAAATGTGCGGTAAAGACCCAACGCCCTTTATCGATGTAATAATCCAGCCCCTCTTCCAGCGGAGACGGTTTGGATGGTGGCGTATGGGCAGGATGGGTGTCCTTTTCTTTCATGATAAACGCTGAAACATTCCATTCCCGGAATGGTTTTTGTTAGTAGGAATTCGCTGTATTTCAAATGACAAGAAAGCGACAGCGGCAAGGTTTTTACAAGCAGGCTGCCAAAAGATTTGTTTCTTTGTATTTATTTTAAATCGATTTGCCATGAACCGATCCCTTTACATTCCAATTATTACGTGTTTTATTCTACTTGCAAAAATCCTTCCCGCTCAAACCGGAATTTGTAGTCAGGTGATTGCTTCCTCTGGAAAATCGACGACCGTTGGCGGACGCAGTTATGCCTACACCATCGGAGAGCCGTTCATTTTTACCTTGTCGGCCAATTCGAATAAAATAACGCAGGGTTTTCACCAGCCCGACCTTTGCCTTCCCGTACTGACCAACGACCTGGACCTAAATGCCTGGAAACTGGAAATTTATCCGAACCCGGCGACCAGTCTGATACACATCCGCTATTCCTCCGAACAGAAAGGGCAACTCAGCGCCCAGGTTTTCGACCTGCTCGGCCGTACGATCGTTCAGGACTTTCCGGTCAATAACCCCGACGATACACAAATGGACTGTACCACATGGCAGGCCGGTGTTTACCTGGTACGTTTGCAGGATTTGCGCACCCAGTCCAGCGCCACCGTCCGCATCGTCCGCTTGTAAATCAAGGAATGCTCCAACCAATATGAAACGGTCTTCTTACCCCCCGAACCGGGGTTAATCCAGTATTGAAATTCCACTTGCCGGGCCACCGGTTTATTGATGAATGTTCCAAAACTATGTTTTCAATGAAACAGCGTTTACTCTTTTTAACCCTTTTCTTCCTTTGTTTCGCGCTATCCGTTTCAGCGCAATTCACTCCACAAGGTTTTAATTATCAAAGTATTATACGAGATGGAAGCGGCAATCCGGTCACCAATCAGACGGTGGTCATGTTGTTTTCCGTCCGAAGCGGCGCCCCGAACGGACCGGTGGCCTATTCCGAAAAACAAACGGTTTCCACCAATGAATTCGGACTCATCAACCTGATCATCGGACAGGGCGGCGAACCCCTGCTCGGTGATTTCACGGGCATCAACTGGGGCGGCGGCGCCAAATACCTCACCGTATCGGTAGAAACCACGCCCAACGTTTTTAACGAGGTCGGCACCACGCAACTGATGAGCGTGCCTTATGCGCTCTACGCCCAGAATTCCGCCAACGGCGGCAGTGGCAGCGGCGATAACTGGGGCTCCCAGACCGTTCAAACCAACCCTACGCTCACAGGCGTCGGAACGGGCGGCAACCCGCTGTCTCTGGCCCAGCAAAGTGCCCAGACCGGTCAGGTACTCAAATGGAACGGCACTACCTGGGCGCCTGCCGATGATATCATTTCCAGCGGCACCAACGGGGGCACCGTTACACAAGTCAATACAGGTCCGGGCCTGACGGGCGGACCGATTACGGCCTCCGGCACCATCGGGCTTACCAATACGGGGGTAACACCCGGACCGTACGGCAGCGCTACAGAAATTCCGGTGATTACGGTGGATGCGCAGGGACGCGTAACCAATATTTTTAAAACGGTTGTACAACCCGGCACCGTAGGTATCACCGGCAGCCCCGGCCTGAACGTATCGCAAAACGGCTTCAACTTTACCCTGACCAATACGGGCGACACCAATGCCGCCGATGACCTCACCACCGGCAGCCAGGCCGACGGCGACGTAAACGGACCGTTTTCCAACCTGCAGTTGAAAGCCAATGTGGTCACCGCCAATGAGTTAGGTTCGAACTCCGTTACCACCGCCAAGATTTCGTCGTCGGCAGTAACCGCAGAAAAACTCGACGACATGGGCGCTTCGAGCGGCCAGGTATTGAAATGGAACGGTAGCGGCTGGGCGCCGGCAGCCGATCAGAGCGGCATTAATACGGTGGCTGTGAACGCCGGAACGGGTATTTCCGTATCGGGCGCTTCTCCCAACTTCACCGTTACCAATACTGGCGACACCAACGCCGGCGACGACCTTACCAACTCCAGTACTGCCAATGGCGATATTTCCGGAACGTTCAGCGCCCTGCAAATCAAAGCGGGTGTAGTAGGCACGTCCGAACTCGGCAATGGCGCCGTCACCTCGACCAAACTGGACGATATGGGCGCCGCCAGCGGCCAGGTGTTGAAATGGAACGGCTCGGCCTGGGCGCCGGCAGCCGACCAGGGCGGCAGCGTCAATATCGTAGCGGGAGAAGGCATCGACGTAACTTCTCTGGGTGGTACGTACACCATCCTGAACGCGGGCGACACCAATCCTTCCGATGACCTGACCACTGCCACAGTAGCCGACGGCGACGTGGCGGGTCCGTTCAGCAACCTGCAAATCAAAGCCGACGTAGTTACAACGGTCGAACTGGCAAACAATTCAGTGGGAACTGCCAATATTACCAACTCTGCGGTCACGTCCGCAAAAATCGACAATATGGGTGCTTCGGCAGGCCAGGTGATGAAATGGAACGGTTCTGCATGGGCCCCCGGTACCGACCTCACAGGTGGCGGCGGCGGTTCCGGCGACACCTATTCTTCCGGCACGGGTATCAACGTAACGGGATCTTCTCCCAATTTTATTATCAACAACACCGGCGATACGGATCCTTCCGACGATCTCACGACCATTTCGCAGGCAAACGGCGACGTTACAGGACCGTTCGTCAATCTGCAACTCAAATCCGACGTGGTCACTACTGCCGAACTGGCCAACAGCGCGGTGGAAACAGCCAATCTCGCCAATTCTTCTGTGACGGCCGCCAAACTGGACGACATGGGCGCAGCCACCGGCGAAGTGCTGAAATGGAACGGCTCTACCTGGGCTCCCGCTACCGACATTTCCGGTATCGGCAACTCCGGCAATACCTACACAGCCGGCGCCGGAATCAGTATCACCGGCACAGCGCCGAATCTGACCATCTCCAACTCGGGAGATCTCAGCAACACCAATGAACTGCAAACGCTGTCGCTCAATGGAGCACAACTCACCCTTTCCAACAGCGGGGGCACTGTTTCCCTGCCCGGCGGCAATACTTACACGGCCGGAACGGGTATCACCATCAGCGGTACCGCGCCCAATTTTACCATCATCAATGCCGGCGATGCAGACAAAAGCCCCACCAACGAGTTACAAACGCTGTCGGTGAATGGTACGACCCTCGACATTTCAGGTGTCAGCAGCCCGGTCGATCTGGCGCCGCTGGTGACTGCCGGCAGCATCTGGAAGCCTGCCGGAACGGGTGGCGTTCATATCTATAACTCCAACACCAACAACGTATTAATAGGCACCAATACCAGCACTTCGGGAAAATTGCAGGTGCTTACCGGCGGCGCTATCGAAGCCGCACGTTTTGTGCAAAACAATGCTGCGGGTACTGCTCCGGCTATTTTCGCACAAACCAACGGTACCGGCCCGGCAGGCTTTTTTACCTCTACCAATGGCAAGGCGCTTGTGACGGATGCCGGATTTGTAGGCATCAATAATCCCAACCCAACCTATCGGCTCGATGTACGGGGCACTGCCCGCATTTCAGGAGAAGGAGAAGCGCAATTGGTTATTGAAAACCCGACAGAAAAAATCTCATCGATTTTAATGCGGAACATCACTGATAACAGTGGCTGGCTGCTGTTGGGGAGAAGCGACGACGAAGCCTTTTTTAATATTAATTATAAAACGACAGGCGTTGGTAACAAAAGCCTGTTCTCGGCCAATCTTCTTGGAGACATCGACCTCGGCGACAGCATGTCCACTAATAATACCGGTTTGATCAGAGCCAACCACGGTGCAAACGGCGGGTTTATGATTAACAACGCGCCCAATCAAAAGAACTGGACCTTCCGTGTGAACGGATCGAACGGCAGTCTTCAGATGTACAACAACCAGTTGGGTAATGCGCTGCCGGCCGGCACCTTTTCCATTGCCGGTTTGTACGTTCCTTCCGACCGCCGTCTGAAAAAAGACATTATCGGTCTGCCAGGCAGCACGCTGGATAAAATCATGCGGATCAAGCCTGTTGCATACCGTTATCAGGTGGAACTGGAGTCGGCGCCGCTTACGATCGGATTTCTGGCACAGGATGTGCAGGAGGAATTCCCGGAACTGGTAGCCAAGAACGGCGATTATTTGTCGCTCAACTATGCCGGATTCGGCGTACTGGCCATAAAAGCCATTCAGGAACAGCAAACCGAGATTGACAAACTGAAAAAAGAAAACGAGGCGTTGAAACAGCAAATGGAATCTGTGGAAGCGCGTTTGCAGCGGCTGGAGAAAAATCTTCCGGCTCCTAAAAATTAAAATATCATTGAACGGACATGCTCTAAAGCCACAGAATCGAAATAACTGATTCTGTGGCTTTTATATTTGCACCGTAAATAATCAACCTCCGATAATGCAATTGCTCCCTAAAAATTGGCTTTGGGTATTTTTTCTGCTCCTCCGCGGCATATCGCTTCATGCCATGACGGGCGTTCCGGATACGGTATTTTTCACCCTTCGCGACACATTCTGCACCTACCAGGCCCTTGTGGTCGGCGGGGAAATTTTCAGCCCCGACCGGCCTTCAGGCGTGATAATACTACCCGGGGCGGCGGTTGACGGCTCGGACAGCCTCATTACCGTGCAACTCACTTTTTTGCAACGACCTGAAACGACCATCGCTCAAAATCTCTGCGCAGGAGATACACTGTATGTGAATGGAACAGCGTACCACGATCATTTTTACCTGGGAGAAGAAATCGTAACCGGCGGCGCTGCCAACGGCTGCGACAGCCTTATTCACGTGGCGCTTACGTTTTTGCCGGTACAAAGCACCTTCCAGTCCACCATTTGTGAGGGCGATACCATTTACATAAACAACCATGCCTACCACGCCCTGCACCGGAGTGGGGAAGAAATTATCGAAAATGGTGCTTCCGCCGGCTGTGACAGCATTATTCAGGTAAATCTTGACGTGCTGGTGCCTCCTTTCAGCGAAATAAAAGACACGCTTTGTCCCGGCGAATCCCTTACCATCAATGGTAACCGCTACGATGAAAACAACCGCGCGGGTTTCGAAATCCTGGAAGGCGCGGCCGCTTCCGGCTGCGATTCGCTGGTGACGATCAGCCTGGCATTCCGGCAGATCTATTTTAATGCAGGCGAGGATCAGACCATTGCCAAAGGCGATATTGTTTGTATCGAACCGGATTACGGGTTCACACCTGTCGCGGTGAGTTGGTCGCCCGCGCCTCCCTGCGATGACCCGCAATGCCCCACTTTTTGTTTTCAGCCGCTGCAAACCATTCAATTTCAGGTGAGCGCTACCGATTCCTATGGCTGCATCCTGACGGACGATATCGGCGTAAATGTTAACACGGATAATAAAACCTACGCGCCTACGGTGTTTTCGCCGAGCGCGAAGTGGCCGAACAACCGCTTTTTCCTCAGTGCCGACCGGGGCACAGCCCGCATCGTACGCATGTTTGTTGCCGACCGCTGGGGAGAGGTCATGTACGACAAATCAGATTTCCTGCCCGACCTGCCGGACGAAGGCTGGGACGGCATGTTCCGGGGGCAGGTAGCGCCGGTAGCCACGTATATGTTTTACGCCGAAATGGAACGTATCGACGGCACTACCTATCTTAAAACGGGTACCGTAACCCTGGTGCGTTAGAGGTCACCGGCGTTTTACATTTTGATGAATCGTTTGACAGAGGTGCGTGCTCCAGACTGAAGTTGTAGCATATACAAACCGGGTGGTAAACCTTTCAAACGAATAATACCGTCATCGGCAAGGCGGTTGGATTGTTTTACAGTGCCTTGAATATCAATGATTTCAAAGTGCAGGCCGTCCAGGTTCGGTTGTCCGATCCGTATTTCATCGATAGCAGGATTGGGAAAGATCGAGAAGGGCAGGGGAGCGGTTGAATGGATGACCGGCGTCAGTTGAATGGTCCGCTCGATGGCTGCCAGCAGGGAATATGTTTCAAGATCGCTGCAAACGTCTTCCGCCAGTTCCCATATCATGATGCCCGAAGTCTGCTCCAGAGCCAGCCGGGTTTTTGCAACGATGGTTGGAATGCCGTTGTAATAAAGTTGTCCCACCTGATCCAGTTGCGCATAAGCCGTGTCCATCGCAACAATCTCCCTGTAATCCAGGCCCTGCACCGGATTGGCGCCAAAATCATAACCATAAAACGGCACGCCCAGCGTCTGCCGGCTACCGGTCAACCCCTGATCATTCCAGTATTGCAGGCATTGTTCCGCCCACCAGAATGGCGAATGCGGGCCGGCGTTGGCCGGCGCCCAGGGGCCTGTGAGGTCGTATACCATGAGGTTCACCCAGTCGAAGGC
>JAKQJD010000512.1 GCA_029561355.1 Bacteroidota bacterium | reverse complement strand
ACCCTTGTTGGGGTTGGGGTACACTTTCGGTGCAAAATATTCGGCTGTATCATACACCCCGACGTACAGGGTAGGCATCGCCCCGTCGAGCCATGCGATGCGGTTGGTCAGCCAGCCCTGCAGGTAATTGGCATGTTGCTGGTACGCGCCGCAGCAGTAGGCGTTGGGCCATACCCAGAAATTCAGGATGGGCCATCGCTGGAAATTCCGCACCTGCGCTTCATCTACCACATTTACAAGGGAGTCGAATACGCCTGTAATCGCCTCGTCGGAAAACGTGCTTTGGCGCAGTTCGAACCAGCGTGCCTGCACCTTCTGCCGAAACACGGGCGAATCCCACAACCGGTTCCACCAGAAGGAGATAATCCAGCCATCGGTGCCGCAGAGGTCGTTGAAGTCGATGGCCCAGCCGTAATATGCATCGCCGCCGCAGTAATTGGCATTCCCCAGGGCGATATTAAAATCCCAGATCGGCCCGGCGTGCAAGAGGGAATCCTTGCTGTCCTTGTCTTTGTAAAAATAGGTGCTCAGGCGGTAGCCGTCCACGTTTTTGGTCAATTCATTCATAATCACAAAATCCACGAACGAATTGAGGTCCAGGTATTTATCAAAACCGTGGCCCGGTTGGTCGTACTCCTCGTCGATCATGGAAAGTTCGAAATCAGTGATCCAGTTTCGGATATAATTTTTCTGATCCGGGGTGATCTCCTCGATTTTGGGGTACTCGATCTGATAGTAGGAATTGTGCGGGAAATCGTACGGAGAGGTCCAGCCTTCCGAGGGGCCGCCGCTGGATTTGTCGAGTTTCAGAATATAGCCGCCGGTGAGGTCATCGCCGGCGATGTCTTCGGGTTCGAGTTTGCTGATGTCCACGCGGTTTTTATCGCGCTTTATTTTTTCCGCAACGATGTAAATGCCGTTGTACTGGCCGTTGAGCACCAGTTCCACATAACGCGTATTGGAAGCCCATGGCATGATGCGGCGCGCCAGTTCGAGCGTCAGGGCATCGCGGATAAGGCTTTTGTCGTTGAACGGCGCCATAAACACCCAGTCCGATTCTTCGGCCATTCCCAGCAGCGGGAAGTCCATGTCTTCGCCCGATGCGTCGCGGGTTTCCACGGCGTACGGCTTTTTATCCGACAAATCGAGTGAACTGCTACCGCGCAGTTCGATGCCGATCAGGCCGTCGTAGCCGTTGGCAGGATCGTCGATATGGTTGATCTGGCCGGGACCATTGTCGATGATTCGCATGGAAGCCATGATCTTCGGCTCATTGGGAATTTCCTCGCCGTTGGTTTCAATCAGAACAATGGGCAGGTTGGAAGAAATGAAGTTTACCTGAGCGGCAAGCACTGCCGGCAGGAGCAAGAGAGCCA
>JAKQJD010000510.1 GCA_029561355.1 Bacteroidota bacterium | reverse complement strand
TATACCATGGCAGCCAGTTGCGCCAGGCGAGCGGAGTAACCCGCTTCGTTGTCGTACCAGCCCACGATGCGGCAGGTATTGCCGTTCACCTGTGTCAGCGGTGCGTCGAAAACGCAGGAGTGCGTGTTGCGTACGATATCGCTGGAAACGATCTCATCGGTGTTGTACTCCAGAATACCTTTCAGGTTGCTGTCGGCTGCTGCTTTGAACACCGCGTTGATTTCTTCAACGGTTGCCGTTTTTTTGATCATTGCTACTACGTCCGTCACGGAACCTGTAGCCACCGGTACGCGCAGGGAGTGTGCAGCGATTTTACCTTTCAGGTGCGGTGCTACCAGGACAACTGCTTTTGCTGCGCCGGTGCTCGTCGGAACAATGTTCTGAGCGGCAGCACGGGCACGACGCAGGTCTTTGTGCGGACCGTCCTGTAGGTTTTGGTCGGCGGTGTAAGCATGGATCGTGTTCATGAAAAACTGCTCGACGCCGAAGGCTTTGTCGAGCGTCATGATCATTGGAACCAGGCAGTTGGTCGTGCAGGAAGCATTCGACAGGATCAGGTCGGTATCCTTGATCTGATCGTCATTGGCGCCGATCACAAATGTAGGAACGTCGTCCGCTTTAGGAGGAGCGGACAGCACCACGCGTTTGGCGCCTGCCTGCAGGTGAAGGCCCGCTTTTTCTTTATCGAGGAAAATACCTGTGCATTCGAGTACCACGTCGATATTCATCTCTTTCCATGGCAATTCAGCCGGATTTTTCACTGCCAGACCGGCAATTTTGTTGCCGTTGACGGTAATGCTGGTATCGTCGGAACTGATCGTGCCGTCGAAGCGGCCGTGCATGGTGTCGTATTTCAGGAGGTGTGCCAGGGTGTTGTTGTCTGTCAGGTCGTTGATAGCAACTACCTCGACGTTGGGATCTTTCACGAGATTGCGGAAAGTGAGGCGCCCAATGCGGCCAAAGCCATTGATGGCAATACGTTTTTTAGCCATTGTTATCTTGAGTATTTTGTTTACTGAATTTGATTTGCGGCGCAAAAGTACGGGTTTAACACTTGAAACCGAAGACTTTAGCCGGATAGAGCATATTTAATTTATTCTTCGGCCAAAAGACCTGTTCGCGGAAGAATGGGCAAGCCGATTAGTTCAAAACTACCTCCATCCGCACCGGCTGGTGATCGGAAAACTGGAAATCCTGTGCAATTCCCTTCACCTTTTTCACCTGTACGTTGGGTGAAACCAGGAAAAAGTCGATCAAGGTCTCGAACGTTTTGCCTTTTGTATACGGGTCTCTGCATTTTCGGTTGCTGGAGGTAGTCGGGTCGTAGGCAAATACCCAGTCTTCCGGGAAAAAATCAGCCGGAATATTTCCCTGC
>JAKQJD010000498.1 GCA_029561355.1 Bacteroidota bacterium | reverse complement strand
TAAACCGGAATTAAAAAAAGCAGGTTGATGAAGGCCGTTTCCGGAACCTCATCAACCTGTCTTTTTTCTATGTGTTTCGTGTGTAGTGTATGGTGTTTAGGCCAAACACGAAAAATGAAACACCAAACACTCGTTTAGTAGCCCGGGTTCTGGTTCAGCACGTCGGCACCTTGACGGTCGATCTGCGTTTGCGGAATCGGGTAGTACTCGTTTTTGTTCGGAGTGAAGGAAGAACCACCGAGTGCGATCGGCAGTTTGGCGCCTTCGTATGCCAGATATGCATCCAGCGTAGCGTCGGCGACACCCCAGCGAACCAGGTCGAAGAAGCGGTGGCCTTCACCGGACAGTTCGAGTTTGCGCTCGAAACGAACAGCAGTACGTGCAGCGTCCTGGCTAGCCCAAGGTGTGGTGTACTGACCGATCACATAATTCGCAGCGTTCGAGCCATCCGATTTTTTCACCCAGGAAGCAGCATTGGCTGCGCGAGCGCGAACCAGATTCACCAGTTCCTGTGCTCTTGCCAGGTTGTTCAGTTCAACTTCTACTTCAGCAGACATCAGCAGTACGTCGGCAAAACGAATGATCACATAGTTCATAGCGCCGTAACCACGTGTCCAGGAGCTACCATCGGTGAGGGTACCTTCCTGAGATTTGTAGTAGATGTATTTTTTAGGCGCGTAAGGACCTGCGTAAGCCTGGTCACGAATCCAGTCGTAGCCTGGGAAGTTACCCCAGTCGAGGTAAGGAATACCGCGGCGACCGATAGAGTGGTCGATCCGTGGATCAAGCGGACCTGCATCCGGTGTGAACGCTTCGTTGGACAGTTTGCCCTGGTCGGTTACCACTTCGTTGCCGGCGTTGTTGTACGAACCGTCGAGCAGCGGCAGGCCGTTGGCGTCGGTGCGGAAAGAGTTGGCCAGTTCGAAACTTGGCTGGAAGAATCCGCAGCAGTTACCCGGACCGGCAGGACCCGTGTTGTACGGGAAGTTCAGTACGAAGTCGGGGTTGGCGTTGTTTACGCTACCTGTGTTTACAGCAGCCTGTACAGCAAAGATGGATTCTTTGTTGTTGTCGAATTCTGCATTGAACAACTGAGCGTAGTTATCCACCAAACCGTAGGCAGCGCCACCGGAAGTTTTACCGCTGGAGATGACCTGGTCGAACATGGTTTTTGCCTGTTGCCATTTTTTCTCGAAGAGGTACGCTTTTCCGAGGTATGCAGCAGCAGCCCATTTGTTGGCACGGCCAACTGCACTTTGTGTTTCCGGCAGGTTGTCGAAAGCATACTGGAAGTCTGCTTCGATGTTCGGCCAGATGTCGGACGTATTCGGAACTTTGATGGCTTCGTCGGAAGTCAGCGTTTCGTCAACGTAAGGAACGTTGTTGTACGATTTCTTCAGTTCGAAGTAGTAGTGACCGCGCAGGAAACGCGCTTCAGCCGTGATACGGGTTTTGTCGGCAGCCGTCAGGGAAGCATCTTCCGATTTAGCCAGCACCCTCAACGTAGCGTTGCAGCGGCTGATACCTTCGTAAAGAGGTCCCCAGCGGTCAGAAACCACGCGGGAAGTAGGTTGCGTTTCAAAACGCTGGATCGGGTTGATGTCGTTGAAGTCACCTGCATTGGTGCCTTTGTTGGCATCACCGCCCTGGATACTACCGTTGGTCCAGTTAGAAGCGCCGCCGAAGTAGTTACCACGACCGCCCAGCATACTGTAGGCGCCAACCAGAAGTCCCTCGATACCTTTTTTGGAAGACAGTACTTCCTCGGTCAACTGACCGGTAGGCTGAATCTGGAGGAACTCTTTTTTGCACGCTACGAGGATCAGATTGCCCAACAGAACGATGTTGAGGCCAATCAGTAATTTATTATTGATTTTATTTTTCATATTGTTTAACCTTTGAAAAAGTCAATTTCGAAAAAGTTCTTACAGGCCGGCGCTTACACC
>JAKQJD010000481.1 GCA_029561355.1 Bacteroidota bacterium | reverse complement strand
GATACCCACCGAACTTTCGGCCGTCAACTGGCACAAACCCAGCAGCAATTGCAGGTTCAGGTTTTCCCGCACCGGAAACGTCAGGTCGGCCATAGCGTAAATATTCGCATCGGCGGAACGATCGAGGGCGCCCAGCGGGTGCGTGGAACCCACATGCGCCGAAATCCAGGCTTTGCGCAGATTTTCTCCAAACGTGCCGCCGCCCTCTCCTGGCGTTTGCGGGTCGCCGGTGGGCAGGGAAACGGGCACGGACTCTTCACCGGTGCTGGAGCCGCTGTCGCATTTCGAGCCTTTGTATTTGGCAGATACTTTCCATTCGCCACCTTCCGCCACTACGTAAGTGTCAGAATAACAACCCATTGCATCGGTGAGCACCACGTGGTAAACCGGTGTGCCGTCGGGCGCTTCATAGCGTACGATGATCTCGGCATTGGGCTTGGCGGGGTTGGTGCAACCGGTGGTCGTCAGGGTATAGCAACTCGGATATTTGGTACCCGCTTTGTACGACGTAGCCGTGGTGCCCGCCTGCCGACACGGCGTCGCGGTGGTATTGGCCGTCAGAGTCGTCAGCGAGCGCAGGTTCACCTGCAAAGTGCCGCCGCCGTACGGAATGATTGTATTTCCCTTGGGCATCCAACTGGTGATGTAAATCTGGTGGTCGGTGCACACGGGCGCGTTGTCGGGCGGGTGCACCGTGAACGAACCCTCGTAGCGCTCGTGCGCCGCCAGCATTTTTTTCGGTTCGGCAAATGCTGCCGTCCAGCCCGGCGGAACCTGCTCGGCGCGGAAATAAAACAACTGGTGATAGTCGTACGGATTGGTCACGCTGAAATGGTAAGTAACTGTTTCGTACGGACTGGCCGTGCGGCTTTCTACGACATCTACGTTTTGCTGCGCCTTGTTATTAAAATCATTGACGTCGTTAAATACGTCCAGGATTTCTACCTGAATGCAGGCATGCGGGTTGTCGCCTCCTGCCGGTGTCCATTCCACAAAGTCGGTCACGTTGGCGCCCGGCGCGATGCTGGCATAAAATTTCTGCGCCACGAAGCGGTTAAAATCGGCATCTCCACCGATGGTATGGTACGGTTCGGAAATGCGCACCGCTACCGTTACGTCGAATGCAGTGCCCGGACCCGGGTTGTGCACCGTGAAATAAATCCGGTTCGTTTCGCCGGCTACCGGACTGTTGCCACGGTCGGCAGGTGTGTTGCCATTGTCGGTATCGAAACCGTCTTCCTGCGAATCCACCCAGATATCTGGACTGATCCAGAATGGATCGCCGACCACGATGTTTACGTCGTTGTCCGTTTCCGGCGGGTCGTATTGGATACGTACCCGAACGTTTTCTCCTCCCGTTGGCGCGCGTCGCGTCACAGTGAGGCCGTACGAGCCCGACAGGTTGTGCGCCTGCCCGTTGGCTTCCAGGGCCGCGTCGTCGAGATCGGTACTCACCACCTGGTCGATGATCTGCACCGGACCTTCGCCCTGGCGGATGTTTTCATTGACCGTATACAACAGCACACCCGATTCCGGCAACCGGCTATCGACTGATCCCGCAGCATTGGAACGCGCTTCCACAAAGAAAAACACGTTTTCATTGGCCATGCTGGTTACGCCCGGCGTTTGCCCGATGGCTATTACCCGCGGGCTGGCGGTATTGGTCGACGACAAAAAGTTGAGCGGAATTTCCTGGTCAAATGCAATGCCCGCAGCAGGACGCGGAATCCAGCGGATGCTCGCAGCGTTGTGCATGCTCATCCACAAAGCCTTTTCTTTCGACCAGCCCAGCGGCTGTACTTCATTCTGATTCGCCATAATGTCCCAGTTATCGACATGCGGCTGCGCAAATGCAACGCCCGGATGCGGGTACAAATCCATCAAACCCAACTGGTGGCACACCGCATGTTCCAGCCGGAATTGCGGATTAATATTCGTATTCGCCGAAGTAACCGACACCGATAGCGGACGCGTCAAACCTGCGGGCAGGCTGTACGGCCATGGCCCCGTGGTAGCCCAGTCGCCCGTAAAACCCTGGTCGTTGAGCAGGATGACGATGCGGGAAATGTCATCGGCTGTGCCCGGACCCTGGTCAAAAATGCCGGGCTCGGCAGCCACGATATTGTCGATAGCGTCTTCCGCCATTTCGATGAGC
>JAKQJD010000457.1 GCA_029561355.1 Bacteroidota bacterium | reverse complement strand
TAAGTTTGGCAATATAAACTTGTGCCTTATTTTAAACCTAATTTTATGCCCGGCTTTTTCAAAAGACCAGACATTGCCAGCCTGATAACCAATAACTGATAACATGATTCGGTTTATTCTCAACCAACAGTCCGTTGCCACAGAACGGCCGCCCGGCAGCACCGTGCTCGATTTCGTGCGCTACCACAAACGCCTTGCGGGTACGAAAATCGGCTGCCGAGAAGGTGATTGCGGCGCCTGTACGGTGCTGGTCGGCGACTTCGAAAACGGCCGGCTGGTGTACCGCTCCATGACCTCCTGCCTGATGCCGCTGACCAATGTGCACGGGAAACACATCGTGACGGTGGAAGGTATCAATGGTGCGGCACTTACGCCCGTTCAGCAGGCCATGGCCGATACCAACGGCACGCAATGCGGCTTTTGTACCATCGGTTTCGTGATGTCGTTCACAGGTTTTGCCTTGCAAAACGGAGGCCATACACCCAAAAAGGCCATTGCAGCCATCGACGGGAACATCTGCCGCTGCACCGGTTACAAATCCATCGAACGGGCGGCACAGAAAATTTCCCGGCATTTGCAGGAAAATACGCAGCACGACCACCTGGCCTGGCTCGTAGAACAAGGATTTGTGCCGGCGTATTTTTCAGACATCGAAGCACGGCTGAACTCCTTGAAAGAAACGTTTCCGCAGGTCTCCGAACCCATCGGCGCGCTCCGAATCGGCGGCGGTACCGATTTGCTGGTGCAAAAACCGGAAACGGTCCGCCACGCCGGTTTACAGCCTTTGTTCGACGACAGTTCGCTCCGGAATATAGAAGTGTCGGATGGAAACCTGCACGTAGGCGCTTCAGTCACGGTAACCCAATTTGCTGAAAACGAATATGTTAGACATGCTTTCCCCGAACTGGACAAGATCATAAAACTGGTGTCTTCCACGCCAATCCGCAACATGGCTACCGTGGCGGGCAACCTCGCAAATGCCTCCCCCATCGGCGATATGAGCGTGTTTTTCCTTGCTTTGCATGCAACACTCACCCTGAATTCCGGTGGCGAGCGCAGACAAATACCTTTAAAAGATTTTTTTCAGGCCTACAAAAAAACAGCCCTGCAACCCGGCGAGATCATTGAAAAAATATCCTTCATGCCGCCGCCTGCCGGTTCCTTTTTCAATTTTGAAAAGGTTTGTAAACGCACCCACCTCGACATCGCCAGCGTGAATACGGCATGCCAGATGGTGTTCGCGCCGGACGGCTCCATTGCGGAAGTGCACCTGTCTGCCGGCGGCATCTGGCCTTTCCCGAAATACCTGGAAAAAACGGCGGCGTTCCTACGCGGCAAAAAACCAACCGAAGCGCTCTGGACCGAAGCCGAACCGATCCTACAATCCGAAATCGCTCCCATCTCCGACGTGAGAGGTTCCGAAGCCTACAAAAGATTGCTCTTGAGCAAATTATTCCTGGCACATCTCATGGAATACACCCAACTCTGAAAAGGCGCAAGCATCAACCCGGGGTGAAGCCCCGGGGACACTCTGGCGCACCTCATCGAATACACCCAGCCCTGAAGGGGCGCAAGCATCAACCCGGGGTGAAGCCCCGGGACACCCTGGCACACCTCATCGAATACACCCAGCCCTGAAAAGGCGCAAGCATCAACCCGGGGTGAAGCCCCGGGGACATCACCACCACCCGGCGAAATCCGGAGTACTACCAGCCAATGACAGCCAAACATATCCATCCGCCCCTTGCAAACATCGAATCCGCCGCCCATGTCACCGGCCGGTCCATCTACGTCGACGACATTCCCGTCATGGAGGGCACCTTGTGGGTAAAAGTCCTCGATGCCCGCATCGCCCACGGCCGCATCACGCGCCTCGACGTCCGCGAAGCCGAACAAATGGAAGGAGTCGT
>JAKQJD010000456.1 GCA_029561355.1 Bacteroidota bacterium | reverse complement strand
CAGATTTTCCCGGTACTCGACGCGGCCGTCGGAACGGACGATTTCGAGCACACCTTCCGACGAGCGGGCGGCTGTAATTTCCAGGGCGCCCGACGCCTTTCGGGGCACCGGACTGGGCAATACTTTCAGGGAAAACGCGGTTTCGAAACGAACGGTACGCAGGCCCAGATTGGTGACCCGCCCGTCCAGATCATATTGCAGGAGCCGGTAATAATTTACGGCAGGAAAAGGATTGTTATCGATCCATTCGTATTGAGCGCCGGTGTGCTCGCCGTGAGCCGGCACGCGCGTGAGTGCTGAAAATGATTTTCCGTCGGCCGAATGTTCCAGGGAAAAATAGCCGTTATCCGTTTCCGTGGCCGTCGTCCAGGAAATCAGTGCGTTTTTTTCGTCTTTTCGTTTTGCGGTAAACCGGGTCAGTTCTACGGGCAGTGCAATGTCATAGGAGTAATTCATACAATCCACGTCGAGCGTATTGATCGCATTGCAGCAAATGGGATTCATGTTTTGTCCGGGAGCGCCCGGCGAAGTCGTGCTGATGTGGTCGAGGCGGTACGCATGCGTCAGTTCGTGCGTCAGGAGTTGTTGATATTGCGTGGGGGCCTGGCAGGCGAGGACGCCATTGTTGACGATCACAAAACCGTACGCGGCATTTCGCCAGAGTTCGCTTTTGAAAGTATGCGTACTGAGAAAGGCAAAACTGCCACCCTTGGCGAGCACACCCGCACAACCGATAAGATCGTCGATCTCGTTGCACGGATCGTCAAAAATGATGAGTGCGGACGAAGACCCCGTCAGCGAAGTGTTGCAGAAAGAAGTGAAATTACTCGAATTGGAAGTGGCGGCTCCCCCCGAGCAATTGGAAGTAAACGTAGTTGGCCCTGCATTCACCGGCAAAATGGCCGTATAGGAGGCTTTCATCGTGGTAAGAATGTTGTCGAGCGTAGCGCTGAACCCTGCGGGCACGTTGGTCGTATTGTAATACACGTTCAGGGCCGGATTTTGCCAGCGGCACAGGAAAGTGGAAGTGCCGAGCATAAAATCGCAGTAACCGGGCGCAGTACGTTCTTCCAGCATAGACGCGGGCAAAACAGGATGCTGAAATGCTGCTGCATTCCAGGAACCGGAGGTGCCCGATGCCGCCAAGCGCAGGGCAGGCAACAGTTCGTCGCGCTCATATACCGCCAGCGGTTCCGGTGCTACGCCGTCGGGGCGTTGTACGGCTTCTATGCCGCTGCCCGACAAGGGCTCCAGCAGCGCGTGACCGGCCACTTTTATTTCTTCAAAAACGTAATAGGAGAGCATTTGCGCACGCCACGCATTCCCGTGCGGCGTGAGCCAGAGCAGGTAGGTTTTGCCGGCTTCGGGAGCGAAATCGCCGGCAATGTCGATGGAATAGGTTTCATTAAAACTGGATTCCGGGCGGAGCGCAAACTCCTGGCCGGCCATGAGCGGGCCTTTTACAACGGATGTTACCTGAAATTGCATGTCCCGAAAGGTCATGCCGCCGTCGTGGCTGTCCTGTTCATACAAGGCAAGGGCCAGTACGACGGCACCGGAATAACGGGTGGTCTCTCCCAGGTTTACAAATGGTACGATGGTGGTGGCGGAAAGCGGGGCAAAGAGGCAGCATATTCCGAACAATACTAAGAGGCAAGTACTTTTCATAAGCGAGCGAGTAAAAGAATGAAAAAAAATATGTGTCAGAGTCCTCGCAAATATATTATTTTTAACAATCTATCTCCGACATTTCACACGCCGAATTCTGCACTTCAGTTACTTTTTTTTTCCGGCTCCGACACATGCCCGCACCTTTGCCACATGTTATTAAAAAATATGTGCTCTATGTGTCCCCGCTACTGCTTCATGGTCTTTTTACTCCTGTGTTTTTGCGGCATTTCCGCGCAAACGACCCTGTCCGGCACCATCCTCACCACGCGCGGCGATACCGTCATCGGAGCCAACGTGCTGCTGGAAGGAACATACGACGGCGCCACATCCGATGTGAATGGTTTTTTCAAATTTCGCAGTGAAGAAAAAGGACCGCAGCAACTGCTGGTCGTTTACCTGGGCTGCGATTCGCTGCGGCAACCGGTAGTGCTCGGCAACGGAGATATCCGGCTGGCATTGCGGCTGAAAGAAAGCGCTTCGTCCTTGCAGGAAGTTGTCATTTCGGCAGGTTCTTTCGAAGCGGCCGGCGACCGCAAACGCGCCGTCGTACTCACGCCGGTCGATATCGCGCTCACCGCCAGCGCCACGGCCGATATCGCCGGCGCCATCGCCACCCTGCCCGGCGCTACCCGCAACGGCGAATCGGGGCAAATACTGGTGCGCGGCGGCGCGGGCTATGAAACGCGCACGTTTATCGACGGGCTGCTCGTGCAAAACCCGTACAGCAGTTCGGTACCCAACGTGCCTGCGCGCAACCGCTTTTCGCCGTTCCTTTTCAAGGGAACCCTGTTTTCCACGGGCGGCTATTCTGCGGAATACGGGCAGGCGCTTTCCTCGGCTCTTATCCTGCAAACGGAAGATCTGGCGCCCAAAAACAATACTGGACTATCCATTATGAGTGTCGGCGGCGGCCTGTCGCGCACCCGGCGCTGGAAAAATACATCCGCTTCTTTATCAGGGAGTTACAGCAACATGGCGCCGTATTTCGCACTCATTCCGCAGCGCATCGAATGGATCAAAGCGCCGCAATCGGGTGGCCTGGAAGCCATTGTGCGGCACAAAACGCGTAAGGAAGGCATGTTCAAATTTTATGGTTCCGCCAACCGCTCGACCATGCGTATGAACTACCCCGACGCTTTTCAGCCGCAGCAACTGCACCCGCTGTCGCTGCTCGCCGACAATCTTTACGGCAATGCCTCTTATCGCGGGGAAATAAAAAAATGGGTGTTGTTCGCCGGCCTGGCATACACCTGGAACCGCGACTCTTTGGCGAGCAACCTGGCACAAACCAAAGTGCAGCAGTCGGTACAAACGCGGTTTACCTTGAGTCGCCCGTTCGGAAATGATTTTCGCCTGAAATTCGGCGCGGAATACCTGCAAGGCGGCTACAACGAGTATTTCAGGGACACGGATCTTTCGGAATTTCATGTGCGCCGCACGGAGCATTACAGCGCCGTTTTTGTGGAATCGGAAACCTTTATTTCCCGGAAACTGGTAGCCCGCGCAGGCATTCGCGCCGAACACTCCGGTCTGCTGCAAAAAGCAAACCTGGCGCCGCGTATTTCGGCGGCCTGGCTGCTGGGTTCCAACGAACAGATCGCCATGGCGTTCGGACAGTTTTACCAGAATCCCGAATACGACCTGCTGCGCCGCAACACCAGCCTTCAATTCGAACGCGCCACGCATTACATGGTGAATTACCAGCGCATCCGCAACGGGCACACGGTGCGCGTGGAAGCGTACCACAAAACCTATACGAACCTGGTAAAAACCGATCCGGCGACCTATTTTTCCAATAACCTCGGCAATGGGTATGCACGCGGCGTGGACGTATTTTTCCGCGACCAGAAAACCATCCGCAACGGCGACTACTGGATTTCCTATTCCTTCCTGGATACGAAACGCGATTACCGCGATTTTCCGGAAAAGGCCGTGCCCGTTTTTGCTGCCCGTCACAATGCATCGCTGGTGTACAAACACTGGTTCGCACACCTCAATACCGCCTTCGGCGCCACGTATTCTTTTCAGTCAGGCAGGCCGTACAACGACCCGAATACGGGCGTTTTCAACGGCGGCCGTACGCCGGTTTACTACGACCTGAGCGTGAACGCCAGTTACCTGACCAACCTGGCGGGGCACTTTACGATACTCTACGTGTCGGCAACGAACATCCTCGGATTCAATCAGATATACGGCTACCAGTTTGAAGGCGCGCCGGGCGCTGACGGCCGTTTCGAGTCGCGGGCCATCACGCCGCCGTCCAGGCATTTTCTGTTTATCGGGTTGTTTGTCAACTTCGGGCAGCGTTACAAGCAGCGGGAAACGACGAAGGCGGATGTGGATTGAATGATGAATGATGAACGATGAATGATGCGTAGCGCACGCGGGCGATATTCTGGGGCGGGCTTTTTAATTTTCTTTTAATGGCAGTTTAATGCCTGCCCCTGCGTTCCGGTGAAAGATTTGTGGAGTAATACATCACTTCAAATCTTTTTTATCCACATGACCGAACAACGCAAATCCCGCACATTTACTACTGTCAATATTCTTTTACTGCTGGCGGCCTGCGGCCTCGCTTTTTTCTTCTGGCGAAAATCCGACAACGCGGGTATGGAAAACAACCGCCAGGCCGCCGAACTACAGGCGCTGGAACTGGAAAAATCCATGGTGGAACGCGAGCTGGACAGCCTCACGATTTCCTACCAGAACATCCGGCAGGAAAATGAGGATTTGCGCGGCAGGGAGTCGGCCAGCACCGAACTGGTGAAACAAAAAGATACGGCCATCCGCCGGATCAAATCGCAGAACCGCCGCGACCTGCAGGCGCTTCGCAATCAGCTGGAAGAACTCCGTCGTATCAAGATCGAATACGAAACCGTTATTGCTACCGTACGCAGCGAAAACGAGCAACTGCGCGAGACTAACCGCTTGCTGACCGGTGAAAATATGCAGTTGCGGGATGAAAACTCCTCCCTCAACGGACAAATGCAGGGGCTCGCCAAACAACTGGAAGAACAGATCCGGAAAACCCAGAGCGCCCGTTTCAAAGCCACGTCTTTCCGGGTGGAAGTGGCACGCAAAAGCGACAAACTGACCGCACGCGCCAAAAAAGCCCGCGGTATTTTTATCAGTTTCGACCTGGCCGATGTACCCGAACCATACCGCGGCCCGCAAAAACTCTATCTCGTTGTTACCGACGATAAAGGTCGTCCCGTTTTTTCCGAAAATCCGGTAAAAACGAGTGTGCAGGCGCCGACCGGACCGGTTGCCATCACGTACCAGCAGGTAAAACAGGTGATGATCAACGACACACAACGCCTCTCTTTCACCTATAACCTCGACGAACGCCTTCAGTCGGGCGGGTATGTGGTGGCTATTTATTGCGATGCGGGGTTGCTGGGGGCGTCGAGTTTCCGGCTGGCATGAGTGGGTTTTTGGTGTTTGGTGTTTCATCCGTTCTCCCATCCTGCCACGTGCGGCACCAACCCCAAGCCCAACACCCCCAAACACAAAACACCAAACACCAAAAACACCTTACCTTTCCCAACCTATCCATCCAGGAAATGAATAAAATAAAAGTGCTGCTGATAGAGGACGAGCCCAAAGTGGCCGCTTCTGTGAAAACATGGCTGGAAGAGAACGACTTCACAGTGGAACTGGCGCCCGACGGCGCCGTAGGCCGGCATATGGCTCAAACCAATACCTACGACATTATGCTGCTCGACCTGAATCTGCCTTTCATCAATGGCTACGACGTGTGCAGGCAGGTGCGTTTATTGCAGCCGCGTCTGCCGATCATTCTGGTGACGGCGCTCGGTAGTGTGGAGCAAAAACTGACGGGCTTCGATGCGGGCGCCGACGATTACCTCGTCAAACCGTTCGATCTGCGCGAGTTGCTGGTACGCATGCGGACACTTTTAAAAAGAAACAGCGCCGGTTCGGGAGAAGAAAAAGAGCCTGCCGGGGAATTGCTGCGTGTTGCCGACCTCGAATTGAATACAGGTTATAAAACCGTGACCCGCAACGGCGTTCCTATTACGCTGACCGCCAAGGAATTCAGCCTGCTCGAATACCTCGTCCGGCGAAACGGGCGCATTTCATCGCGCCATGAAATTGTGGAAAGCGTGTGGGACGTTAATTTCGACACCGGTACCAACGTCGTAGAAGTGTACATCAATTTCCTGCGCAAAAAAATTGACCGGAATTTCGAACCTAAACTCATCCATACCAAACAGGGTATGGGTTACTATCTCACCGTTCTTCCGGCATGAATATTCGTACCAAACTTACGCTCCGGTTCTCCGCTATTGTGGCTACCATTCTGGTGGCTTTTTCGCTGGCGGTGTATGTATTATCGGAAGACTACCGTAAAGAAGAGTTTTATGCACGACTGGAAAGCCGTGCTATCACCACCGCCCGGCTGTTCGTAACTGTACGTGAAGTAGATGAAAACATGTTGCGTATTATCGATAAAAACTCGATTCATGCCATGTTCCAGGAGCGGGTACTGATCTTTAACCCGGATGACAAATTGATTTACAGTAGCCTGGACGACCTGGATGTGCCCTATTCCTCCGAATTGCTGAAAGAAATCCGGAAAAAGGAAAAAGTGGAATATACCATCGACGACGTCGAACAAATCGGTATTTTGTACAAGGGGGATCAGGGCGATTTTGTGGCCATTTCCTCGGCATACGACCGTTTCGGGAGAAGCAAACTGCAAAACCTGCGCAACGTGCTGTTTACCGGACTCTTTGTCGGCATTCTGATCATTGTACTGGCGGGGGCTGCATTTGCCGGGCAGGTATTGCAACCACTGGCCCGTATCAATGCCGAAGTGTCGAACATCAGCGCCGGCAACCTGAGCCTGCGCATCGACGAAGGCAACCGCCACGACGAGATCGCGCAACTGGCCATGAATTTCAACGACATGCTGCACCGGCTCGAATCTGCTTTCGAAGTGCAGCAACAATTCGTGAGCAACGCCTCGCATGAAATGCGCAATCCGCTGGCTGCCATCACCACCCAGTTGCAACTCATTCTCGACAAAAAACGCACACCGGAAGAATACGAGCAAGCCATGCAATCGATGCTCGACGACACGCAAACGCTCGTGGAACTGACCAACGGTTTGCTCACCCTGGCCCAGTCGGGTATCGAAAAACAACGCTTTCAGTTCGGTGCCGTGCGCGTCGACGAAGTGTTGTTTCTCGCACAAAACGAACTTGGTAAAGCGCACCCCGATTACCATTTTATCATAGAATACGAAACCTTTCCGGAAGACGAATCGCAGCTGACCATTCCCGGAAACGAACAACTGCTGAAAACGGCATTTCTGAACCTGATGGACAATGCCTGCAAGTTTTCACCCGATCGCACCGTGCGCATCCGGGTGGCGGCCAATTTGCATGCTATCGACGTATCGTTCAGCGACTGCGGTATCGGCGTGCCGGAAGAGGAGCAGGAACTGATTTTTAACCCGTTCTACCGGAGCAGCAATGTACAGTCGGCGATAAAAGGACACGGCATCGGACTTTCTCTGTGCAGGCGCATCCTGCAACTACATAACAGCAATATTTCTATCAGATCGTCGTTAGGCACAGGCAGTTGCTTCGCCGTACAATTGCCATACTGACGGACAGACTATTTTAATTTTATTTTAATGTCTGTTTAATTCGTCCCTCGTTACCTCAAATCATTTTTGCATCGTTCAACGCGGGTTGGAACGGAGAACCGGACCGCATGAACGCCCTCCACCAGCGACTGGCTCGTATTGAGCCGGTATGGAAATTTGCATGTGCCCCAAACCCATGCCTCCCCGGATCATTGGAGCCGGGCATTCATTACATCGCTTTTCGTGAAGAAGTCATTTTGAATTTTAATCATTTTTTTTAAATATTAATCTATTATGAATCAACAACTTGCATCTTTTTTCCCGATGCTTCGGTCTACTGTTACAGTACAGAAAACCAGAGTGCTTACCCGATGGGTCTTTTTTTTATCCGTTTTGTTTTGCGCCTTCAGCGCGAACGCCTCGCCGGGGAGAAACCATAGTGGAAGTGATGAAGGAGTGCCCGCCGGTACCAATATTTCTGCTACTATTTGTGCCAATGAAGTGTACTTGTTCCACGGTGATTCCTTGCATATTGCAGGTGTGTACACTGCTATTTTTGAAGCCTCCGACGGCTCCGATTCCCTGGTCACACTGAACTTGTCTGTTGTAGAATTTTTCAATATCCACCTTTCCGCGACGATTTGTGCCGGTGAAACGTTTGTTTTCGGCGATACCACACTCGGCCTTTCCGGCGTGTATGTAGATTCCCTCACGGCCGGCGGCGGCTGCGATTCCACGGTTACGCTTGTTTTAAAAGTGCTGCCCGTACCGACCACCCAACTTGAAGGGGGGATTTGTACCGGTTCGGAGTATACTTTTCAGGGCGAAACGCTGACTGAATCAGGCATTTATGTCGCACAACTGGAGACTGCCAATGGCTGCGATTCCATTGTTGTGCTGGATCTGACGGTAGCCGATTTTTTTGATGTTTCCATAAATGCTACCATTTGTGCCAAAGAGACGTATGATTTCGGCGGTGAAATCCTTTTCCTGGCGGGCACCTACGTGCATGAACTGGAGGCAGCGGGCGGTTGCGATTCGACCGTAACGCTCAACCTGACAGTACTGCCTGTGAGCAGCGGTGTGACTGAAGCCATTATTTGCCAGGGCACAACGTTTGAATACGCGGACTCCCTGCTGACGGAGGCCGGCGAATACGTATTTGTCCTGAACGCCGAAAACGGCTGCGACTCTACTGTCACCCTGACGCTGACGGTGCTTCCTGCGCCTGCTACTACGCTGACGGCCACCATTTGTGCCGGTGAAACCTACGAATTCAACGGTGCGACGCTGGAAGGAAGCGGCGTATATGTACGCATTTTTACCGCTGAAAACGGCTGCGACTCTACCGTTACCCTTATGCTGACCGTATTACCTGTGCCGAAAACGGATATCAACGTCATTCTTTGTGCCGGTGAATCCTATGAATACGATGGAGAAATACTGGATTCCGAAGGCAGTTACCAGTTCGTCTATGGGGTGGAAGACGGCTGCGACAGCATCGTAACGGTGGTCGTACACGTACTGCCTGCTGCAAGCGCGGAGATACATGCCAGCATTTGTGCCGGTGAATTTTATATAATCGACGGCGACGAACTGAGCGAAGGCGGCGAGTACGTATACGTATTGACTGCGGAAAATGGCTGCGACAGCACCGTTACACTGATTCTGGAAGTATTGCCGGTGCAAGCCTCCGAATTTGAGGCAGTTGTATGTGCCGGTACGCCCTATTACTTTAACTCGGATACGCTGACGGAAGCGGGTGAATACACGGCCATCTTTACGGGCGAAAACGGTTGCGATTCGACGGTCGTGCTTATCCTCACGGTATTGCCGGTGGTAAGTACCACGCTGGTAGCGGAAACCTGCGCCAACGAACCCTACGTGTATGGCGGCGAATCGCTGGATATGTCGGGTACCTACCAGTTTACCTTCGACGGTTCCAACGGCTGCGACTCACTCGTGATACTGCATCTGGAAGTACTTCCGGTGCCGGAAACAACGCTTGCCGTGTCCGTATGTGCAGGCGAATCATATGAATACAACGGCGAAACGCTCACAGCGGGCGGCAGTTATCCGTTCATATTTGCAGGAGAAAACGGCTGCGACAGTATCGTTACCGTCGAACTGACGCTGTTGCCTCTGGCCACTTCCGAAACGACGCTGACGCTGTGCACAGGTGCCTCCTACGAATTCAACGGAGAAATATACACTACCCCGGGCACGTACTCCGCTACGCTCACCGGTGAAAATGGCTGCGATTCGACGGCTGTTCTTCATCTGAACTTTGTGGCCGGTTTCCAAACCGCTATCGAAGCCAGTGTTTGCACCGGAGAATCCTACGATTTCCACGGAGAAACCCTGACCGAATCGGGCGCTTATTCAGTTACACTGACCACCGTGAGCGGTTGCGATTCTATCGTGACGCTGACGCTGACTGTGCTGCCGCTGACCGAAAGCGTATCTGCTGCTACTATTTGTGCAGGTGAATACTACACGTTTAATGGACAAACGCTGTCGGAAGGTGGCACCTACCCGTTCGCACTGACCGGCGTAAACGGCTGTGACTCCATCGCTGTACTTCAACTGACGGTGCTTCCGGTCGTTTCCACCAACCTGGCGGCAACGGTATGCGCTTCCGCGTCGTACGAGTTCGACGGCGAATTACTGGATGAAACGGGTGTTTATACGGCTGTTTTCACCGGCCCGAACGGCTGCGATTCTACGGTTGTACTCAACCTGACCGTGCTGCCCGAAACAGAAAGTGCGCTGGAAGCCACCATTTGCCACGGCGAAACGTACGAATACAACGGCGAGCCGCTGAACGAAGCAGGTGCCTACCAGTTCCTGTTCGAAGGCTCGAACGGTTGCGACAGTACGGTAACCGTACATCTGGCGGTACTCCCGACCGCAGCAAGCGCTTCGGCAGCGCTGGTATGCGACGGTCAATCTTACGAATTTAACGGTGAAGTACTGACCGAAAGCGGCACCTACCTGTTCACTTTCGCGGGCGCTTCGGCCAATGGCTGCGACTCGCTGGTGACCCTGTTCCTGAATATTTTCCCGGCCATCCCGCCGACCGAAACGGAAGCGTCCATTTGCCCGGGCTCCTCCTATGATTTTTACGGCACGCCGCTGACGGTAGCCGGAAACTACCTGGCGCACCTGCCGTCTTCCACAGGTTGTGATTCGATCGTGAACCTGACACTTTCCATTCTGCCTAATCTGACGGCCACTGAAACAGCCGCCATTTGTACAGGGGAATCTTACTCGTTCCAAGGACAAAACCTGGAGGCTGCGGGCGTTTACACGGCGGTACTACCCGGAAACGGCGGCTGCGACACCATCGTAACCCTGACGCTTACCGTGAATACGGTGAACACAGGTGTGACGCTGACCGACGGAACACTGACGGCACAGGCCACCGACGCTACTTACCAGTGGATCAATTGCGACGAAAATGTGCCGGTAGAAGGCGCTACGGAAAGCAGTTTCACTCCAACGGCAACTGGCCAGTACGCAGTAGCCATCACGCAGGGCTCCTGCACGGATATGTCGGATTGCCAACTGGTGGAGGTAGTAGGAACGCATGAATTGCTGTCGGGAAATGCCTGGACGGTACAGCCCAACCCTGCTGCCAACCGCGCAACAGTGATGTTGCAGGAGTCGCTTACCAGTCCTGTTCGCCTGGAAATGTACGACCTGGCAGGCCATCTGCTGCTCCAACAACCTGTGCCGGAAGGCGCCAGCCAGATTATGCTGGATCTTTCCGCTATGCCGGTGGGTGTGCTGCTGGTGCGCCTGACCGACGAACACGCTGCATCTACCAAGCGGCTTGTCAAAACTGAAGTTGGATTTTAAACTATGATACGAGGAACAAACCGATTACAACACCACGTTCATTTATGTTGACGGTATTACAATTGAATCGCTGCTGGTTCAATTGATTGATTGGGAGGCACTTGTACGAAAGTGTCTCCCTTTATTATTGGT
>JAKQJD010000407.1 GCA_029561355.1 Bacteroidota bacterium | reverse complement strand
TTACCTGCCCAGAACCAGCCGAGGCCCGATTTGGGCGCCATTTCAGCCACTACTTTAAAGATGGCTTCGGCTTTCACGTAGCGGAGCGTATCCGGGTCTTTGCAGTAGAACTGAGACAGGCCTTTTCTATAGGTGTCGGACACATAGTACTTGTCGGTTTTAGGCAAAGAGTCGAGGTACAGCGTGTACGACTGCAAAGCGCCGCAGTAATCCTTGCGGTCATACTGAATGGTCCCAATTTCCTTGTACAGGCTCCAGCTGGCGCCGTTGGTATCCAGTTGAATGGATTTTTGCAGGTTGGTGATTGCCATCATCGTATCGCCTTTGGTTTTCAGCCCCAGGCGGCCGAGGTACAGGTAGTCGGACGGCAGGATTTTATCCGGCGTCACCACTTTGAAGTAATCGTTCAGGATTTCCAGGCCACGCTGAAAATCGCCGTTTTCGTAGTCGCAGTAAGCTTGCAGTCGGCGCAGGTAGTTTTTGGTACCATCCTTTTTCAGGATTTTTTCCACCAGTTCGCTCGTTCCCTTGCAGTCTTTGTTGACGTACAGGGTATTGGCCAGTTGCATCTCGTCTTCAATGGTCACTTCCGTACCGTTGGCAACAAGATCTTTGTAAGCGGCCAGCGCTTCGGCCCATTTGCGGCCGAAATAGTAGTGTTCGGCTTTGGCGCGCAGGGCAGGCGTAAAAGTCGGAGCAACGGTAATTGCCTTGTTGATGTTCATTTCAAACTTTTCGGGCAGTTTGGCGGCTTTGTACACCTTTGCCAGCATGAGTTTGGGCAGCGGGTTTTTAGGCTCCAGTGATTCCGCGTATTCGTAATTCTGCGCAGCGAGTCCGCCGTTCGGCATTTCCTTGTAGGTGTAGCCCAGCGACATCAGCGTGGCGAAGTCCTTGCCATTGACGTCGAGCGCCGCTTTCAGTTCTGTTTCGGCGCGGGTGAGGTTGGGGCGTTTGCTGCCCGGGGAGACGTAAAAGAGGTACGATTCGCCGATCATACGAAGGGCGTTCATGTCCTTTTTAGCATTTTTAGTGGCTTTCCGGAATTGTTCGGTCGCATCCGTGTCGTTGTTACGCAACAGGGCTTTGCGGCCGTTGGCTACCAGAGCGTAAGCACCTTCGGGTTTTGCATTAAATGCTTCGTCGATATTTTTTTCAGCGTTGGCTTTGTCTCCTTTCGCCAGGTACGCGTTTGACAGGGTGAGCCATGCCATCTGATCGGTCGGGTTGGCTTTCACCAACGCACTATATACACTGATCGCTTTATCCCAGTCTTCCAGTTGCATGGCCGTCATGCCGTCGGCATGGGTTTGAGCATTCGCGACGTGGGCGAATACAAGGAGGAGCGGGAAGGCCAATTTTCTCAAAAGGGTTGTCATTGTTCGGAAAAAGATTTTTAGTTTAATACTCTTACGTGCGCTCGTTTTATTGCGCTTGCAAAGTTCCGCTTTTCAGACGCTTTATTTCAAAAAAATCCACACAACGTTTTGCGAAAAGCAACAATCTTAAAACAAGTTTAACAAAAAGGGTTCATTTTCTATACATAGAGTTTGTGAGTGCCTTGTTTTGAGGTATAAAACCCGGTTGTGGTTGTATGAACCTGATTTATTCGCGTGTTGCCTTGATGAGCCTTGTGGGCGCCTGTGCGGGCAGCAGGCCGTCTTTCAAAACGATTCGTTGTCCCTGATCGCCGGCCAGGAAAGAAGCAAAACCGAGTCCCAGTCCTTTCCGCGCCTGGGCGTTGATAATATATATGGTGCGCTTGTAGGGATAATCGCCCGTAGCCAGGTATGCCTGGTAGGGGCCGAAACCTTCGGCGCCTACGCTTTTGGCAATATCGGCGATCCTGATTTCTCTTCTGAATTTTTGTACGCCGCGGTCGTCGGTATCAGAAATCCAGTTGGCGGCGATGATGCCGATGGCGTTTTTGTTTTTACCGACGTAGGCGATCACTTCGGCGTTGGTTTTGAGGGCGGAAGCGTTGGGGGTAAGCGCTGCGCCTGCCAGGATGGAATCTTTCACGTACGTAAGCGTTCCGGAAAGCGGGTTATCGAAAACCACGCGGATATCGTTGAGTTTCGACCGGGGGTTCACCTGATTCCACTTGGTGAATTTGCCGTTCAGGATATCGTGCATCTGGCTGGTGGTGAATACGGTGTCGGTATTTGCCGGGTTCAGGATAAACGCTACGGCATCATGCGCGATGGGCGTCACCGGCGGCGTAAACCCGCGCTGGGTGAAAAATTTCATTTCATTGTCCGTGAGTTTGCGGCTGATAATAATGACCTGAATGGAATCGCGCAGGATGGCATTCACCGCTTCTCCTTCGGAGGTATAGATTGGAGTAATCTTCGCCTGCCGGTAAATGGAGTCGTACACGTCGATCGATGATTCGATGATCGGTTCGTAACCTTCATCAACCATGATACGGATACTGCCGGTGGTGGGCGTATCGATCACTTTTCCACTTTTATCCTTTTGCGCTTCGCAGGATTGCAGGTAGATCAGTGACAGGACAAAAAAGAATATAGGATAGCGTTGCATAAACACGGGTTTACTGGTTTTTGTAATGATCGGCATATACACGCCAGCCGCGATAGATACCATAAATAATAAGCATTGCGGCGAAAATGTTGCGGAAGTCGGTTCCAACCTCCGGTAAAAAACTCCTGACAAACAACAGCAGCGAACCCAGAATGACGTAAAAAGCCGTCATTGCAACACCCAGAATCAGCATGGGATTGCGGAAGCCACGGCTGTTTCGAACGCGATCATTGGTAGACATAACGTGTCAAAGTTATTGTGAAATGGAATAAAAACATACGGGTGCGCGATGATGTGCGGGTCGGAAAAGAGCACAAACCGCGCCCGGATGGATTGCCCGTTTTTTGTTGCAAAGATGCTAAAGTCCGGAGAATTGGCGTGACACGAATCAGTTTGTAATAAAAAGCATAAAAAAAGCGTGCCGTGGCCATTTTACTGCTGCCTCAACAGGTATACAAACGTACCGATTTGGCAGTCTGCGGCCTTTCCAAAATCTTTTTGCGAAAAATCGCTGGGGTAAAGAAGAAATATATATCGCATGTGTTGAGTATATTTGCCACTCTTTTCCTTTTGCACGTTAATGCCGGCAAACAGGCGGCTGGTGCGAAAGTGTTTTTTTGATGGGCAGACGGGTTTCTAATTTTTTTGGGAAATCACACCATACTGTTTAATAATGAGCACGTTATACATGTTGAAATGAGGATTTTCAGGTGCCCTGTGGAAGATCAAAGTGCCTTTCCGTGCTCGATTCCCTTACTTGTGTGTTAATTTTATTTTATCTTTTGAATCGAACTGTTTTATACCTTTGGTATGTCCTAGACATCGATTCTTAACCGTTTTTTTCCTTTTTTGAAAAAACAAAACCCATTTTTTACGCTAAAACATTCAAATCGATTCTTTTTTGAGGGCATGCCCCCATTTCTGTAGAGGACTTAACCTCCTCAATAATCCACCTGATGTACCAATATCATTTTTTAACCAACTCATTCTTTTTATGAAACAATTACTCACAACCCTACTTCTGGTAGTGGTTACGGTGGCTTCTGCTTGGGCCCAACGTACCATTATGGGTGTTGTCTCCGGCGACGACGGAGAAACGCTCATCGGAGCTACCGTTTCTGTCAAAGGCACTTCGCGGGGTACGCGTACCGATGTCAATGGCAAATACTCCCTGGAAGTGCCGGATGGCGCGACTACTCTGGTAGCCTCTTACACCGGCTACACGACCCAGGAGATTCCACTCGGTTCTTCCAACGCGGTCGACATCGTGCTGCAGGCAGGTACCAACCTCAGCGAGGTAGTTATCACTGCAACGGGTATTACCCGTAACAAAAGTGACGTCGTCTATGCCAATCAGACCGTCAACTCTACCGACCTCAACTCGGTTACCAACAAAAGTGTGCTGAATGCCCTGCAAGGAAAAGTAGCCGGTGTAAAAATCGGTTCGGCTTCCGGTGCGGTAGGCGCTTCTACCCGCGTTGTACTGCGCGGCGAAACGTCCCTCACACAAGGCAACAACGCCCTGATCGTGGTAGACGGTGTTCCTGTCAACAACACGTCGGCTTCCGGCGGCGGTGGCACAGGTAAAGCGGGCGACCGCGACAACTACGTCGACTTCGGTAACCGTGGCAACGACATCAACCCGGATGACGTGGAATCCGTAACCGTACTGAAAGGCCCTGCCGCTACTACGCTGTACGGCTCGCGCGGTGGTTCGGGCGTTATCCTGATCACCACGAAAAAAGGTAAAAAAGGAGACAAAGCCAATATCTCCTTCACTTCCTCCTACAGCGTGGAAGAAGCCTACGTGCTGTACAAAAACCAGGAAAGATTCGGCTCCGGCTATGCTACCTGCGGCGGTTGCGGCGGTGGTATCAACATCTTTATGGGTGAAAACTTCGCATGGGGTTCCGAATACGACGGTCGTATGATTCCGTGGACGGCTGCTCCTGCTGATGCAGACGGCAACCTGATCCCATTGAGCAATGGCAAAATCGAACAACTCGTGCGCCCTTACAGCGCGGTGAAAAACAACATCCAGAGCTTCTTCGATATCGGCAACACGACTCGTAACAACCTCACGATCTCCGGTGGTACCGATAAATACAACTACTTCGTTTCCTACACCAATTTCAATAATGAAGGGATTGTACACAACACCAAACTGAACAAACACAACCTGCTGCTGAATGTGGGCTCGCAATTCTCTTCGAAACTGCGCTCCGACTTCTCTATGAGCTATTCCAAACTCAAACAGCGTGGCGCTACCGAAGGTGGCTATCCGTTCGGTTACTCTTCCGGTACCCCTGCTATGGCTTTCGTAACGCAAACACCGGCGAACATCCCGTTCACCGAACTGCGCGACTACAACAGCCCTTACCACGACTTCAAAGGTTTCTACGGCCAGTACTCCATCAACCCGTACTACATTCTGGACAAACAGAACGTGAGCAACACGGTTGATAACGTGGTTTCCAGTGTTTCGCTGACGTACTCTCCGATCACTTCCCTGTCGTTCACAGGTAAAGTGAGCACGAACTTTATCACCAGCAACGTAACCGAACAGAATCCGAAATTCTTCTACGAAAGAGGCCTTTCCTGGTCTGACGGCGAGTTGAGCGACTTTGAAAGCCCGCGTAACTCTTTCAGCCTCGGTTCCTACAAAGAGAGCACCAACCGCATCATCAACCTGATTTACGATGCTTACGGTACGTTCTCCAAACAACTGAGCGACGATTTCAAACTGAGCACAACCCTGGGTTTCAACTCGATCGACAACGCCAACCGTTTCGTATCCGGTACAACCGTAGGCGGTCTGGTTATTCCTGAATTCTACGACCTGACCAACTCTGCTGAAGCGCCCCGTTCGGCTGCAACTTCCGCACAATACCGTATTTTCGGTGTGTATTCGAATACTTCCGTGGGTTTCAAAAACTGGTTGTTCGCCGAGTACTCTGCTCGTCAGGACTGGTCGTCCACCCTGCCTGATGGCAAACGTGGCTTCTTCTACCAGGGCGGTGGTTTCTCTATCGTTCCTACCAACCTGACCGACTTCAGTGCAGGTCCGCTGAATTTCCTGAAATTCCGCGGCGGCCTCGGCTCTGCGGGTAAAGATGCTCCGCAGTACCGCCTGAACTCTTACTACGGTCTGAACCCGCTGCTGCTCGACCTCGGCGACGACTACCAGATCCGTTTCCCATTCAATGGCGTTCCCGCTGCCCGCAAACTGAACATCATCGGCAACCCGGATCTGAAACCGGAACTTTCGGTTACTTCCGAAGTAGGTGTCGACCTCGGTTTCTTCAACGGCCGTGTCGAACTCGAATACACGTACTACAACATCAATTCGAAAAACCAGATCGTGGATGTAAATATTCCATGGTCTTCCGGTTATGCTATCGTTCCGTTAAATATCGGTCGTATGGTGAACAAGGGACACGAACTGGCGTTGCGTTTGAATCCGGTTCGCACCAAAATGATCGACTGGAAACTGTACGGATCCTGGTCTAAAAACGAAAACATCGTAAAAGAGATCATCAAAAACGACGTAGACAACGACGAACTGAACATTTACGGTGGTCTGGTTCACTTCTCCGGTCACGGTTCCCTGAACCTGGTGGCTGCTGAAGGTCTGCCATTCGGTACGTTTAAAGGCACTACCTTCGAATACGACCCACAAGGCCGTATCATCGTAGATGCACAAGGCAACCCGAAACAAAGCACCGAACTGGAATACCTGGGCAGTTACCAGCCTGATTTCCTGGCTACACTCGGCACCGAACTGATGATCAACAAGCGCCTGTCTATCCGCGCGCTGCTCGACGGTAAAAAAGGTGGTTTGTTCTATTCCGGTACCAAACTCAGCACCGAGTTCAACGGTACTGCGGAAACGACTACCCTCAACAACCGCGATCTGTTCGTAGTTGAAAACAGCGTACAGGAAGACGGAAGCGGCGGTTATGTAGTAAACACAACCGAAACCGACGCTTATCACTACTTCAGAGGTAGCCCGGCCGGTGCAAACCTGCTCGACGCTTCTTACCTGAAACTGCGTGAGGTTGCTGTTTCGTACAGCATCCCAACTGGAAAAATGGGTGCGTTCAAAGGGATTACTGTTGGCCTTTTTGCCAAAAACCTGAAATACTGGGTAGCGAAAGAAAACACTTTTGCTGATCCGGAAGTAGGCGGCGTAGGCGGTGCATCCGATGCAGTAGGTATCGAAACCACCACCACTCCGACGGCCAAAAGTTTCGGCGCAGAGCTGAGACTTAATTTCTAATCAAAAAAAGATAACAGCAATGAATACGCATAAATTCAAATTCATACTACTGCTGGTTCTGGGTCTCGGTACTCCTTTCTATTCCTGCAAGGATTATCTGGATGTGAATGTCGACCCTAACCAGTCCACGATTTCCCGTATCGACCTGCAGCTCAGTGCTGCCCAACTGATGACCGCAGTGGGCATCGGTCAGCGCATTTACCCGCAGCTCTCCATTCTGGCTCAATATCAAACCGGCGGCCCCGGCGTTTCCCTGGGCGACCCGGACCAGCACAAATGGGCTTCTTCCGAAGGTAACGAGGTTTTCCGCGAACTCTACAGAAGCAGCGCTAACCTGAATTACATCATTCAGAACTCTACGGAGAACAATTACATCGCTATCGCCAAAGTTATGCGTGCCTACAATTTCCAGGTAAATGCGGATCTGTTCGGCGATATTCCTTACACCCAGGCACTCAAAGGCGACATCGCTGACGGTTCTATCCTGCACCCTGTTTACGACAGCGCGAAAGACGTTGTGTACCCGGGCATCGAAAACGAACTGCGCGAAGCGATCGACCTGATCGAACGCGGTGGCACTGTAACACCTGCTGCCGACGACCTGATCTACGGTGGCGACATGGCGTTGTGGGACAAGTTTGCACACTCGCTCCTGCTGAAAGTGTACCTGCGCCAGGGCGCCAGCGGCCAGGCGAAAGCGGCACAATTGTTCGAAAGTGAAGACCAGTTTATCCTCACCAACGAAGAAGCGGCTAAAGTAGACTTTTTTGATATGGCAGGCCAGCGCAACCCGCAATGGAATGCTGCAAAAAGCACGGCACTCGGCAACTTCTATGTAGCAACCAGTACTGCTACCGATTACATGACCGCAACCGGCGACCCGCGTCTCGATGCGTTCTATGACCCGACTGCTGACGGCCCGCACTACGGACTCTACCCCGGTGACATTCAGGCTGCATTGCCTACCCAACAGTTCTCCCGTCCTGCCGGTGCACTTGCTCCGGCCGGTGGCCTGATGTTCGGCCCGGATAAACCAGTTATTCTGTTGTCGGCATGGGAAAGCAACCTGTTGCTGGCAGAAGCTGCTGCACGCGGCTGGATCACTGCTGATGCTGGTGCACTGTACAACGCTGCCGTTCTGGCGAGCTTCGAATACCTCGGACTGGACGCTGCTGCTGCCGATGCATATCTGGCTGCCGGTGGCGCTTACGATGCTGCCAACGCGATCAAATCGATCGCATTGCAGAAATGGATTTCGATGAACAACCTCCAACCGGTTGAATCGTGGATCGAAGCACGTCGTTTCGACAGCCCTTCTACACCGATCTTCTTCTCCCCGGGTGGTATTTTCCATTCGCCGACCAAAAATTCCTTAGGCACTGGTATCTTCCCAAGCATTCTGCCTTATCCGGAAAGCGAGGAAAGTCTGAACCAGAGTTTCCCTGGCCAACACTCGCTGACAGCCAAAGTATTTTGGGATAACTAAATCAAGTATACCTGAACAGGTAAAGCCTGCTGGAAATGGGTTTGGATAACTGGTCCGTAAAAAGACGTTTTCCGAACTCATTTTCCGGGGCAATAACCTGCGGTTATTCTTAAAAAAAATTCATACGAATATGAAAAATAAAATTCTGATTCTTTCTTCCGTTTTGCTAGCCTGCATCCTGTTGACGGTGGCGGCTTGCAAAAAAATTGAAGATGCTGACTCTACTGTTGTCAGTACCTCCATACCGTTCATTTACGAGCAAAACGTTAATGATGCGTATGTATATGGTGAAGGCCAAACGCACATCTATACCGATATTCCTGACGTCGTTGCCATCGCTGTGGATACAGTAGTCGGCTTTGAAGGCGGTTACGGCGGTATTACCGGCATGGATACCGTTAAAATTTTGAAAAGCGACAACCTCGGTTTTCCTGACACGGTTGCACTGGGCGGTAAAAGCATCACGTTCGAAAAATTCAACAAAGCGGGTTACAAAGTAGCCATTACCACCAACATCGTTATCGCCGGCGCTATCGCGAACCCCGGCCCGACAGCGATGGAAGGC
This sequence comes from Bacteroidota bacterium, assembly GCA_029561355.1. Lineage (GTDB taxonomy): Bacteria > Bacteroidota > Bacteroidia > Chitinophagales > Saprospiraceae > M3007. Next base: position 9,803 of record JAKQJD010000407.1, on the reverse strand, counting down.
ACTTACAAAAGAACTGCCAATGGTGTGTTGATCGAACTGAAAAAAGTATTCGACGGCGTTTACGTCATCGATAACCCGGGTGGTGCAGGTGTTGCTCCGTTCCCGTACCTGTTCTACAACTACCGGAATTCGAGCGGCGGCGACAGCATTGCATTCCCGATCCAGCCGAACCCCTGCCATGGTGGTTTGCAACTGGTAGGCCCAAGCGCTCCGCTTTCGCTTACAAGTGCCGAATACAGCACACAGTACCCGCCTGTTATCCTCGCGGGTGTTACGCCGCTGACGGTGAGCTGGAAAGTGCTGGAATTTCCTTCCGCACGTTCTTCTTCCGCTAACCCGGGCGCAGCACTGTGCCAGTGGGGTACGGGCGTAAGAACTTTTGAAAAACAGTAATCCGGTTTTTTTACCGGTAAATATTTCGGGGTGTTGCCTTCACAGGCGGCACCCCTTTTTTGTATAAAAATTAAAGCGGCTCCCTCTTTTGGAGGAAGCCGCATCATTCATTTTCATAGCTTTATTCTTCTTCTTCAGAACATATCCAATCTCTGCAAGGAGATTTGTTGATCTGGTATTGAACTGGCAATACCCGGTAAGAGAGTATTGATGACTAAACAGACAGTAAGGTCATTTTAATTTTATTGTTTTTCGAACGTCCTTACAGGCGTACCCCATTGGCACAAGGAGCCGCTCGGATTAACCGAAGTGGCACGTGCTGCGGAGAATTCCAGTACTCGCCAACTCAGCGTGAGTGGCGCTGTAGCCACAATTGACGGTGGATAGTTCGCCGTATATTCAGCGCTTGACAAACCGAGCGCTGCACCTGGCGCGACCAGTTGCAAACCGCCGCCGCATGGGTTCTCCTGGATCGGAAACGCCAGGCTGTCGCCACCGCTGGAGGTTATGTAATTGTATAGCAGGTATGGAAATGGAGCGACAGTGCCTGCGCCGCCGGGATTGTCGATCACATACACGCCATTAAATACTTTTTTGATTTCTATGGCAAAGCCATTACTCGTTCGTACGTAGACCCCTTCCATGGCAGTTGGACCCGGATTGGCGATGGCGCCTGCGATAACAATATTGGTGCTCACTACAATCGGATAACCCGCCCGGTTGCTTCTCGACAGAGATATCAGTTTGCCGCCGATAGAAGTCGTGTCGGGCCATGTTATGTCGCTTTTTAAAATTTTAAGTGTATCGGACCCCGTATGGCCGCCGTAACCGCCCTCGAAACCGGAAACCGTATCCACCACAACGGCTAATAATTGAGGGATGTCGGTGTAAATGTGGGTTGCTCCCTGCCCGTAAACATATGCTGAATTGACGTTCAGTTCATGTAAAAACGGCTGCGAGAAACCAAATGTAACAGAATCTCCGTCTTCAATTTTTTTGCATGCCGCCACCGTCAACAGGATGCAGGCGAGCCAAACGGAAGAGCGTATCAGAATTTTATTTTTCATATCGAAATGGATTTTTTAACGGTATCTGTCAGGTGCGGCAAGTGCGGTTAGGATATCGCAGCGCCTTGCCACACCTGACATCATACTCAATGGTTTAATTATCCCAGAATACCCTGGCTGTCAGCGGATGCTGGCCGGGGAAATTCTGATTCAGACTTTCCTCGTCTTCCGGATATGGAAGGATAGTCGGATAGTTGCCGGCGCCCAGGGCATTTTCGGTCGGCGACCGAAAAATGCCACCTGGTGAAGTGAAAATAGGTGTAGCCGGGCTGTCGAAACGACGGGTTTCTATCCACGACTCGATGGGTTGTGTGCCATTCATGGAAATCCATTTCTGCAATGCGATGGATTTGATGGCGTTGGCAGCATCGTAAGCGCCGCCTGCAGCCAGGTATGCATCCGCATCCGTAGCATCCAGCCCGTAATATTCGAAATTGGCCTGCACGGCAGCATCATAGAGCGCAGCAGCATCGGCAGTGATCCAGCCGCGGGCAGCGGCTTCGGCCAGCAGCAGGTTGCTTTCCCAGGCCGACATGAAGAAGACCGGATTGGTGGGGCTGAACATGCGGCCACCTCCCGGAGTGAGCGCGCCTGCCGGGCGGGAGAACACCGCATTCGGTGGTTGCGCCTGAATATCGCCGGGATACAGGCCGATATGAGTGCCAGCAGCAGTCGGATCGAAAAACACGTCGATACGCGGGTCGCCTGTGGTCGTCAGGTAATCCAGAATAGTTGTAGTGGCTACGTAATAATTACCCAGCGCAGAACTTTTTGCCGTATTCCAGAAAGGATTGCTGCCTGCGGAACCGCCCGGAAAACGAACCATGGCTGCTTCGTCGTTGGTAAGGATAAACTGGTCGTTGCTGGTGTAGAGCTGTGCCGCTTTTGCCTGTCCGCTGGCGCCCTGGCGCAGGTACGCTTTCAGCAGGAGCGAGTGCGCGAATTTATTCCATTTATTAATATCCCCCTGGTACACCAGATCGTCGTCGCCGGGCAGCATGAAAGCGCCGCCGCGTTCGATCAGGTCGATGGCTTCGCGCAATTCGCTCTCGATACCCGGGTACACCACGTCTTTTGCGCTGTCGTAAACCGGATGCAGGATAGAGCCATCGGGAATGTCGCCTTTGAGCGCCTGGGTGTAGGGGATATCGCCGAATACATCTGCGCAAACCTGGAAGTTATAGGCACGCATGATTTTGGCAATAGCGATGTAATAACTTTCCGTAGAATTGTTGACGATGTAGTTCAGGTTGACACTGCTTCTGTATAATTCACGAAAGAGTTCGTCTGTTTCATCGGAACCCAGTTTGTTCTGATCCCAGTCGCTCAAGGCAACACCGGGCCCGCCGGTCTGGTACTGTGTCCATACGCCGAGTTCGGGAAAAATGCGCTCTCCGATTCCGATCGTGGTTCCCACAATTGCTCCGGAGAGTTGCAGGTCGATGCGCGATTCTGTGGACTGGTTGGGATTGACGTTCACGTCCAGGTAATCCTTGCAGGAATAGAAAGGAGTGCCGAGACCCAGGACCAGCAGTAATATGAATTTGAATTTATGCGTATTCATTGCTGTTGTCTTTTGTTTGATTAGAAATTAAGTCTCAGCTCTGCGCCGAAACTTTTTGAAGTCGGGGTCGTGGTTGTTTCGATGCCTACGGCATCGGATGCCGCACCTACGCCGCCCACTTCGGGATCGGCAAACGTGTTTTCTTTTGCAACCCAGTATTTCAGATTTTTGGCGAACAAGCCCACGGTGATACCTTTGAAGGCACCCATTTTACCGGTCGGGATGTTGTAGGAAATCGCTACTTCGCGCAGTTTCAGGTAAGAAGCGTCGAGCAGGTAGTTTCCTGCCGGAGCACCTCTGTAAAAGTGATACGCATCCGTTTCGGTGGTGTTGGCAACAAAACCGCCGACTCCATCTTCCTTAACGCTGTTTTCAACTACAAATGGCTGGCGGTCGTTGAGCAGCGTAGTAATGGCTGTGCCGTTGTTCTCCGTACTCAGTTTGGTAGCGGAATAGAATACGCCGCCTTTTTTGCCGTCGAGCAATGCGCGGACGGTCAGGCGTTTGTTGATCGTCAGTTCGGTGCCGAGGGTAGCCAGGAAATCGGGCTGGTAACTGCCCAGGTATTTCGACTCGGCGCTGCGTTTCGGATTGCCTTGCGCATCTACGATGATACGGCCTTGAGGGTCATATTCGTAAGTAGTACCTTTAAACGTGCCGAAAGGCAGGCCTTCCGCTGCAATCAGGTTCAGGGAGCCGTGACCGGCGAAGTGCAGGAAGTTGGTAATGATGTTGAGTTCGTCGTTGTCTACATCGTTTTTGATGATCTCTTTCACCACGTTATTGTTTTTCGACCAGGAACCGTACAGTTTCCAGTCGATCATTTTCGTGCGTACCGGATTCAGACGCAGGGCCAGCTCGTGGCCTTTGTTCACCATACGACCGATATTCAGCGGTACAAAGGCATACCCCGAAGACCAGGGGATGTTCGCATCCACGATCTGATTAGTGGAATTGATGTAGTAGAACGTGTATTCCAGTTCGACACGGCCTTTGAAGAAACCGAGGTCGACACCTGCTTCCGAGGTGATGGAAAGTTCCGGTTTCAGGTCCGGGTTGCCGATGATATTCAGTTTGCGTGCACCTGGAACGCCGCCGAACGGGAACCGCACCTGGTAGTCGTCGCCCAGGTCGAGGATCGTCGGGTTGAAGCCGAAATAGGAATTCAGGCGATACTGCGGCGCATCTTTACCCGCAGAGCCGAGGCCGCCGCGGAATTTCAGGAACGACAGCGGACCCGCGTCGAAGTCGGGCAGGTTGGTCGGAACCACGGAAATGCCGCCACCCTGGTAGAAGAAGCCACGTTTTCCGGCAGGCAGGGTAGAGGAGAAGTCCTGACGTGCGGAGTACTCGGCAAAGAGCCAGTTTCTGAAACCCACCGAAGTATTCGAGTACACCCCGAAAATACGATACAGAGCGGAGAAGGCTGTAGAACGCGGGTTTTCGGAAGAGTTGGTCAGGTCGTAGAATCCGGGAATAACCAGGCCGCCCACTGTGGTGCCGGCTACCTGGCGATTACCTTGTTCGATGGAGTTGAAGCCGAGTGTAGTGGTCAGTTTGAAATCGTCGCTCAACTGTTTGGAGAACGTACCATACGCATCGTAGATCAGGTGGATAATGCGGTTGGTGCTTTCCTTATAGGAACCCAGGCTGAAATTGCCATCGCTTCTCGGCGCTTCAAAGTCGCTCAATTCGCCGTCCGACCAGGAAAGCGCCCTTTCATACCGGAACTTGGGATTCTTTTCCGTTACGTTGCTGGTAATGAAATTGGTACTCACTTTACCCGTGAACGACAGGGAAGTGATAGGGGAGTAGGTCAGTGAAACGCTGGAAACCACATTGTCGACGGTATTTCTAACTTCTTGATTGTCAAGAATGTAGTATGGATTGATCGAGTATTGGCCGTAGAAGCCTTTGAAGTCCTGATAAGGGCTGTTGTAGTCGCGCATTTCCGTGAACGGGATGTTCGACGGAGTTTGCGTTACGAAAGCCATCGCCGGCGTACCGGAAGAGTAACCGAACGGGTAACCGCCTTCGGTAGCGCCGCGTTGATTTAGTTTAGAATAACTCAACGAGAAATCGGAGCGCAGTTTGGGAGAGAATTGTGAGCCGACATTCAGCAGCAGGTTGTGTTTATTCAGATTCGTGTTGTGTACGATTCCTTCATTGTTAAAATTGGTATAGGATACGTAGTATGTGCTTTTGTCTGTCCCGCCTGAAATGGCAAGGCTTGTACGGGCGGTATTGCCGATGTCGAAGAAACTCTGGATGTTGTTTTTCACTGCGCTGTATGGACGCACGAGTTGCTCGATTTTTCCGTTGCTCAGCGGAATCAGGTTGCCGTCCGCATCCGCAGGAATGGCTGTCCAGGGAAGCATACGACCGTCGAATTCGGAACCCCATGCGAAGTTTTCACCCATGAAAATATTGATGCCGCCGCCGCAGCCGCCGCAGGAAGCGTACCCGGAGCCGTATTTTTCCTGGTTTTGAAACAGTACGTACGCTTCTTCCAGGCTGTAGGAAGAGGTCAGCGTAATTCTTGGCTTCTCATTGCTTTTTCCTTTTTTGGTGGTGATCAGGATCACACCAGAACCGCCGCGCGAGCCGTACAGGGTAGTAGCGGCAGGGCCTTTCAGTACGGTTACAGATTCCACGTCGTCGGGGTTGATGTCGTTGCCACGGTTACCGAAGTCGACGTAGTTGTCGCGGTCGCCGTTTTTACCGGTACTGCCAAAAACGGTTTCGGAACCGGCTCCTGCGGACGCCGTCGAGTTGTTGACAGGAACGCCGTCTACTACGATCAGCGCGTTATTGCCTTGCGTGAGGGAGGTTTCGCCGCGCAGCACTACGCGGGTAGAAGCGCCTACCGCACCGGAAGCGGAGCCGATTTTTACACCGGCTACTTTGCCTTGCAGGGCATTCAGCACACTTTTGTTGGTAACGGCATTCAGGTCGTCGGAGTTGACGGTCTGGTTGGCATATACCACATCGCTTTTGTTGCGGGTGATACCCGTAGCGGTGATCACCACCTCGCTGAGATTGGTGCCGGTTTCCAGCACTACGTCGATCGCATTGGAGACGCCGAGTACGATTTCCTGGGTTTTGTAGCCCGTGTACGACACGATCAGGGTGGTGGCGCCGTCCGGCACTTCCAGTGCGTATTTGCCGCCGACATCCGTGAGCGTACCGCGGGCCACACCTTTGATTGCTACTGTTGCTCCGATGAGTGTTTCTCCATCGTCACCGGTTACTGTGCCGGATATCTTGCGCTGGGCCATCATGGTCCCGCACACTGCCAGCATCAGCAGCAGGGTTGTTAGCAATTGCTTCATAATTTAGATAGTTTAAGTGAACGAAAATGTGATTTTGTTCGAACAGTAAAGGATTGAAATAAAGAAGGAAGCATTGCCGGACCGGATCGTGCGGGCAAAAAAATAGCCACACGCGATGCAGCCTCCCGACAACGGGAACTGTCCTTTCGCAGTGACTTCAGGAAAAATTTGAAATGGTTAGTGTGTGTAAAAACCGAAAATGAAAAAGCGCAAATGGCAACCTGAATTTCCGGAGCATGGTCCGGATTGCCGCTTGTAGATTTTGGTCTGTTACACGAAGTGATTAAAAAGTATCACTTCACATTGGGCCGGGACAGAGGATTCCGGCGACAATAAAAAAGCCGCGAAAAAGGCATACATCACCGGAGTGATAACTGCTCTTTTTGCGACTTCCGAAAATTTGATATGGTATGATAAGCGATTAGAAAAATATATAGATGTGGGTTTTGCAATCCCAAAGGTAAAAACCTTCTTTCATACAAGAAACCATATTTAATTTTTTAATTGCCGGAAATGGCATATGGCGTGGATTTTTTACCATAAACAACAGATTTACAGGTAGTTGCCTGTGTGTTTTATGTAAAAAAATCTGCGAATTATCGCTCTACACCTCCTGTAGTTGCTGTAAATACATGCGAATCGTGTTGGAAAGCCCATAATAGAGCGCATCCGAGATCAGTGCATGGCCAATGCTCACTTCCAGAAGTTGCGGGCAATGAGCCCTGAAAAATTTCAGATTTTCCAGGTTCAGATCGTGTCCCGCGTTGATTCCGATGCCCACCTGATTTGCCACCAGCGCAGCCTCCGTGTAGGCGCGCACTGCCGCGGTCGGATCCTTTTTGAAATCGTGCGCGAAAGGTCCGGTATAAAATTCCACCCGGTCGGCGCCGGCCGCTTTAGCGCCTTCCACCATTTCCGGCACGGGGTCGACAAACACCGAAACACGGATACCGTTTCGCTGTAGTTCCGAGCACACTTCGCGTAGCCTTGCGCCGTCGCGTACGGTATTCCATCCGGCGTCGGAAGTCAATTGGTCGGGTGTGTCGGGCACCAGCGTACACTGGTGTGGCGGCGATGCCAGCACCAGATCGATGAATTCCGGAATCGGGTTTCCTTCAATATTGAATTCGGTCGTGACGATTGCCTTGAGGGCCGCTACGTCGTCGTAGCGGATATGACGCTGGTCGGGGCGCGGATGCACAGTAATGCCCTGTGCGCCGAATGCCTCGCAGTCTTTGGCGATTTGAAGCAGATCGGGGAGGTTGCCGCCGCGCGAATTGCGCAGCAGGGCCACTTTGTTGATATTTACACTGAGTCGGGTCATGATCAAGGGTGAATACGTTACCTTTGGCGCAAAAGTAGAACGGCATGGAAGAAAACCCAAATCGACCCGATATGTTTCAGGAATCTGCTATTCCTGATCCGGTTGCACCCTGGCAAATGCCGGCGCCGAAAGTGCGGGTGGTATTGCTGGCCCTGCTTTCGGGTTGTATCTTTTTTGCGCTTGGTTCCACTTTTTTAAGCCAGTTGATCGTGCACGTGGGCGGCTGGAATGAAAACTTGTTGAGCGCCATCATCGCTCCGGATGCGCCCGCGCCTGAGCGCTGGCAAATGCGGCTGCTGCTGGGCATCCGGCATTTTTCCACGTTCGCCGTGGCGGGTTTTCTGGTTGTCTGGATGTTGTACCGGGGCATCACCCGTCCCAGGCCGGGCTGGCCCGATTACCTGTTATCGCGCGAGTGGCCGGGCTGGCGCAATGCCATACTCGGCATGTTGCTGCTACTCGTTTCAGTGCCGCTGGTGCTTTTTCTGTTCCAGATCAATAAAATGATCCCGCTGCCCGATTCCTTCAAGGCCATGGAAGAACAGGCCAACGACGCCATCAAGGCGCTCCTGATTATGGACAATGCCGGCGAATTCATGGGTAATATGCTGCTCATCGCGCTGTTACCTGCTGTGGGCGAGGAACTGGTATTCCGGGGTGTGGTACAACAACAACTGATGCGCCGGATCGGTAATCCCTGGTGGGCACTGGCACTGTCGGCTGCTGTTTTCAGTTTTTTCCATTTTCAGTTTGAAGGATTTTTGTCCCGGGTTTTGCTGGGCTTTTTGCTGGGCTGGCTATATTGGGAAACCCGCAATTTCTGGGTGCCGGTGATCGCGCATTTTTTCAATAATGGTGTGCAGGTCATAGCACAATATGCTTCAAATGATAAAAACTCAGTGGTCGACCTCGAACAGGATGTTCAGGTGCCCTGGTTTGTCGCCCTGCTGTCGCTGTTTATGGTGCTGGTGACGATGCGGCTGATCCGTCAACGCGGATCTTGAAACACGGATTTTGCAACGCGGATTTCGCGGATGGGAAGCAGATATACGCGGATTTTCCGCTACTCAAAACAGATGCCGCTCTTTTCCACACTAATAACTAATAACTGATAACCAATAACTTACAATGCAACAATTACTTGGCGTCGGCTCCCGGGTGAAACACCCCGCTTTCGGCGACGGGGTGGTAATCCGCCTGCACGTGGCCGCTTATGAAGTTTGTTACACACAGTTCGGCATTAAAATGGTCGGAAAAGAATACGACAACTGGCAGGTGGTCGAACGGATTCCGGCGGAAGAATCCGTCACTTTTACCGAAGCCGAAGAATCGCTGAAACGTATTCTGCGTTCCTGGGCAGGTACGAGCCTCGAAATAGTACCGCTCGGCGACCGCTGGAAAAACGGAAAAATGATACTCCAAACCGATGGGGTGCAACCCAAGGAAGTGCCCGTCGACGCTTTTTTTCATAAAATCGTGATGATGCGCGACCGCCTGCGCGTGCTCGAACAGCAGATTAACGCGTCGAAAAAGCTCGACGACGAAGACAAAGTCAACCTCCAGCAATACATCACGCGCTGCTACGGAAGTATGACTACCTTCAATTTCCTTTTCCGGAACAGAGAAGATTATTTCGTCGGAGAAAGCAAGGAATAAGTGCGAAGTCGTCAGTGCGAAGTGCGAAGTCTACATTCACTCGAATATCGTGGACTTCGCACTTCGCACTGACGACTTCGCACTGGTTTGTACAACCCGAACCGGCCCTCCGGCGTCAAACGAAAGATGATGAAAGGATGGTTTCCCTTGCTGGTTTTTTGCTGGATGTGCTGCGGTGGTGCAGGAGCGCAGAGGATTTTGCAATTGCGTATTCCCGACTCCCTGGGAGCCGATTTTTACGAAGGGGTAAAGGGGTTCAGGGTGCTGCCCGAGCGCCTGCGCGGCGAGGTGGTATTTCATACGTCCGATTCGGTCGCTTTTCGCCAGTTGACAGGAGATTTACTGACGCATTTCCGGCAAAGCACTTACCTGGCCGTTTCGTTTGATAGCCTGCAAATTGTTGATTCTGTTCTGTTTGCAACATTTTACCTGGGGCCTTCCATGCGCTGGGTTCAACTGCGCCCCGA
>JAKQJD010000387.1 GCA_029561355.1 Bacteroidota bacterium | reverse complement strand
GCCTTCGCATGCCGGTTATTCCCGGCGGAACACCAGCCCGTCTTTCGACCGCACCCAGACCAAATTGCCTTCCTTGTCTTTAATCTGGAAAAACCGGCTTTCCAGTTCTGAATGTCCGGTATACGGTTCCTCAAATGTTTTAATCATGCGGTTGTCGGCGGAAATCAACACGCTGCTCATACCATCCGTCACTGCGATATTTCCGCCGCTCAACGACATGCTGTTCATGGCATCCGAGTTTTGGTAGCCCATTTTCGGTACCTTCGGAAAGCGGTGGAGCAATTCCCCCCGCCAGTTGTACAGCAGCGCCACGCCGTTGGTATCGCGGGCGCCGAAAAGCCGGTCGGGCGCAATGATCTGTACATTCAGGTGGCGCATAGGCACCACCAGGCGCCCGGTGGAATCCATGATGCCCTGCCGGATGCGGAGTTTACGGGCGGCATCGTTTATTTCCTGCATGGTCATTTTGGTCCATTTTTCGGCTTCGGAGTCGGGCAGGCGTTCGTTCACGACGAAGTAATCCAGTTTCCAGTCATGGCCTTTTTCATGGGGGAATTTTGCGCAGAAGAGGTTTTTTAAATCAAAAAGTGTTTCGCCTTTTTCATTGATGATCAGGTGCTTGAATTCTTTCAGGTCGTCCGGATTCGTCAGAGAAATCACATTAAGCGATTTCAGGTAAAACGGTCCCTGCCACACGCCAAATGGCGTGAGTTGGTTGCCTTTTTCATCGAAATAAGCGGGCAGCATGCGGTCGCGCAGTTTGGGAAATACCCGGCCCATCTGCATGGTTTTACGGCCGCGTTCGAACTGGTCGTCGCGGATGTAATTCACTTCGATCACCGGCTGCGGCGGCTGATTGACGCGGTGGATGCGCAGCGGTTTGGGATACAATCTTCCTCTTTTGAATTCCACGCCGTCGGGAATTTCCAGTACCAGGTAGTTGGATATGGGGCGGTAGGTGACGCCGGCTTTGGGCGGCAAGGCCCATTTGCCATCGGCGCTCAGCACGCCGCAGGCGTCGAATTGAAGGTCTCTGGGGCCATATTCCACTACTTCGCCGCCTTCTTTTATCATTTCTTTTACGGTCTCTACTTGCGATTCCGGTTCGGGTTTCGGCGTGGCGGGTTTGGGTTTTACCTTGATACGCAGGACGGTTACCAAGCCCGTTTCCGTGTTGTCGGCGGCAGCCACGAAGCCCGGCGGAATGACGTTTTGCATGCGCTCGTTGAAATAAAGCGATTCCGATCTGCCCTTGCGATAGCGGCTGAAAACGACGAGGCCGCCACTGGGTGAATGTACCTGCCGGGCCAGGTTCCAGTCCTTGAGCGAATCGGGCATCGTCATACGCGTTCCGTCCGAAAGAATGGCAGTGACGGGCCCGTAGCCGCTGGATTTGATGCCAATAACCGGGTCCTGGTAAACATTCGCGTCCAGCCGGCCGGATTCGGGCAGTTTCTCCCCTTTCCGGTTGAAAGCATCCCAGCGGCCGCTGGCATTTTCGCACCAGAAAAGGGTGTCGTTGGCATACAGATATTCTTTGACAGAGAGATACTTTATAGGCACCATGATTTCACCTTTGCCATTGATCACGCCGAAAAGCGTGTCTTTTTTTACGCGGTAAACACCCGAAGCGACCCGCATCAATTCGTCGAAACCTTCCGGGTGCAGCATGTTCCCGTCGCGGTCATACAGGCCGTGCTGGTATTTGTTGCCTACAATTTTGCTGAACTGGAACACCAGCGGATTTACTTCCACGATCCGACCGTTGTCGATGCCTTTAAAACGGGCAATTTCCTTCAATTCCGCGTCGTAGAAAGCCGTGTATTCGGGAAATTGAACCAGATAATGCAGTATAGGCGTGCTACCCGGAAACCCGATACCGCGTACAGCATCCGGCAGCAAGCGCCGGCCGGTAGAATCGATAAAATTGGTGCGCATGTTACCGCCGACGGGGTCGTTATCGATCACATACAACCAGCGTTTGCTGGATTCCGGATAAATTTCGCGGGCGGTGATGGGCAGGATGGTGTTTCCGGCAAAATCCATCAGGCCGTATTTGTTGTCTTTTTCAACGATCAGCATGTTGCCAAACGGTGTGATGTTGCGGTACACGGTGTCGAGCACGATTTTGCCGTCGGCATCGATGAGGCCGGTGATGCCCGATTTGCCGTGGTTGTAGCGCGGACCGGTTACGATGAACAAACCTTCGCGGCCGGAAGGTTGAATGCTGGTCCACACAAACGGCGTGCGTACCTTGCCCGTACGGTCGCCAATGGCATACTGGTACATATCTTCCGCCAGGATAAAGTGTTTGGCATCGAGCACGCGGCCCGCAGCAAAATCGCGCGGGAAAATTTCTTTCAGGTCGGCGTCTATAAAGTTCATGGTGCCGGGTGTTTTCCAAACCTCCGCAAAGCCATGTGTAAACCGGTAAGGTTCCAGGTATCCCCATCCATAGGGATAATATCCTGAAAACCAGTCTGTTGAATTGTTTCGGACCAGGCGCAGGTACGCTTTTTCGGTATTTTTCCGCAGGTCGTGGAACACCATTTCCTTTTCTTTCGGGAACACGAGCAGGTGACCGATGCTGTCTATTTTTTTGCCGGCGAAGTTGTAGTTTTGAACGCCAACTACCACACCCCGCGGATTGTCGGCAGCGATGCGGCGGCCGCTGCGCAGCAGGAAAATAGCCTTTACCGTGCCGGGCATATCCGGCTGGCCGGGTCGCATGAGAATGCGCTCTGCCTCCACATTTTTCAGGCTGGTGAAAATTTTACCTGCGGGCATGACTTCGTGGATCCCCTTGAACGTAGGTTGGATGACAACCTCCCCGTCTTCTGTGGCGTATCCGTAACGGCCTTCGCCACTCATGGGGCTGCTGCTGCCGAGGTAGGGAATGAGGTTTTGAGCTGCTGCGTGTTGAAAATTGAAAAACACGGCGCTAAAAAAGAGGTAGAATAGTTTTTTCATAGATGGTGTATCTTTTGTTCACTTCAAATTGTCGCATTGGAATAGTCATCGGATGACTCAAAGTCATCCGATGACTATTCCAATGCGACAATTTGAAATGAACCTGTTGCAACTCACTTTTTATCGTATTCATACTCCGCCCCGGTATCGTCGATGGCGAAAAAGCGGATCGTGGTATCGCCATATATTTTAGCGCAGGCCACCAGTTTTCGTCCTTTCTGTAATACGGCTTCCACTTCAGGCAGGCTGCCGCAGGGCGCCATGCTGGCGCTGTATTTATGCGGCGTCAAACGACGGCCGTCGGGCGCATGTAATGCAGTGAATTTGCCGATTTTGGTGACAAAATAGCCGTTCAGGTCTTCGATGTTGTTGAAATACCAGTCGTCGTAGTATTCAGGCTGGATTTGTTTGCCGGTACTTGTGCTGACCAGGGTTCTTTTGCCGTCGGTGTGCGCCGTCACGAATGCCGGATGCACTGCGGAAATGCCCAGGGCGTCGTATTCAAACCCGGACAATGGCTTGCCTTTCATGTTGAAAAGCGCTCTTTTTTCATTCAGGGTAACCTCGATGGGGCCGCCGGGGTCGAGAATTGCGAAGTAGTCGTACTGAGGCGGTATGATCTCGCCTTTGTCGAGATGCCAAAGGCCTATTTTCCCGTTTTCAACGTATCGATGGACGAAATAAATGCCGTATTTATCTTCATGAACGATCCGGGGTTTGCCCAATGGGTCTTTTTTTACCGTAGCCGACAGGTGTTTCCAGCCGGAGATATCGCTGAATTGCAGGGGCGACCGTAGTTTGCCGGTCATGTCCAGGATACCCCATTTGCCGTCTTTTGACACTTTCATCAGGTCGCAATGGTAAAATTGCGCCACCGCATCGTACCCGGCAGGAAGCACGACGTGGCCGGTGGAGTCGACGAGTCCCCAGCGTTGTTTGCCGCGCGACACCGTAACGCCGAAGGGGAAGAGACCGTTTCTCAGGCGTTCGTGGATGGTTTCGTATTCGAAAGGAACTTCCGGGGTGTTGTTCAAATTTACGACACCCATTTTGCCGTTTTTGACGGCTACGACGTGTTGTCCGAGTATCCGTTGGATCTTGTCGTATTCGCATGGTAGGAGAAGCCGTTTTTGATAGTCCATGATACCCCAGCGACCTTGTTGTTTGACGGCAAAAATCGGGCGTCGGCCCGTGGTTTCTATACTTATGTCCTCGAAATCCGCTTCCATCAGCACCTTCAGGGTTTTACCATCCAATGTTTTGACAATCAATTGTTTGCCAGGGGAATACAGTACAACAACAGAATCTGCGTTGAAAAATCCACTTTTATATTCAAAAGGCACGAGTATTTTGCCTGTGGACGTCATCAGCCCGTAGCCCGCTTCTTTTTTCCAACCTAAAACGATGCCTGCGGCATTTTGGCTCAATGTATTGTATTCAAAAGGAACCACTGTTTCTCCTTTTTTATTGATCGCGCCATATCGTTTTCGCGGCTCGCGGCAAATCATAAAATCGGAGTACCGGGTTTCAATATTCTCGTATTTTAACGGGATCAGGATACTGTCGTTCCTTATGTAGCCTGACAGGTTATTGTAGCGGTGGTAGTGCGGTTTGCCGTCTTTAAAATGTGCCGGAATGCTGCGTTTAAACGCTTCTTCGGAAGAAAGTTCTTCGACCGGGGCTTGGGTCGCGATCTCATATTCTTCTTCCACCTGGGCAAAAACGCCTAATGGCAGCAGCAGGATAATGAATAGCAGTTTTTTCATAGGATATTTTTATAAGTTATTCATTTACAATCATTCCGGTGTCGTCTATCCACAAAAAAGTCATCACCTGCCGGGCCGGAACATCGGCCATTCCCTTTGCTACAATCCGGTGGCCGGGGCGGAGGTAACCTTTTTCGCGGGCTATTTTATTTTCCTCACCATCTGCTTTTTTGATGTAATAAAACCGGTAATCCGTCAGCCGTTTTCCATAGGGATCGAACAGCGCAAAACGGTTGCTGGTGTTGGGCATTGTCAGGTAGCCGTAGGGAAGCATACCATTCGAGTAATCGGGCGGGTTGAGCGTGTCGGGTGCAGCAGGCGTGCCATCCATTCGGAAAAGCCGGGCTGTTTTGTCGGCGGAAAGGGCGTAAATGACCGTCCGGAACGCATTCGGGTAAATGGACGTCCATCCGCTGCCCAGCAGGTCTTTCCCGTTCAGATCATACAAACGCTGCTGCCGGTCGGCCAGCGTGACTTGTAGCGGGCCATCGTCGTTGAACACCTGAACGCCCAGGGCTTCACCTTTAAATACCTGCCCGCGCTGTAGATGGTAAAGCGCAAGTACGGAGCGGGAAACGTTGCCCTGCCAGTAGACATTTCGAATCGGCTCGTTGCGCGTAGCCCGAATACCGAAGGAATCGGGTTCCGACACCACGGAATGGTAAAGAATGGGTGTCGCTTTTTGCAACAGTTCGGTCGGGATGAAGATGCGGCCCTGCGCGTCGGCCATGCCCATCCGCTCCCCTTTTTTCAGGTCGTAATACTGCCGGTAGTCGAAGCGCCTGCTGCACAAATCGTATTCGAACGGAATCACGATACGGCCTGTGGTGTCTAACAGTCCACCTTTTCCGCCGCCCAGCGCGCCGGCCAGGTTGTGGTTTTCATCGGGCGCAAGCAGGGCTACATACGTGGGCGGCACGATTTCGCGGCCCTGCCAGTCGCAAAAACCGATTTTTCCTTGTTGTGGCTCCATTACACCCACGAAGGAAGGCGTTGCCCAGGCGATGCGGTAATATTTGAAGGGAAAAAGCAGTTTGCCCAAACGGTCGGCAATGGCCGATACTTCGCCCAAAACGGGATCCATTTTCGTCACCACCAGCCAGCCGGGATGATCCAGCCGGTAAGTGCCTTCGAGATCGAGGGCTTCAAACCGGGTTTCAAACAGCACTTTTCCCCGGGAATCGAAATACTGCTGCAGGCCGTTTTTGGATAAAAATCCGGATGGATCGCCCGCCTGACGCGGGTACAACTGTCCGCCCTGATCGTATTCGAAGGGCAAAACGGTGCGGCCGCGTTTGTCGATCACGCCCCACACGCCTTCGTAGTTGTGCACGATCATAAAATCGCTGTACGCGCCGGGCATTTTATAATACTGAATGGGCACGAGCAGCGAATCGTCGAGCGCCCAGCCTGTTTTATTG
>JAKQJD010000386.1 GCA_029561355.1 Bacteroidota bacterium | reverse complement strand
CGATGAGCGCGCCGAAAAACGGTGTTCCGCGCAGATAACCTGCCAGTGAATCGCAGCCCAGCACCACGTCTTCGTATTTTCCGTTTTTGTCGGGGGCGGTCCAGGAGGTAATGATGCCGCCGAAATTCGTAATACGGACGGTCATACCCTGCGCGTTGCGAAGGGTGTAAAGGTCGGCAGTTGTGCCGTCCGGCAATTGTCCAAAGGGCGTTTTTTCAATGCCGGATTTGGGTGGCGGAGGTGTTTGTTGGCAGTTTTGCAAAAGCATGGCACACCCGCCCAGAAGTATCAGAAAAATCGGGTAAATTCTTTTCATTGTTGGTTGAAAGTTTCAAGTATTGACAAAAGATCGAGGTGTGTGTAATCGGGCACACAACGAATAACACTGGCGATGCCTTCGAATTCATATTCCAGGTGCGTGGTGGTCAGAATGATGGCCTTCATTCCCGCATTCAGGGCCGTTTTGGCGCCGGTCGGCGAATCTTCAAAAACAAGGCAATCGTCGTAGGGTACTTGCAGCAGGTCAGCCACTTTAAAAAACACACCAGGGTCGGGCTTGCCTTTATCCACGTCGTCGGCATGCACAATTGCCTGAAAATAGGAACGGATGTTCAGGTTATCCAGCACGAAATCCACATTCGCTTTGGGCGCCGCAGTGCCAATACCCATCGGGATGCCCGATTTACGGGCTATTTCCAGCAATTCGGGTAGTCCGCTCACCAGTTTGAGTTCCGGAAGGAAAATGCTTCTGTACCCACTTTCCTTTTCAAAAGAAATACGTTCACGTTCTTCCCGGCTGTATTTCCCGGGGAAAAGGCGTTCGATGATTTCTATGTTTTTTCCATGGCACTGTTCCATCACCTGTTCCAGGGTAAAATCGAGCCCGTATTCTTTCAAAGTTTTTTGCCATCCGCGGTGGTGGGTCATCATATTGTCCACCATCGTGCCGTCTATGTCAAAAATCAGTGCCTGCTGCATATTTCGGATTTACTGTTTCACTGTAAAAAACAAGTCGCCGATACTGCATCGGCGACCTTAAAACTAAATCTATTGTATGAAGTTCTTTTACCAAAACCGCACATAAATGGCGGAAAGGAGTAATAACGTAATGACGATCAGCAACGTCGTGCGGGCATCGGGACGGAACATGCCTTTGTCGAGATCGAAGGCTTTAGGATTGATTTTCGGCCCCGCCAGGCTTACCACGATCATACCGGCTACCGCAAACGCGAATGCCAGGCCCATACAGATCAGGAAGGGGATTTCGTAGCCGCCCTCACCATTTGGATAAGCGGTGTAAAGCCAGGTTTTATTGCCCAGCATGGCCGGTGCAAACTCATTAAAAAACACGGAAAGGATAAATCCTGTCAGCAAACCTACCACGCCCGCCGCGCCGGTGGTACGTTTCCAGAACATACCCAGCAGGAACATGGCGAACACGCCCGGGCTGATGAAACCCGTGTATTTTTGAATAAACGTAAACCCGCCTTCGCCGCCGATGTCGAGCACGTCGTCCCAGGTGAGGAAAATAGCCAGCAGCATGGAAACGCCGATCACGATACGTCCCATGCCCACCAGTTTTTTCTCGTCGGCATTTTTGTCGATGTAGTTTTTATATAAATCCAGCGTAAAAATGGTGGAAATGGAATTGACCTTGCCTGCCAGGCTGGCCACGATGGCCGCCGTGAGTGCTGCCAGTGCCAGGCCTTTCAAACCAACCGGAAGGAATGTAAGGATCGAAGAATACGCGTTGTCCGAACTGAATTTTCCGCTGGAGGCCATGGCTTCCTGCAAACCGCCGTTCTGGTACAAAACATAGGCGGCAATACCCGGCAACATAACGATCACCGGCATCATCAGTTTCAGAAAACCCGCAAAAAGAATACCCGTACGGGCAGTTTTGAGGTCGGCGCCGAGCGCGCGCTGAATGATGTACTGGTTGCAGCCCC
The DNA here is from genome assembly GCA_029561355.1 of Bacteroidota bacterium. Lineage (GTDB taxonomy): Bacteria > Bacteroidota > Bacteroidia > Chitinophagales > Saprospiraceae > M3007. The sequence goes on along the minus strand of JAKQJD010000386.1, from coordinate 4,833 downwards.
AGTAGTTGAGATTCACAATCCATTGTCCCGCAAAGTACATGGCGATACCCGGGAGCATGAGGTATTTATCGATTTCAGCCTGCGGTGAAGCATCCGTCGGCTTCGGGATGATCATGTGAAAGTGGTCGTCGGCCTTGGCAAGCAGGTGGTTGAAACCTGCCAGTGCATCCGTGCCGGTACCGAATCGTTCGCTTACCAGGGTTAACGCCAGATAGGTCGTGGCAAGTCCGCCGACAATGAGTACAAAAACCTGGATTACGTCCGTATACCCGATTACTTTCATGCCACCCAGCGTTATCACCAGGGCAAACAAAGCCAGTCCGATCATGATCAGGTGAAAATGTCCGCCGCCTGCCAGGTTATTGATCGCCACCGCACCGAGGTAAAGGATTGACGTCAGGTTGACAAGTACGTACAGGAATAACCAAAACACGGCCATGATGAGGCTGACCGTTTCATTGTACCGCCGCTTCAAAAACTGCGGCATGGTGTAAATGTGGTTTTTCAGGTAAATGGGCATAAAGAACACCGCAACGATAATGAGCGCAATAGCAGCGATCCATTCATACGCAGCCACCGCCACGCCGACCAGGTAGCCATTTCCGCTCATACCGATAAACTGTTCGGCCGAAATGTTGGACGCGATGAGGGAAGCGCCGATGGCCCACCAGGTCAGGGAACCTTCGGCCAGAAAATAATCTTTGGTGTCCGCATTGGCTTTTCGTTTCCGATTGTAGATCCATAAACCGTAGCCGGAAACGACCAGAAAGTAAAAGATGAAAACTGCCCAGTCGAGCGATTGTAAACCTTGCATGTGGGTGTGTACTTTGAGTTGGTTAATGTTGTGTGTTGGTTATAAGTTATTGGTTATTAGTGTAGTAACGCTTGGACAATTCCAGTTGCCAAGCGCTACTACACTAATAACCAATAACCAATAACTAATAACCTTCCTGTCCATAATAAGCATCCTTCCCATGTTTCCGGAAGTAATGTTTGCTGATGAGTGTCTGTTTAATGGGGGGCGTTTGTGGGTTAATTTGAAGTGTTAAGGACGCCATTTTAGCCAGTTCTTCCAATACAGCGGCATTGTAAACGGCTTTGGCTGCGTCTTTTCCCCAGGTAAAAGGCCCATGGCAGGCGACCAGCACCATTTCAACTTCCTGCGGTGAGAGGTTCTGTTTTCGAAAAATATCGAGAATCTGGTTGCCGGTTTCATGCTCGTAATCGCCCAGGATCATCTCGTCCGTCATCACGTCTGTAACTGGAACGGCTGCCGTAAGGTGGTCGGCGTGCGTAGTGCCCAGGTTTGGGATCGGGCGCATCGCTTGTGCCCACGCGACGGCATGTGTCGAATGCGTATGGCAAATGCCGCCAATCGTTTCAAAATGCCGGTACAGCAGCAGGTGGGTTTTTGTATCCGAAGAGGGGCGCTGAGCGCCTTCCACAAGATTGTTTTCCAGATCTACCAGTACCATGTTTTCCGGCCGGAGTTCCGTGTATGGCACGCCGCTGGGTTTGATGGCCACGATCCCCGCTGCCCGGTCGATCGCTGATACGTTGCCAAACGTGTAAATGGCCAGGTGCTGGCGCGGGATTTCCATATTGGCTTCGTATGCCGCTTCTTTTAATGACTTGTACAGGTTGCTCATGCGATGGTTCGATTAGGCTCTTAATCCCAGTTGAAATGGCGAATTTCTCCGTTCAGTTTCCACTCCTGCGGCACCGGCGTTGCCATCCAGTCGAGCGGCTCACCGACAGGCTGTTCCATGGATGCTGCCTGAAAACAGGTTTTGATAAATGCTTTTTGTTCCGGCCCCACGGCTTCGGGTTGTGCGGAGATAAAAAGCGGTGTGCCGCTGGCGGCCACCAGTTGCATCCATTTTTTGTTTCGCTCCCAGGATACCTGCGGCGTAAGTCCGACGCAGTCGGCATCGGCGGAGTAAAAAGTGCCGTGGTGCGCGGCGCGGAATGCCAGGGTATTGACGCCCATTTTGCGGGTGCGTGCCCACTCTTTCCCGCTGGTATCGTCGCCGATACGATTGAGTTCAAACAAACCGGCGGAAAGATGGCTGATGGTGTTACAACCGATGATACAGGTATCGCCGGCGGCTTCACGAATGGTTTCATAGAGGTGGCGGATAATTTCGGCGTTCGTTCTGCTGGTATCGTTCATGGTCCAGTTGGGCTCCGTCATACCTTCCGTCATTTGGAAACCCCAGCGTCCCAGAATATCGTAGGTGGTATAGTCAAATTTTACCAGGTCGTATCCCCACTGCCGGTAGCGTTCGAAATACTTTTTGATTCGTTCCAGGTTTTCAGGAATGGATGGGTCCAGTACAGGCTGCCGCGCATCTTCCCGGCCCTTTATCATGGGCAAAAGGAGATTTTGCGCATCGTTTGTGCCTGCACACAGCGGGCGTGTCCAGATACCCGGACGCATTCCTGCTTCGCGGATTTTTTCGGCCATACGGCCCATGTCGCCGAATTTGGCATTGGGCGTTTCCATATCGTTACCCCAGGAAGAGTCTCCGGGCAAGCGCGGAGAGGGTTCGAACCAGCCTGCATCAATCACAGAGAAAGGCCGGTTTTTGAGTCCGTCTGCCGCACCGGCCAGCAGGCGGGTGTGTTCCAGAATAAGGGCTTCCGAATTATTACCGTAAGCAAAATACCAGTCATTGATACCGTATACCGGTTGCTTGGGCATTAGGGGGTTTTTACACATTTTTTTGCAAAAACGCCGCAAGGTCTGGAAGGGCGATTCGCCCTGAATCCCTTTCATTGCCACAATTTCTGCAACCGGCAGCACCCGGTCTTTCAACCGGACCCCGTTTCCGCCGGAGCGGGTATCGAGCGTCAGCGCGAGCGAGGTATCCGACAATTGCCAGTAGCAAAAAGCACCTGCTCCTGTGCGCACCCCGAATCCATTTGTTGTTTTGCCGTCAAATTCGATAAAATACCAGGGCAGACGTTCCGCTTCCACCGGCTTATGCCAGGAAACATCGCCATAGGTGCGTTCCCAATGGTCGTTCATTACATGGGTACTCCTGTTCACCCTGGTTGTTTGCCATTTCAGGGTAATACTTTGAAGCGCTGCATTCGGTGCAGATGCTTCCACCATGATGCTTTGCCGGCGCTCTGTCAGGCGCACCATTGCTCCCTGATTTTCCCAGGAGTTCCCGTTCCGGACAAGTACGACTACCTGGTCGTTCAGCACCGCTGTTACTTCATCCGGCAGGATCAGAAGATCTTCTTTTTTCTGCCAATTCCCGTAAAACCCGTCCATGAACAGGACAGACCCTAAAGAGACTCCGGCAGTTTTGATAAAATTTCTTCTGTTCATAATTTCTGAATTTGGATTTGTTAAAGTTCCAGCACCACCACCGATACGGGCGGCAAGGTAACTTTCAACTCCTCTCCATTCAAAATTGCGCCTTTAAAAACTGCGGGTTTTATCAGATCGGGATGATCAAACGTATTGTAATCCTGTACTTTTGGGGAAGTCAGGATACGTCCGCTTACATTTTTACCTGTTACACCGCGCAAAGCGATTGTAATTTCCTGTGGGTGATTCGGGTCGATGTTGACCAGGGAAATGTGCACTTTTCCTGCTTTATCCCGGCTTGCTGAAGCAGATACGGCCGGCAGTTTTTCACCCCCGAACGTGTAATCGTTCACCTTCAGGTCGATCGGCAGCAGGAGCGCATCCTGATGCACATTGTACATTTCGAGCACGTGGTAAGTAGGTGTGAGCAGTATTTTATCACCTTCGGTCAGCACTACAGCCTGGAGCACGTTCACACATTGCGCGAGGTTGGCAATGCGCACCCGGTCGCAGTGTTTGTGAAAAATATTGAGCGTAGCGCCTGCGATCATGGCGTCGCGCATGGTGTTTTGCTGATACAGGAATCCGGGATTCGTGCCGGGCTCCACGTCGTACCAGCCGCCCCATTCATCTACGACCAGGGCGATCTTTTTGGCGGGATCGTATTTGTCCAAAATGGTCGAATGGCGGGTAACCATTTCTTCCATTTGCAGGGCGGATTTCATGATTTTGAAATACTGTTCTTCTGTAAAATTGGTAGCCGGGCCCTTTTTGGCCCAGTCAATTACGGAATAATGGTGCAGCGCCACACCTTCCAGCATGTTGTGCGGTATGTCGCGCAGGAGCACTTCGGTCCAGTTATAGTCGGCATCGCTGGCGCCGGATGCGACACGGAACAAGTGGTCGTTATTGCCCCAATCTGTCATAAATGTGGCGTATTGCCGGTAGATATTTGCGTAATATTCCGGTTTCATGTTGCCGCCACAGCCCCATACTTCGTTACCTACCCCCCAAATCTTGGCGTGCCAGGGCTTTTCACGGCCATTGGCTTTGCGCAGGTCGGTCATCGGGCTGCCGGTTTCCTGGTTCGTGTAACGCACCCAGTCGGTGAGTTCCTGCACCGTGCCGCTGCCGACGTTGCCGGCCAGATACGGCTCGGCGCCGATGGCTTCGCAGAGGTTGAGAAAATCGTGGGTGCCAAAACTATTGTCTTCCGTCACCCCACCCCACCAGACGTTTTTCATGGACGGGCGTTTGTCTTTGGGGCCAATGCCGTCTTTCCAGTGGTAAGTGTCGGCGAAGCAGCCGCCCGGCCAGCGCAGATTGGCTACTTTGAGTCTTCGCAACGCCTCGATCACATCAGTACGCACGCCGGCGCGGTTGGGGATTTTCGTATTGCCTTCGCCCACATAAAAACCGCCGTAAATGCAGCGACCGAGGTGCTCTGCGAAGTGGCCGTAAATGTTCCGGCTGATCGTGTCGCGGCCCAGATCGGCGTTCAGGGTGATCCG
>JAKQJD010000385.1 GCA_029561355.1 Bacteroidota bacterium | reverse complement strand
ATGAAGGGGATTATGATCCGGTGATAGTTCAAACCAAAGCCATTGTTTTAACCCATTCCTGCACAATTTTTAATCAAAAAGCCAAGGGCAGCGTGTCCTCCTGAGCGCAGCGAAGGATCTGAATTTACTCCAGTGTTTCTGGTAAGATCAGATCCTTCGCTGCGCTCAGGAGGACACGCTGCCCTTGGCTTTTCGGATAGATTCAGCCGAAGTAAAACTACTTCCCGTAAGCGGGATAAACAGGTATAAGCCACCGGATATCCTTTAATTTTCCCGCCTTCCTCAAAAAAAGAAGTGAGAGCCGGAATTCACCGACTCTCACTTCTAAAATATGGTGTACGCTACGCGTCTCACGCTCTCACTTCTCACTTCTAATAAGCGGTGTACGCTACGCATCTCACCCTCTCACTTCTCACTTCTAATAAGCGGTGTACGCTACGCATCTCACGCTCTCACCCTCTCACTTTCTCACTTCTCTTAGTAGCCCGGGTTCTGTTCCAGGCCCGGATTCACGCCGATATCCTGCGTTGGGATATGGAAAATATTCCGGTAACTCGGCACACTGGCGCCTTCTTTCACGCCACCCTTCCAGTTCCATTTATAGGAACCGTCGGTCAGTTGGCCGAAACGCACCAGGTCGGTTCTTCTGTGACATTCCCAGTACAGTTCGCGGGCGCGTTCGTCTAGAATGACATCCAGTGTAAGGTCGTTTGGCGCGTAATTGCCGGCAGTACCGATATATGCGCGGGTTCTGACCGCATTGAAATACTGGGCTGCTTTCACCTTGTCGCCGCCGCCTGCACCGCGTAGGATCGCTTCGGAAGCCATCAGGTATACGTCGGCGAGGCGGAACATCGGAAAGTCGGTATCCGGGAAGTCCGTATCCGAACCAGCCTGTCCGGTAGAGGTCACGTTTTTGAATTTCTGTACGGCATAACCCTGGGTAGCCAGCGTCAGGTCGTCGATATCCAGTGTCTGACCGTTGGTGTAAAACAGACCGCGGTGGTCGAAACTGGTCAGATTGACCTGGTAGGTGTAATCCGGCCGGTCGATATCCAGGTAAATTTTATAACTGCCCGATTGATCGATTTCGATTTCGGTGCCGCCGGTTTCGAGCAGGCCGTCGCGGCCAGTGTCGCCGTAATTAATAGCGTCATCCTGGTTTGCGCGGAATCTGAATGTACCGATCTGCAAATCAGATATAGTGGCTACAAGCATTTTACGATCGGCATCCCATTGAAGTGGTATATCAATGTTGCCGGTGGCGCTTCCGTAGATACTCCAGTTGCGTTTTACGATCGAATAAACCTTGGTATTCAGGTTAGCCTTGATAAAATGCAAACCTGCTTCGGGAACCACGATCTTGGCGCCATTTGTTTCGAGCACACCGTCTGCACCGTTGTCTCCCAATCTTGGAGGCCCGGAGCCGGCAGCGGCAGGTACGGTGGTAAACTGGATTTCCGTATTCGGACTGGTAAAATATACGTGGCCCTCGTACAACTTTTCGTGCGGCGTAAAAGCCGACGTATCTGCGATCCGGAAGCAATTTTCATCGGATCCATCGAAGTTGTTGTAAGAACCGGGAACGTAGAGCGGCGGGTGTTTAACCGTCAAACCCGCATTAAAATCGACTTTTACACCCGTTAGATCCGTCGGGAATTTGGCAATAAACTCCTTCGTTGCCCGCGTGCCGCCCCAGCCGCTTGCTACGCCGCTTGCTACGGGATTCATGCTGCCGACAATGCCGGCGCGGATGATAAAGGTCATACCGCCCCAGGTGCGCGTGTGGATGCCATCAAACGTTACCGGAAAAATGATTTCGTTGGAAGTATGGTTGTCCGACAGGAACAGGTTCTGGTAGGTAGGATCCAGTTGGTATCCAGCCGCCAGTATTTTTTCGCAGTACGTCAGACATTCGTTGTATTTCGCCTGGCCGATGTACACTTCCGCGTTGAGGTACAATTTGGCCAGCAACATCCAGGCGGCGCCTTTGTCGGCACGACCATACTGGTTGGTGCGCGCGTCGGCCAGTTCCGGTTCGATGGCTTTCAGTTCCGATTCGATATAATTGAACAGTTCGGATGCGGTAGCCTGTTTGGGGGTTTGGCCCACCACGGAGTTTTCGTCGGCAAACGGCGGGTTTCTGAAAACGTCCAGTGCATGCCAGTAGCTCAGGGCGCGCAGGTAACGCGCTTCGGCACGGTAGCGGTGAATTTCGGTTTTCAGCGCTGCATCTACGCCGCGGCTGTCGAGTTTCGCGTCGGTTGTTTCCCGGATAAACTCGTTGGCAACGGAGATTTGCACGAAAATACGGCTGTAAAAGGCATACGTAAAGGCATCGCCGGTGGTCCATGTTTGCGCATGGAAGTCCTTGATGGTCTGGTCATTCCAGCCGATGACGGCTTCGTCGGTGGTCAGTTCCTGGTGGTACCAGAAACCGCGGAGGTATTGTCCGAAACCCTCGTCGATGTCGGAAATGTCGGATTCGCCTGCGGGGCCTTGCTGGCCAGATACGGCCAGGCCGGCGTAGATTTTGGCCAGCACCTGCCGGTATGCGGCCGGGTCTTTGTAAACATTGGATGCGGTCTCGATTTTTTCGTCGAGCGGCAGGGTATCGAGATCCTTAAAGCAACCCGTCGCTCCCAGCATAAACAGGAGCAGGGCGCTGCATATTTTTATCGGATATTTCATCGCTGTTTTTTTTAGAAGTTAGAAGTTGACGCCGAAACCGAGCAGATACGTCAGGGGTTTCGGGTAAATGGTATTGTCGATACCGTTGCCGATTTCCGGATCCAGGCCGTCATATTTAGTGATAACCAGCGGGTTCTGAACCGTCACGTATACATTGAAGTATTTACCGATCACGTTGTCGAACGAATATCCGGCCGTGATGTGGTCGAGGCGGAAAAAGGAGGCTTTTTTCACAAAATAGTCGCTGAAAGTCAGGTTGGCCTGGTTGGTAACATTAAGATCCACAGCCGACTGATTTACGTTGGACAGGTAGCCGGTCGTGCCATACAGGCGGCTCAGGTAACCCATATCCGTTTGTACGTTATTGTACACGTAGTTGCCGATGTGTGCCCGTCCTGCAAATGCAAAATTGAAATGGCCGATGTTCAGGCTGCTGGTCAGGCCGATGGTATACGGCGGCGCCGGGTTTTGGTAGCGGTACTTGTCGAGATCGTCCACCTTTCCGTCGCCGTTCAGGTCGGCAAACTGGCCTTCCAGGATTTTTCCGTTTTCATCGTACAGTTGTTTTTTTACGTAAAACGAACTCGGTGCAAAACCTACGTAGTGGTTCTGGATATTACTGCCCACACCGCCTGCGATGCCGCCGGTCAGGACACCGATGTATTTCGGATCGTCGCTGGTGGTCAGTTTGGTAATTTTGGAGTTGTTGTAGGCAAAGTTCGTGCTCAGGTCCCAGCGGATTTTGCGGGTAACCACGGGCGAAACGTTTAGGCTCAATTCCACGCCTTTGGTTTCCATGGTACCGATATTGGCGGTAGCGAAATTGGAAAGGTTGGACAGTGCAGGCACCGGAATTCTGTTCAGCAAGTCCCGTGTATTTCGCTGATAGACGTCGAGAGAACCGGAAACACGATCCTGAATAAGCGAAAAGTCAACGCCCGCATTGTAGGTAGTCGTTTCTTCCCATTGAATATCAGCCACATACGCATTCGGGCGGATGGTCGTTACAAACTCGTCGCCAAACTGGTACTGTGCATTTACACGACCGATCTGGTAACGCGCCAGGTAAGCGTAGTAGTCGCCGATGTCCTGCTGGCCGGTGATACCCCAGCTGAGGCGGAGTTTTACGTTGCTCAGGTATTTGTGGTCGTTGTCGAGCAGCTTAATGGCAACGGCTGCTGCCGGGAAAAGGCCCCAGCGGTATTTCGGATCGAAACGGGAAGTGCCGTCCCTTCTGAGCGAACCCGTGAAGAGGTACTTGCCGCGGAAATCGTAATTTAACCTTCCATAAACGGAAAGCAGGTAATATTCCGCCGGGCTTCTCACTTCTTCCACTTCCGAAGGCGTACCCGCTGCATCGGAGTTTTTGTTGTAGTTTTCTACTTTGAAATGCTGCCAGGAATAGCCGCCCATAAGTTCCAGACCATGCTGGCCGAAGGACTTTTTATAGTTCAGGTAAGCCTCCAGCAGGGAGTTGGTCTTTGTTTGTTCGTAGTAGTTGTTCAGGCCGCCACCGGTTACCGCGTCAAAAGAGAACGCCGCATAATTGGGGATCACCACGGTACCCGATCCCATTGCGTGGTCGTAACCGATGTTCAGGTTGGCACGCAGTTCAGGCAGGAACGCAAAACGATAGTCGAAGGAAGCGTTCGTAATGTATTGTTTTACAGTAGAATTGTCATCCCTCAGTTCCAGCAGGGAAACCGGGTTGGTGGTAGCCAGCCCGTTCGGGTTGCCGTTGGCAATTTTCCAGACGTAAAACCCGCCGTATGCCGTGCTCGTATCCCGTACCGGTTTGGTCGGGTCGAAACTCAGGGCAGTACCGATCGCGCCGCGGTCGGCGAAATGGTTGTCGGAAAGGATACCTTTAAACGAAAGGTTCACCTGAAGCCGGTTGTTCAGAAATTTTGGGTTCAGGTTGATGGCGGAGGAGTAACGTTTAAACTCATCCGTTTTCAGCAGGCCGTTTTTCTGGGTAAAACCGAGTGAAACGCGGTATGGAAACATACCGATACCGCCGGAGGCGTTGATGTTGTGGTCGTGTCCGAATGCCTGCTGATAGATTTCGTCCTGCCAGTTGGTATTCTCATTGCCGAGCAACGCGCGGGCAGGGTGCCCCTCCGCGTATTGGGCATTGACGACAGAGCGGAATTCATCGCCCGTCAGCACGTCTACCCGGTTGGAGGTATTGGCAATGGAAACGTTTCCGTTGTAGCCCACCGAGATTTTTTTGCCCAGTTTACCTTTTTTAGTGGTAATGATAATAACCCCGCCGGAAGCCCGGTTGCCGTAAATAGCGGCTGCCGAAGCATCTTTCAGAACAGTAAACGTTTCGATGTCGTTGGGATTGATTACGTTCAACTGGTTCCGGCTGCCCGAAACGCCGCCGTTGTCGAGCGGAACGCCGTCGACGACGATGAGCGGGTCCTTGGATGCAGCAAGCGACGATTCGCCGCGAATCCGGATCTGTGCGCCGCCACCCGGCGAGCCGTCGGAAGTGATCGTTACACCGGCCACTTTACCTGCCAGCAGATCCTGCGGGCCGGTAATGGCGCCTTTGTTGAACTTGTCGGTGGAGACGGACTGAACCAGACCGGTGGCGTCTTCCCGTTTCACCGTTCCGTATCCGATTACGAGTACTTCCTCGAGCGCTTTGCCGGCGCCCAACTTCACCAGAATGTCATTGACGCCGACGATACTTTGCTCGGCGCTTTCATAACCTGTGTAGTTGAAAATCAGGGCCGTAGCATCATTGCCGACGTTCAAGCGGAATTTCCCTTCGAAGTCTGAAGCAACGCCATGTGCCCGGTTTTCTTTTTCAATCACGGTCACACCGATCAGGGCCTCGCCGGTTTCCCGGTCGGTAATGGTACCCGTGATCGTTCTTTGAGCGGAAACCGTCAGGTGCATGCCTGTCAGGCACAACACCAGCATCACCGCCCGGGTTAGACTTTTTGTAAAAAGATCCATACGATTGTGGTTCAAGTTTAAATACTAGATAAAGTGGACGAAGGATTAAATGCCAAACCGTGGGCCTGACAACAACATCTTTCCGAAAATTTTGGCTACGAATTTTAGTAAAAATTCGGAACGAAAGGTCCGGAAAATGCACGGACCCACTTCCGGAAAATTATTTTTTTATCAAATGATTCTGCACATTGGAAATTTCCAAAAAGTCAAATTGTTCGTATTAACAGGATTATTGCACAACGCAATCGTTTGCGGAACAGAGGTTGGTAGTTTTACTGCCACAAAATAAAAATACTATCGCACTGCAAAATTAAAAAAACTCTAACAGTGTCGTTGTTTTACATTAATTTTTCGAAGCGTTATTTTTTCAAAATTAAAAAACAAATTAACTTTGTGACTACTTCCACGAAGTTTTCATTTAATAATTCTAAATACTCATAACGATGAAGTTACGATTACTTTTTTCTCTCATTTTCGGCGCGTTGCTGACGACCGGTTTCAGCCAGTCGGTTGGTATTATCGGAAGCGCTACCCCGACAGGTTGGGACTCCGATACGGACATGGTGCAGGATGTAGACAGTGCACACATTTGGACGATCCAGATACAGCTGATCCAAGGTGCTGTCAAATTCAGACAGGATGATGCCTGGACTGTCAACTGGGGTACTTCCGAGTTCCCGGTAGGTGTCGGTACTCAGGACGGTTCGGATATTCCGATCCCTGCTCCGGGACTCTTTACCGTTACTTTTAACTCGCAAACCGGTGCTTACAAGTTCTCCGTGGCTTCCGACATCGGTATCATCGGCAGTGCTACGCCGGGTGGCTGGGATGAAGACACGAATATGTTCCAGGATTCTTTGGATGCCAATAAATACTGGCTCACCCTCCGACTGGTTGCAGGCGATGCAAAATTCAGACAGAACGATGCATGGGCGGCGAACTGGGGTTCGATCGATTTCCCAAGCGGCACCGGTACGCAGGACGGCGCAAATATTCCGGTTACTCCGGCTGCCAAATACAATGTCACGTTCGACAAATCCACCGGAGTTTACAACTTTGAAGAAATTACCGAATACAATCAGATCAGCCTGATCGGCGACGGTACCGCCGGCGGTTGGGATGCAGATACTTACCTGACAAGAGACAATGCTAACCCGAATGTTTGGAAAGGCAACGTCTCCCTGACGGATGGTGAAGCTAAATTCCGCGCCAACAGCGCCTGGATACTCAACTGGGGCGGTACAGATTTTCCGACCGACACAGCTGTTCTGAACGGTCCGAATATCCCGGTTGATTCCGGCGACTACCAGGTCACTTTCAACATCGAAACGCTGATTTATACCTTTGTTCCGATCATTCCGTTCACCACCATCGGCATCATCGGCGACGCTACGCCGGGCGGCTGGGATGCGGATACCGACATGGACCAAGACCCGACCCTCCCTTACATCTGGAGAAAACGACTGATTCTGACGGATGGCGAAGCCAAATTCCGCGCTGAAAACGACTGGATCTTCAACTGGGGTGCAGGCGATTTCCCGTCCGGTATCGGTACGCAGGACGGCGCCAATATTCCGGTTCCGGCAGGTGAATACAAAATCACGTTCAACTCCATCACCGGCGAATACAGCTTCGAAGAACTGGTTGTTTTCGGTACTGTAGGTATTATCGGTACCGCTACCGCAGGTGGCTGGGATACCGATACCGACATGACGAAAGACCTGGTAGACGAATCCTTCTGGTACATCAATTCCATTGATCTGCTGGCCGGCGAAGCCAAATTCCGCGCTGAAAACGCATGGACCGTCAACTGGGGTGCCACAGGTTTCCCATCAGGCATCGGTACGCAAGATGGTCCGAACATTCCGGTTACCGCAGGTACTTACCGCGTTACCATCAATACAGGTACCGGCGAATACGAGTTCGGTGCACCTTCTTCTTCCACCCACAGCCTGTTGAAAGACAACAGCATCTCTATTTCTCCGAATCCGGCGAAAGATGTGCTGAACATCAGCGTGAACGCACAGGAACTGAAAGGTGAAACCAGCGTGATCCTGTTCAACAACATGGGCCAGCAGGTGCTGACTACCACGGTGAACGTACAAGACCGCGTCAGCATTCCGGTTGGAAGCCTGATGCCGGGTCAGTACACGGTTCACATGTCCAACGGTAAATATATCGTTGGTAAAAAAGTGGTGATCGTGAAGTAATATGAATACATGCTGGACTGAATTGTCCACTGTATTTAGTCATATTGAGAGTCCCGCCGGAAGTATTCGGCGGGACTTTCTTTTTTGGGAACCTCAAAAATAATCTCTACTTTTCCCCCGGAAAGCAGCCAGGACAGGCGCTTTCAAATGCCTTGTAACTATGAAAATCAAGTTCTGCGGCGCCGACCGCGAAGTAACCGGCTCCTCCCACCTGCTGATACTGGAAGACAATACGAAAATCCTGCTCGACTGCGGCCTTTACCAGGGCGGTGGCGACGACGACGGACAATCGAGCGAAAGCAATAACCCCATCGCCGGATTCAACGAAAAATGGCTGTTCGATCCCAAAGAGGTCGATTGTCTGATATTGAGCCACGCCCACATCGACCACACCGGCCGGGTGCCCAAACTGGTGCGCGACGGATTTCGCGGCCAGATCTACGCTACCCACGCCACACGCGACCTTTGTGCCCTCATGTTGCTCGACAGCGCGAAAATCCAGGAGTCGGATACGGAACGCTACAACCGCAAAAAGGCCTTCGCCGATCCCGAGCGCGCCCCCATGTACGAAATGGTGGACGTGACGCAAACCATGGAGCAATTCGTCGGTTACAACTACGAGCAGTGGTTCAATGTGCACCCCAACGTACGTGTAATGTACCGCGACGCCGGGCATATCCTCGGCAGCGCCTCCGTCAGCCTGGAAATAAAAGAAGGCGACCGCACCATCCGCCTGGCGTTTACCGGCGACATCGGCCGGCCGCACCGGCCCATTCTCGGCGACCCGCTGCCCATGCCTCCTGCCGATTATATCATATGTGAAAGCACCTACGGCGACCGTGACCACGAGGCGGCGCCCAGCGAATTCGAACATTTTCTTCGCATTGTGCAGCATACCTGCGTAGAAAAGAAAGGAAAATTGATCATTCCGGCATTTTCCGTCGGCCGCACCCAGGAAATCGTATTCATGCTCGATCAGTTGTGGAATGCCGGGCGCCTGCCCCGGGTGCCGGTATATGTGGACAGTCCCCTCGCCGTCAATGCCACGGAAGTGTTCGTCAACCACCCCGAATGTTTCGATGCCGACGTACACCGTTATATGGTAGAAGACGAAAACCCGTTCGGCTTCAATAAATTATTCTACATGCGCAGCACGGAGGCGTCCAAAAAACTCAACGACAGCCATGAACCCTGCATCATCATTTCCGCTTCGGGTATGATGAACGCCGGTCGCATCCGTTTCCATTTGCTCAATAACATCGAAAACAAACGCAATACCTTCCTGATCGTGGGCTACTGCGCACCTCAGACGCCCGGCGGACAACTGCGCGCCGGCGCAAAAAGCCTGTACATCATGGGCCAGAACAAGCAGGTGATTGCCGACATCGAGGTGATGGATTCCTTCTCCGCCCACGGGGACCGCGGCGAGATGTATGATTTTTTGAGTAATCAAAAGGAAACCTGCCGGAACATCTGGCTGGTACACGGCACCATCGACCGCCAGGAAAAATGGCGCGACTACCTGCTGGAAAAGGGTTTTAAATCCGTAGATATTCCAACATTGGGCGAGGAGGTGACGATTTAAGGTTTCGGGCAGGGTGTAATCGGCCTTTTATATACGGAAAATTAGGATATCTTTGACAGCGTTTTCACTTTCAAACCTGTTTCCGTATGCGGTTCAAGACCTGTTACTTCTTGCTGTTGCTGGCTTTGCCGGCGTTTGCACAAGCCCAATCCAACTGCCACAACGTTTTGACGGGCGGGCTGATTTGTTGCGACCAGACTGTCTGCCCGGGCAAGATGCCCCAAGCCATCCTGGAAAGCCAGTCGCCCGAAGGCGGTGACGGACTTTTGGAATATGAATGGCACCGTTTGCGCGTAATTCCCAACGTTGCGCCTTTGTGGGAAGTTGTACCCGATGCAGTAAGTGCTGCTTACCAGCCCGATACCTTATCGGTTACTTCTTATTTTTTGCGCGAAGCACGTCGGCAGGGATGTACCGAGTGGATGGTAAGCAACGTGGTAATCGTTACCGTGGCGGCTCCCAATGATCCTGCCTGTGCCGGTTCGGTATCAACACAGGATGTTGATTCCAGACTCGCATCCGTACGGTGCAGCCCCAGTCCGTTCACGGAAAAACTCACGATAGAGAACGGCGCGCATCAGCAGGTTTCCGTACAAATATTCGATGCTTTTGGAAAACGCGTAGATGAAGCAACACTTCCGGCAGGCGCTGAAACGACACTCGATACGCCAACCTGGCCGGCCGGTCTGTACGTGGTTCGTTTAAAAGGCGCTGACGGAGAAACACGGACTCGTTCCATCGTGAAAACATCTCATTGAACAAAGAACAGGTTATTACCTTTATTAATGGGGGGCTTGAAGTCACCCCGTCAATAGCCTTTGAATCTCTGTTCTTATAATTAATACGCCATGAATATTTCAAAATGGACGCTCACCACGAGAAACAAACTCAAAATGACCCTGGTGATGGCGCTGGCCGTCGGTTTGCTTTTTATCGCCAATGTTTTTGAAAAAAGGCAGATGACGAGCATGGACCATTCGTTTTCGTCCATTTATGAAGACCGGCTTGTGCCCGCCGTTTCTTTTTTTGAAATACGCGAACTCCTTTATCGGAAACGGGAATTGATGCAGACAGCGCTTCAAACGGGATTGGCTGTGGCTGAATCAAAAAGCGGCATCGATTCGTGTAACCGGGAAATAGGCGTCTTGCTGGCAGCCTATAAAAAAACCTATTTCATCGGCAATGAATCCGAGTGCCTGAAGGCCTTCGAAACCAGCCTTGTCCAATACAATGTGGCGGAAAGCCAGGCCCTGGGATTAGCGGATGCAGGTAACAACGCCACTGCGGTTCAAGGTTACGAACGGGCGGGCGCGGCTTCTTTTAAATCAGCCATCCTGAAACTTTCCGAACTCAACCACCTGCAAACGGAAATCGGGAAAGGAATGCTCTCCGATTCCCGGAAAACCATGTCGGGGTTCTTGATGCTGTCCAACCTGGAAACAGCGCTGATCGTACTTTTCAGCGTACTGGCCCATTTAATTCTGTATGCGACGAGAAAAGCGAAGCGGCGAATCGAGCCGTTTAATATGAATTAGGGGATATTTGGCTTCGTTCGGCTCCGCC
>JAKQJD010000384.1 GCA_029561355.1 Bacteroidota bacterium | reverse complement strand
GCAGGGTATCGATTGCCTGTTTCCAGAAATCGTTGGGCACCCCCTCGGCATAATCGCAGCGATAACCGTCGACGTTCGCTTCGAGCACCCAGTATTTCATGGCTTTGATCATTTCCTTGCGCATGGCCATGCTCGAAAAATTCAGGTCGGCTACGTCGGTCCAGGTGTTCGGACTCACGATGCTGCCCGACGCATCCTGCGTGTACCAGGCCTTGGTTTGTATCCAGGAATTGTCCCATGCGGTATGGTTGCCCACCCAGTCGAGCATGACGGCCATGCCGCGCTGGTGGGAGGCTTTCACCAGTTCGCGCAGGTCTTCGAGCGTGCCGTAATCGGGATTTACCTTGAAATAATCCTTCACGGCATAAGGCGAACCGATGGCGTTCAATTCTCCGATCGGGTAGATGGGCATCAGCCAGACCACGTTGACGCCCAGATTTTTAATCGAATCGAGCCGCGCCTCTACACCTTTCAGGTTTCCCGCAGCACTGAACGCCCTGAGATTGACCTCGTACAAAACGATATCGGAAGTAGCGGGCACCTGATCGAACGGTACGTCGTACTGAACGTATGTGCTTTCGCCCGGGTGAATGGTGGGAAACTTGATTTCCTCTTTTTTACAAGCGGAAAAAAGGGTGACGGCCAGCGTGAAAAGAAGCCAGACCGGTAACTGTTTTTGGTTGAATATGGTGTAAATGCTGTGCATTTTGATTTGAATCAAGGGTAAAATGAATGAAAGCGGATTCGCAGATAAAAATAGGAGACCCCCGGGTTTTTCGCCTGGAATAATAACAAATGCTGGTTTGTCATCCTGTCGGGACCCGTCCGCTCTACGAAGGGAAATCAGTAAAAATGCGCCGTAGAGCGGACGGGTCCCGACAGGATGACAAGGGAGCATTTGTTATTATTCAAAGCTGCGGTCGGTGCTTTCCTAATTCTTGTGCAGATCGTACCGGTAGTTCCCCGGCTCATGTAAATCCAGCGTAATCGTATAATTCCCGTTTTCCGGCACCGTCAACTGCGGTTGTTCGATATATGCTTTCCATGGGTGATTGGCATAAGCGAGGTGTGCATCGGCATCGATTCCGAAGTCGAGTTGCCAGGCGTTGTTGGCCCTGAATTTAAAGGACCCGCCGGTGATCATATTGGCGGTGACGGTCCAGGTTTGGCTGGTTTCGTCGTACGTCATCGGTGTGTCGCTGGTCCAGCCGCCGGGTGTAGCCGCGCCGATAATGCCCCAGGTGGTTTTGATGAGCAGGTACGTCATCGTATTCAGGTTGACGGCCAGCAGATAGTACCCGTCGGAAGGTGCTTTGAAATTCGCGCCGACCGTGTTGGACTCGAAAATACTGCCGTCGTTGTTCGTGCCATAGGAAACAGGCGCCCAGTCGGGTTGCGCGTACAATTTGAACTCATTGGTGCCGCCGGGCGGTATAAAAATGTACCCTTCGTAAATGCCGTCGTTGGTCACCGAAACAATGGTTTTGGCTGTCGCGATGTCCCAGCCCTGGAAATCGCCCGCTACCCACAAAGAGGGAAAATGAGTCACCAGTTGGTATGGCGTCACTTTCAGGCTGGCTGCTTCGGAATAGGCGGCCCGGTCCACATACGATTTCACGCGTATGGCGATTTCACCCTCCGCATCGGGCGCCAGGCCGAGGTAGTCGACGGCAATCTGGTTCAACTGTTTTCCTGTTAAAGAAGTGTTCAGCACATTTACCCCCACTTCCAGTTCGTATGCGGCGGCCCAGGTGGCTACGTCGCCGGGTTTCGTAAATTGAATGGAATACGTCACAGGCACTTCCCGAAAATAATCGACTGCCGGCCAGGAAATGGAAACCACCGTGGTGGAGGTGTCGGCTACCTGAAGCACCACGTTCCCCGGCGAAACGGCCACAGGGCCTTCAAACGACACTTTTTGAAGCGAGGTCAGGGCTGGTTCTTTTTCGCAGCCCGCGACAGCAAGCAGGAGCATGCATAATCCTATATAGAATGAATGTTTCATTTTCTACCAGTTTGAATGTTAAAATCCGGGGTTTTGCATCAGGTTCGGGTTGGCGTTCAGGGCCGAAGTCGGAATGGGGAACAACAGGAAATGGTTGTCCACAGCCGGCGCCAGTCCATGCGCCTGGGTGAAAGTGCCGAAGCGGATCATGTCCTGCCGGCGGTGACCTTCCCAGGTCAGTTCGAATCCCCGTTCGTCATAGATATTTTGCAGGGTAGGCTGCCCGGAAAGCGTTTGAACGCCGGCCCGGGTACGCACCTGATCGATAAAGGTTTTCGCTTCGCCGGAGCGGTTAAGCCGCACCAGGCACTCTGCCTTCATCAGCAACATATCCGCGTAGCGGTAAATCGGAAAGTCGTTGGAAGCGCCGCCGCTGTTCAT
>JAKQJD010000374.1 GCA_029561355.1 Bacteroidota bacterium | reverse complement strand
GCCGCTTTGTTCAGCGACCTGAACAGCGCGACGTTCGATGCTGCCGACGTTTTGCAAAACAACAGCCGTCGTCTGTTCGATTCGGACGGCAACAACCTGCGCGGCGATGCCAGTTTGACCTACCGAAGGCGCCTGGGCCGTAAAGGGCGCAACTTCGTGGCCGACCTGACCTACCGCACCGGCAATGACGACCGCATCGCCCGCCTGACCGCCGACAATACTTTTTACCGAAACGGTCCCGATTCCACGGGCTACGTGCGGCAGCGGCAGCAGTACGGCAACGACACGGAGAACTACGGCGCATCCCTGTCGTACACCGAGCCGCTGGGCAAACAGCAGTACCTCGAACTGCGCGCTTCGCGGCAGCAATACACGAACAATACGGAGAAAAACTTTTACGACCTCTTCGAAGTGCCCACGCCGGGCGAAACATTCAACCCGCTGCTCAGCAACCGCTTCCGCCGCGGGTACCGCTACGACCGGGCAGGCCTGAACTACCTGCGAAACCGCAAGTATTACAACCTGACTGCCGGAGCCGCCCTGCAAAATTCAGTGCTTGACGGCACGCTGGCCGGCTCGGAAGAAAACCTGAGCCGACAGTTTACCCGCGTGCTGCCGGCGTTGTTTTACAATTACGAGCCGCGTATCGGCCGCAATTTCGCCCTGGAATATACCACCGACCTGCGCGAACCCTCACTCGAACAACTCCAGCCGGTAGTAGACAACAGCGATCCGCTGAACACCTATTCCGGCAATCCCGACCTGAAACCGGAATACGCACACAACCTGGAACTGCGCATGATGCGCTTCGACCAGTTTACCATGACCAGTTTTTTTGCCACCCTCGGCGCCACATACGTCGACGACCGAATTACCAATGCCTCTACTGTGGATTCTTTGTTCCGCCGCCATATTCTGCCGGTAAACGTGGCGCAGGACCTCACGCTGAACGGTTATGTCAATTTCGGAAGGCCCATCCGGCCGATCAAATCCAACCTGCACATCAACCTGGGAAGCACCTACAACCGCGGCATCCTGTTTGTCAATGAAGTGGAAAACAACACAGATCGCTGGCAACATTCCATCGATTTCAACCTGGATAACCGGAAAAAAGAGAAAATAGACGTCAGCGCCGGCGTTCGGCTGCTGCTCAACAGCACGAAATATTCGGTTAGCGAAGCGCTCAACCAGCAATACCTGAACCAGCGGTATTATGCCGACGTGACGGTTTTTCCCGGCAAAAAATGGGCGGTTTCCAGCGGACTGGATTACTCGGTTTATTCCGCAGAAGCGTTCGGCGAACAAACCTCCATTCCGCTCTGGCGCGCCTCTGTCACCCGTTATTTCCTGAAAAACAAACGCGGACAACTCAAACTGGCGGCTTACGACCTGCTGAATCGCAACGTAGCCATCACGCGCAACAGCCAGTTCAACTACATCGAGGAAGAACGGATTGTTTCCCTCGGCCGCTATGTCATGCTGGGTTTCGCGTATTCGATTTCCGGTTTCGGAAACGATAAGGGCGGGATGGAGATGCGGGTGATTAGAAACTGAGGGTGTTGTTTGTTGAGATTGTTGAGGGGTTGAGATTGTTGAGGGTGGTAACTCCAGGCATTGAGTTACCACCCTCAACAATCTCAACCCCTCAACATCCTCAACAAACAAATTATTCCCCCCAACATTACCACTTATTCCCCAAAAAACCCCATCTTGGCGGCCTAAAACAACCTTTTTATTATGGCAACATTTGCTGAAACCTTAGACAAGTACAAAGCCGAACTGGACAGCCTGGGCATCTCTTTTGATGAAGCCCTGCTGAGCGCAGTGGCGAAAGGCCTGGGCCCTGCAATTTACAACGACGACTCTTCCCGCGTGTCTTCTTCAGACCCGGATGAACTGGCCCGCGTAAAAAACAGTTTCCTGATTGGCAAACTCGGCCTGGCCGACGGACCGGAACTGGACACTGCTATTCAAGGCGTTGTAGACCAGTTGGGTTCTTCCAACCGCAACAAGTACCGCGCAATTTTCTACTACCTGCTGGTAGTGAAATTCGGCAAGGCATCTGTGTACGCGTAAAACAGAAGTGATAGGCGAAAACCTCCGCTGCCCCTGCCCACTCGAATGAAACAATACTTCCTGTCCCGCATTTTCCCCTGGTGAAAATGCGGGATTTTTTTTGTGAATGGTGAGTTGTGAGTTGTGAGTGGAGGAGCTCTTAAGGAGCGAAAGCATCCCGCCCGGGGCAACGCCTTGGGTGGTATGTGGAATACCACAATACCACAAACACTCGGATTCAATATGTTTCAACGTTTCCCATATTCCACCCAGGGCGGTGCCCCGGGCTGGATGCTTTCGCCCTTTCAGGGCTCCTCCACTCACCATTCACAACTCACTATTCACTACTCACCACTCACAACTGACAACTCACTATTCACCATCTAAAACGTTAAATCTGAAACCTTTAAAAATATGTATTGGTTTTGTACCGTATTCTACGAGCAAACAAAACCTTCCTCAATGGCAAACAACCCCTTCCGGTTATCCGCTTTGATTTGCCTTTTTTGCCTGCTTTCGGTCGCTTCCACCTCGGCTCAAGACCTTCGGAAGGACAAAAGTTTTTTTCAGAAAAAAAAGGGAGAATTCGGGCTTTGGCTGAAACAGAATAAATTAGACAAGATCCTTACCGCCGACAGCGTATCTGTTTCCAGCCAGAAAGTGACGCTGTTTCTTCGTCCCATGTACAAGGGGGCGCACGTGTGCGATTCCATGCAGCGCGCCTGGGACAAACTCGAACAGACCAACCGCAAGGTAAACGGTCAATATTTCCATGAACGACTGCTGCACAAATGGGCTTTTCTCGCTGAAGTGCGCGAAGACCAGGTGGAAGTGGTGGTGCGCTGCCACGATCCTGCCCATTTTATGGCAAAAGTTTACTCAAAAAACGGCAAGATCCCGCTGGAGCAACGGAGCATCCGTTCGGCCGCCGTATCCGACGTGAGCACCCCTGTTTCACTACAGGATGTGAACACAGGCGACAATAAGACATTGATCCGTGGTAAAAATGTGACCGCCGTATGCAATACGGCACGCAGATTTTTGGTTAACACGTATAAAAACAAGGGAACACCGGTATTGTGGAAAGCCCGGGTGGACAGTTCGTATACGGCTTATGATGAATTTATTTTGGAAGTATCCCACTTAAGTTACGAAATTTGTCCCGACGGTTACTTCGAATACCACCGCATTTATGTCAAGGGGCTCCAGAAAGGGGAAGACGTGGAACTCTCCTGGGAGTTTCAGGGCAAGTACGGTTCCGGCATCCTTTTTCCGCCCCGAAAGAACGATTACAAGGACATGGACCTGAAGTACAAGAGTAACCTGGAGGAATACCAAAGACGGCTCTTTAAAAAATTAATGGATTACCTTCGCCAATGACAACTTCCGAAACAACGACTATTGCCAGGTCGATGGCAGATACCGACGCTACAACCAACACCGGCCAGACAGCGGCACCCTTGTCGCCCCGCACGCGCATCGCGCGGCTGATCCTCATTTATCACTTCATCCTGATCGGAGTATCCTGTGTGTTTTATATCCTGCGGGGTTTCGATTTCGAAGAATTCACCTCGCTGATGGGCGTACTGGCCCCGATCACCGCCCTGTACGGCGGTGCGGTATTCCGGTTCCTCGGGCGCAGTATCACAGAGCCCAACCTCAACGCGCAGAACGGATTTCCGATCAACAGCCTCGTAAAATGGCTGGTTCACGGTCATTTCGCAGTTGTACTTACCCTCATTACCATCAAGGCCCTGGCGCCCAACGTGCTGAATTTCCAGGATATGACTATGTTCCTGACACTGGTAGAATCTGCCCTGGGTGTGTATATGGGGAATATTATTCTGGCGCTGTTTGAGGGCAAAGCCGAAAAATAGTGTTTCGTGTTTAGTGTGTCGTGTTTGGGGCGCTTCGCCCTAAGCATTGTTTTGTGTTGTGTGAATTATGAGTGACACTTCGCTTGGGGCAACAGTAAGACCTTCGGGCGAAGCACCCCAAACACAAAACACGACACACCAAACACTAAAGTTCTTCGTACTCATACACCTCCGTCGAAAACGCCACCTCCATTTTCTCGCGGTCGAATTCGCCTTCGTTGTTGGCCAGAAAAATCGCCGCCACCCCGTTTCCAATAAAATTTGTAATCGCGCGCGCTTCCGACATAAACCGGTCGACGCCCAGCAGCAGCGCCAGCCCTTCGATGGGGATCACGTGCACGGCCGACAAGGTGGAGGCCAGCACCACGAATCCGCTGCCCGTCACGCCCGCCGCTCCCTTGGAAGTTACCATCAATACGCCGATAATGGTCATCACCTGTGCGAAACTCAGGTCGACGCCGTACACCTGCGCCAGAAAAATAGTCGCCATAGACAGGTAAATCGTCGTGCCGTCGAGGTTGAACGAATAGCCCGCCGGAATGACCAGGCCCACCACCGACTTGGAGCAGCCCATTTGCTCCAGTTTTTCCATGAGCGCCGGCAGCGCCGCTTCGCTCGACGAGGTGCCGAGCACGATGAGCAGTTCTTCCTTGATAAAATTCAGGTAGCGTAAAATGCTCACGCGGTAATAGCGCAGTATGAGCCAAAGCACCAGAAAAATGAACACAGCCATGGTGCAGTACACGGCCAGCATCAGTTTGGCGAGCGGCAGCAGCGTTTTGATGCCGTATTTCCCGATGGTAAATGCCATGCCGCCGAACGCGCCGATGGGCGCCGCCAGCATCACCCAGTGCAGGGCCTTGAACACGTATTTTGAAATGTAGGTCAAACTGGAAACGATACGCGCCCGGCCTTCGTAATGACTCAGCAGCATACCCAGCACGATCGACACCAGCAGCACTTGCAGCGTCGTATTGGCTTTCAAAAAATTCCACCACGTAAACAGCGCCGCGCCCTGCATGTATTTGCTGATATCGACGCCTCCGGTTTGTGCATCCACACCCCGGCCGGGCTGGATAAAATGCGCCACTAAGATCCCCACCAGCAAGGCAAACGTCGTCACTACTTCAAAGTAAATCAGCGCTTTAGCGCCCACTTTTCCCACTTTCCGCAAATCGCCCATACCTGAAATACCCAGCGTAATGGTCAGGAAAATCAGCGGATTGATGAACAGTTTAACGACGTTGATGAAATATTTGCCCAGTGGTTCCATACGCACGGCAGTCTCCGGCGCGAAATGCCCCAGCAGAATGCCGGCCAGAATGGCGAGCAACACCCAGGTAGTGAGGTTGGTGACGATTTTACGCATGTGGGCCGGGCCGCAGGTTGGGAGCGGGCAGGACAAAGAAAGGAAGGATTGGGGAATGGCGGTAGGTGGATTCCCCAATTATTTAAGCCAAAGTTGCGGTGTATCGATAGCACGGCCTTCAAGCCGTTGGGAAAAGGCCCTTTTTGGCCGCCCTTACGACGCCTGCATTTGCTGCTGAAACGTCAAAACAATAAACTCCGCCGGCCGCGAAATCGCCACGCCTATCGTCATATTCATAAATCCGTTGAGAATATCCTCGTTCGTCATCGTGCTCCCCAGGCCCACCTGAACAAAAAAAGCATCCTGCGCCGTGGCGCCCGCCAGCCCGCCATCGCGCCACAGGCCTGTCAGGAAATTTTCGGCCATGGCTTTCACGGCCGTCCACGTCGCCTGCGTGTTGGCGCTGAACACGTACAGTTCCAGTAAATTTTTAATGGACTGTTCGATGTAAATCACCGTGCGGCGCACCGAAATGTAGCGCCAGTCCTGGCTGTTGCCGTCGAGCGTACGGGCGCCCCACACCAAAATACCCTGGCCGGCAAAGTTACGGATCGCATTGACGGCTTTTCCGTCGAACGGCGTGTTCAGGTCTTCCTGCTGATGATCGTTGATGGGTACGGCCAGGCCCGTTGCCTGTACTATCGATACGTTCGCGGGAGCATGGAAGACGCCGCGGTTTTGATCCGTTGCACAGTAGATGCCTGCGATCGCAGCCGAAGGTGGCAAAAGGCTGGATGGTTCTTTGAGCAAAAAACTGCTTAGCAGCCAGGGATAGTAGGCTGCGCCCCATCGGAAAGTGCCGGGGTCGGTCATGTTGTCGCGAAAAACCTTGATCACGTCATTTTCATCGAGCGTTCTTCCCTGAAAGCCGTTGTGAATATCAAGAATAGCGAAACGGTTTTGCAGCGCAGCGCAATGGGTCAGCATGTAGCGTTGCACCTGAAAACAATCGTCGGCATCGAGCAGCACGGCGTCGGGCGCCAGCAGCAGCGTAGGTTCCGCTTCCCTGACCAGGGCGTCGATACCGACCGGTTTGTTGCTGCGGGTAGCGCCGGCGGCGGGTTTGCTGAAAAAATCGCCCATCACCGGATCATGGGAATAATCCCCGATGGAAACGATGTAGCAGGCCGTTCCGCCATTGGCGAAATACAGTTGGAGGCTGTGGTACAAAAAAAACTGCCCCGGAACGATGGGTAACGGAGCCCCCTTTTTTACCTGAATGGAGGGCGGTGCGCCGCCGAAAACTGACTGATATTCCGTGAGAGAGCCGATCCGAACCGGCATATTGGTCACATCGTTACCCCCCTGCACGGCTTTTTCCGTGTAGCCGACAAAAGCAGGTACGGCGGTGGAAATAGGCGGCACGTCGCCGGGGAAAGCGCTGGTTTCGTTGAGGTAAACACCGGGGGTCTGTACAGTTTGGATGATTTTGGCCATTTCAAGTGATTTTTACAAGTGTCGGGTGTACAAATGTAATACGATTAAAACGGAAAAGCCGATGGAAAAACCCGCTGTTCAATTGCCCATATTCCAACTGCCTTCGCCACTCATGGCCATTATAGCAAAGAGGAACCAGAGTACGAGCATAAGCCCCAATAAAAGAAGAATAAAGTCAAAGCGCCGGTCGGGATCCGGATGACGGAGATATGCACCTATTTTTTTCAGGCAAAAAATATTGTAACCGTACCAGACAAGCATACCCACGATGTCATACCACTTCATTGACATGGGCGACGATTGTTTGTCAAATAAAAGGGAATACGCCGGATACGAAATGAACAGGGCGAACAACAGCGCAGTCAGCAGGTGAAAAATGTAATAGGTTTTTTGAATCCAGGGCCGCATGGAATATGATTTTTGAAAACAATTCTTTGCAAAAGTGAATCAAAATTCTTGCAATTTTTAAAAGCCAAGTACAATACCAGATAGCAGCAAAAAGAGCGTGCTCGTTGTTTTGTATCAGGTATTTCGAAGGGTTAATCGTCAGCCAAATCCTAAACACCAAACACTAAAAAAAGGCCCTCTACCTTACGGCAGACGGCCTTTACCAATGCTTATTTTACAAAACTGTTCTTAGTCCTTTACTACCAGTTTTCCGCTACCAACAAGCGCACCTTTCTGGTCCAGTTTGAACAGGTACATGCCGGAAGGCAGGCCACCTTTTTTCAGCAGGATAACGGGGCCGGCAGTCGTTTCGTCTATCACTATTTTCCCTTGTAAATCAATAACTTGCAAATGAATGGGCGCCGATGATTCCAGCCCTTTTACCTCCAGTCTTGCCGTTTCCATGAACGGATTGGGCGATACCAGCACCTGGTACTGCGGCCGTTGCGGTTGCCACAGGCCTACGGTGACGAAACCCTCACCCAGGCGGTGACGTGTGGTATTGGTAACGACGGCTTCGTTCTGGTCGAAGTAAATGTGCGCGGTATTTTCGATCAGCGTTTCCAGCGGGGCATCTGCTTTCGGGTAAATGCTGAATTTGACAAAACCGTTGGAGGCTTCCTGATTCACGTTGCTGTCGGGCAGCATGATGTTTTCAAAGAGAAATTCCGAATAACCCGGACCCGTCAGGTTGAAATGATACGGGTGGCTGCTCGCGCCGGGCCGGATGGTGGCCACGTCGAGCCACGTCGACAGCGTATCTGCCAAACGCACCGTAAAGGCCGTATCGGTACCTGTATTTTGAAAACGGATCGTGTACTCCAGTTCGGTGCCGGGGCGGACGTAATGTTCCGTTCCGTAGCCGATCGGGAAACCTTGCTTGTCGTTCGGGTCCCAGGAGCCCACGTTTTGCTTGCAGTCGATATCGATCCAGGGGTCTTGTTCATTATTAGCAAATTGCGTGACGTAACCTGTGGAGAACGAGGCCGTATTGGAGCAGCCTTCCACCGACAAAGCCGGCGCCGACAGGCCGGGGTGGAACGGCACCTGGTCTACTTCCACACGCCAGGTGCTGCCGTTGGCGGGAAATGCTACTTCCGTCGAGTCCCCCGATGCGAGTTGGAAAGGCGGCGACATCATCAACATGACGGCGTCTTCCACCACGATGTATTTCGACGTATTGTCCATATCGCCGGAGCCGACGTTCTTGATGATAAAACGCACGGAATCCGTATTGCACTGGCTGGTGACACGCAGGCTGGCGCCCGACCACGAGGAATTGGAAGGCACACAATCGCCGTCGGGGTAAATATGCGCTTCCGAGCAATGCGTCTGACCCAGCACCGCATTGCAACTCACCTGTACGTTCAGGAAAAAATAACCGCAATCTCCGGCAGGCAGATCGCCCAGATCGAAGCGGAGCACACCGTTACCGAGATCGGTATAAGGCCGGTTGGAAGAGCCCGGAGTGAGGAAAGGATCGAGCGTTACCAGCACGTACACATCTGTACCGTCTACCGTACCCTGGTTGCAGTAATCGATGTAATAAATACCCGAATTACAGCGGCGCAGCAGGCCCGACGTGAGCGATACGGAAAGAGAAGGACACAGATATACAATTTTTACCGGCAGATCGATGCCTTCAATCGTATCCCCTGCCACATTCAAGGCAACGGAAGGGCTGGGCAGGCAAATATCCCATAAAGCGTTCGGGGGCACTGTTTCCACGGTGTAGGTACCTTCAGGCACACCGATCCAGTAGTCGCCCTGGTCGTTCGAAACGCCGTAATAAGTCTGCAATCCATTGACCGCGCGCACCAGCCAGCCTCCCAGTCCGGGCTCACCGGCGTCGGCAAGGCAGTCAGCCGATTCGTCGCGCACAATTTTTCCGCTGATGTAACCGCATTCACCGGCGCCGGGCAGGTCGATTTGAATAGACGCCACGGCTGTACAACCGGTGGAATTCGTGACTGTGACGGTATAAGTGCCTGAAAACTGAACGATGATGTTCTGCGTATTGGAAACGAACCCGTTGGGACCTGTCCAGGAAAACGCGAACGGCGCCGGACCGCCACCGACCACATTTACCGTCAGTGTAGCACTGTTGCACTGTGTTGAAAGCGTTTCGATACTTACCCCCATTACAGATGACGGGACCACGACATCGGGTGAAACATAGGTACAACCGTTGGCGTCCACAATAGTCACCTTATAGGTTCCGCCGGGAATACCGTTGAGGTTCTGGGTCGTACTGGTAAAGGGTCCACTTGCCCATGTGAAGGTATATGGCTGGGTGCCACCCGTAACATTCAGAAATATGGCGCCTGAATTGACGGTACAGATTGCCGGCGTCACCTGCCAGTTCGTAGCAATTGCAGCAGGCTGCAATACATCCTGCCCTCGCACCACCGTGCATCCGTTTGCATCCGTTACGGTAACGAAGTAAATGCCTGCTGACAGATTATTTACAACCTGTGTTGCGACGCCATTGGACCACTGATAGGTGAAAGGCGGAAACATGCCCGAAGCCGACACGCTGATGCTGCCGTTATTTCCTCCAAAACAGGTAAGGGGGGTGGCAGCCGGCGTAACCACCAGGAATGAATTGACAAATGCCTGTGTAGTGGTAATACTTGCTGTGGCCGTACAGCCGCTGGCATTAGCCGTCGTAGTGACCGAATACGTGCCTGCCGGAATATTGGAAATCAGGCGCGTGGTTGCCCCGGTCGACCAGAGAAAACTGGTATTGTTCGGCTGTACGTTCGTCATAATCGCACTCAGTCCGCCGGTACAGGCGTTCGTATTCTCACTGATGATAGCCGTTTGCTGCGCAATGTTGACACCTGTCACATCCGCAATCTTGATACATCCGGCAGCATCGGTCACGGTAACGACGTAAGGCCCTGCGCCCACGCCCGTCAGGTCTTGGGTTGTTTCCCCGTTCGACCATAAATATGTGTACGGCGCAGTGCCGCCCGTAACCGTCAGGTGTATGTTGTTCAGACAATTGACCAGCGTAGCCGAAGAGCTTACTGAAAATGCCGACAGCGTTTGGCTCAATGTGCGGGTACACCCGCCGCCTTCCGTGACGGTGACAGTGTAGGTGCCGGAACCTATGCCGGCGAGGTCTTCGGTAATGCCTCCGTTCGACCAGAGAAAAGCGTAGGGTTGTGTTCCGCCGCTTACAGTCAGGTCGATAGAACCGTTGGGGTCGTTGCAGGTAGGTTGCTGTACGGTAGCATTCAGGAATACATTCCCGACCGCAGTAACGTTGGCCCAAAAATCGGTCGTACAACCTGCCGCATCCGTTACCGTAACCGTGTAGGTTCCCGGCGCCAGGTTGCCGATCGTTTGTGTAGTGGCGCCATTCGACCACAAAAAACTGTACGGAGTAGTTCCTCCACTTACACCGATATTGATTACGCCGCCCGTTTGGCTGGTGCAATTGGCAGGCGTCACAGACGTAGTATGGATGCCCGGCGCGTTTTCCGGCACAGTGATATTTTGCGAATTCGTACAGCCGGTAGTCGATTCCGTAACGGTAACCGAATAGTTGCCTGCCGGGAGATTTGTCAGGTCTTCCGTGGTGGCGCCATTCGACCACAGGCTGAATGTACTCGGGCTGGAAGGAGTAATATTGATCGCGCCGTTCGACAAATTGCAGGCAGACGGGGTCACATTTACCTGAAACGTAGGTGATATATTGCCCAGAAATACAAGGAAATCCTGACTGCAACCGCTCGCATCGGTAATGGTAACGCTGTAGGATCCTGCATTCAGGCCAGTTGCTGTCTGCGCAGTAGATCCTGTCGACCAGGCAAAGGTAAATGGCGAAGTTCCATTGAACGCCACCGCTTCTATGGCTCCATCAGGTTGAAAACAGGAAGGATGAGTGATGTTAAAATTCGCATTGATCTCGGGCGCCACCAGAATGAGGGCGGTGCCGCTGCCGGTCGCCTGGCAGCCGGTTCCGTCGACGACGCCCGACAATTGTACGGCCATCGTTTGCGAGACACTGGGTATCACCAAATTGAAGGGTGAAGCCGTCAGGGTTACGGGCTGCAGGGGTACGCCGTTGATCTGATAACTGATCACATACGGCGGCACACCGGTCAGGGTAACCGGTATGCTCACACTCGTGCCGGAGCAAACGGTCTGGTTGGTGGAAGAAATGCTGGCCGAACATTGCGCCTGCATATTCTGTGCGAATACGCCGGCAAGGAGGAAAAGCAGCATGCTGAAACGAACGGAGAACATGGGTAATAATTTTTTCATGTGAAATTCTTCTTTATACCGGGTAACGGGGGGCTGCCTGATGGCGCGTTTGTTTTTTTGTTTTTGTGTTAGTAAAGATCTGATTTTCCTTTTACTAAACAGCAAGTTCAAAAAACGCAACACGCTTCTGTAAGCAGTATTTGACGATGTAAAAGTTCAGGTTTCCGGCTACAGCATCAAAGACAAATTTTTATGTTTGTATTTTAATATTTCCCAATAATCTCTTCAAGATATTGATAATCAATATAGTAAATAATTTATTGTAAATTTTAATTTTCAAAATGGCCGAAAATAACATGTTGCAGCAGGCCCTCTCTACCCTATCTGTGGTAGAAATCAGGGAGTTTGGCAAATTTATCCGCTCGCCGTTTTTCAATACCCGGCAAAACCTGGTGGATTTTTTCGACCGCTGGGTGGCCACGCAAACCACACAGGTTGCCCTTCCCGCGGCCGATCTCCAGCCTGTGCCCGCCATTTCGAAACCCGACGTGGAAACCCGCCTCCTGCACTCGGCTCTGCTCGCCCTGCTGGAAAAATACTGGATGTACCGCGAAAAATTTGAAGATCCCGAGCGCGCCAAAATTCGCCTGGCCGCTACCTACCGCAAACGCAACCTGCCCAAACATTTCCGCATCACCCTGCGCGAAGCCCGACAGAGCCGCGAACGGCTTCCCTGGCGCCACGCCGATTATTACCACGATCTCAACCTGATCGAATGGGAACAGTATCAATATGAAACGGCGGAGCGGCGCACCGAATCGCTCAACCTGCAGGCCACTTCCGACCTGATGGATACCGCATTCATCGCCCGAAAACTGCGGCTCGCCTGCCTGGCACAATCGCATCAGGCCGTTTACAAGGCCGATTATCAAATGGGCCTGCTGGATGCCGTGCTACAGCACGTGGAGTCGACGGACCTGATCGACATTCCCGCTATCGGATTGTATTTTCACTGCTACCGGTTTTTGAACGATTCGCAGGCTGTTTCACATTTCGAAACTTTCAAATCCACCCTGCTCGAACACGCGGGCGCTTTTCCGCCCGAAGAATTGCGCACACTGTTCCTGCTGGCCATCAATTTCGGGATCAAAAAAATCAACCAGTCGTCGGAAGGATGGCTGCGCACCACGCTGGAACTGTACCAGAGCGCTCTGGAACGCGACCTGCTGCTGGAAAACCGCTGTCTTTCGCGCTTCGCATTTAACAACATCGTAGCCATCGCCCTGCGCGTTGGGGAACTGGACTGGGCCGAAAAATTCATCCTCGATTACAAGGCCCTGCTCGAACGGCAATGGCGTGAAGTGACCTCCAGCCTCAACCTGGCCCGGGTAGCCTACACGCGGCGCGACTATACCACTGCGCTCCGGCATTTACAACGCTCCGATTATAAGGACTTGCTCAACAACCTGATTGCCAAGACTTTACAGTTAAAAATCTATTTTGAAACCGATGAATACGACTTGCTGGAAAGCCACCTTACCAGTATGTCGAACTTTATCCGGCGGCATACGGCCATCGGTTACCACCGCACGAATTACAGCAGGATCGTCTATTACACCCGGCAACTGATCGCGCTGAATTTCCGCGATGCGCAGGCAGTGGCAGATTTGCGGGATAAAATTTCCAGGGAAGAAATCCTGACGGAGAAGGAATGGCTGCTCGGCAGGATCTAGAGGGTGAGAGAAGTGAGAAGTGAGAGGGTGAGAAAGTGAGAGGTGAGAGGCGTAGCGTACACTGCTTCGAGAGAAGGGAAACAGCGAATAAACCTGTCATAGTATCTTTGTCCAAACATCATGAAAAATTCAATATGCACATGAAAAAAACTTTCCTCCTTTCCTGCTGCCTGCTGGCGGCTATCGTTGTCAAGGCTCAATACGGACCACGCCTGTTTCTCGACATCCCGAACATGTCATTTTCGGTGCCGGACGTAACCAAACCCACCCAACGGATGGGCTTCGACCTCGGTACTGCTTTCAACGTCGGCACGCACTGGTCGGTGGCCCGGGTTGGCGGCGGCGCTGTTTTTTCGCTCAGTCCCGACGCGGACGACCTGGCGGAATCTTTCCAGATCAACCCGTTCCTGGTAGCGGAAGTTGGTGCGGGCATCTACCGTTCCAATGGCAACAAATGCGCACGTACGCAACAAAACGCTTTCACCGCCATCGCGAAAGCGGGCGTACGCTACACATTTTATTCCAAGGATGAAAAAGCCCTGCTGGATGAATCGGGCCAGATCGACTACTCTATCGGCGGCGAATTCGGGTATTTCTTTATCCGCGACGTGTTCAAAAACTATGAGGTGTTCATCAGCCCCAATTACTACCTCAAATCGAAGGTACTGGCAGGTAATATTGGCTTTAAGTTGTTTTTGAATTTGCGGGCGGACAGGGATTGAGTTATCGGTTATTAGTTATTGGTTATTAGTGTGGTAGGGGACCATTTGCACAAACCCTTGGTCACTCGAAAGAGCAGCCAAGGGTTTGTGCAAATGGTCCCCTACCACACTAATAACTGATAACCAATAACCAATAACTACATCTGGTATTTGACTTCCTCCGGCGCCACCGTAACAGGCGGAGTAGAAGGCGGCGTAACAGGTTCGCCGGCAGTACTTTCCAGGCCGTAGTCGGTTTCCGGTTCCGGCACACGTACACCGCGCGGATGGAACGGCATCACCAGCGGATTTTCCTGTTTATCAAACCAGTCGACGAGTTGCTGCGTCGTGATCACCGGCCCTTCATGGCCTTCATATTGTGTCAGGTCGGTTACGCCCAGCACGTCGGCGCCGATGTACTGTCCCAACTGGTAGTATGCTTCCCACTGAATTTCATCGAAAAACTGGTCGCTCGTGGGTTCGTGCGGAAAATCGGCGTGGTAAATCTTGTATTTGTAGGTGCCGTATTTCAGTCGGTCTTCTTTTTCCGACAGCACGGGCTTTCCTGCCGGCGCCAGCACCGACGATTTCACGTAAATAAAAGTGCCCACCTTGCGCGGTTCGGCATAGTTGATCACACAGTTCATTTCCTTGCCCGTTACGGGGTCTACCGATTTATCGTCTTCCCACCACTGGTAAATATCGGCTACGGCGAAACGTTTTTTCGAATATACCTGCGAAGGGCGCGGGCGGATCAGTTCTTCGGGCTGCTCGTTTTCCCGGAAACGGATTTCGAGGCCGAGTTCGTTGCGCACGCGGATGATCAGGTTGTTC
This sequence comes from Bacteroidota bacterium, assembly GCA_029561355.1. Taxonomy (GTDB): domain Bacteria; phylum Bacteroidota; class Bacteroidia; order Chitinophagales; family Saprospiraceae; genus M3007. The sequence goes on along the minus strand of JAKQJD010000374.1, from coordinate 3,074 downwards.
AGGTCGAAAAAAGTGTACAGCTTATCTTCTCCGGCGTCGAAAGCGATGACCAGGCGGCAGCCGCGGCGCAGCAGTTCGTAAGCGCCCAGGTTTTCGATGTGGCCGCCGTCGGAAATATTGATCATTTTATTGCTGGAGCCGATGCGGCCGAGCAGTTCGCGGAAAAAGTAACTGGGCCACCACGGAAATGCACGGCTTTTCACCAGGATACGCGGATTGGAAATCCAGTAACCCAGGCGGGCGTTGAACAGCGTCATGGTGACACTCAGCGCTTTGTTGGAATACATACCCATACCCGGGTTGACGGCGGCTGCGGAAATGGTGACGGCAGCCGGCAGCGTCATGCGCTGATAATCCCAGTAGCGGTCGGTGGGCACGTAGCCTACGAGTTTGGAACCGCAGAAGAACGGGCTGAGCAGGAAATAATCGCTGGTTTTGGTGCCTTTGAAGACATCGTCGCCGGCTGGATTCAGCAGGTTCAGACAGGTATTGATGATTGGATACGGCGCCAGATAATCGGTTTCCTGATTGGATTGGGCGTTAAAAACGTTTTTCAGCGCGATGTTGTGGTATTTACCCGAAAACCGTAAAAACAGGTCGGCCAGTTGTTTGCGGTAAAAACGGTGAAAACTCAGCGCATTGGGGTTGGTGAAATACCCGATGATAAACAGCAGAACGGCATTAATGGTATAATCGAACAGCGTGTGGCCCGACAAGGCGTCGCGGCCGCCGAAATGCACGATCAGATACCAACAGTACAGCACAATGGCAACGGTGACCAGCAGTGCTTCCAGCCGGTTGAATAATTTGGAAATGCCGAGGTTGAAACTCAAAATGATGTTGACGACAAAGTGCACGCACACCACCAGCGCCACCGTGCAGATACCCCAGAACCCCACGTCGTGCTGCGCAAAAAAATTCAGGCCCTGAAAGGGGTTCTTTCCCAGCAGGCCGGTGACGATCAAATAAACATAGTACACGATACCCGTAACGATCAGCAAACTGATCAGCGACATCACCCAGCTCACCAGAAAAGCGATCGTCAGCAAAAAGGTGTTGTAGTTTTTCCAGATGCCCTGCCCGGGAATGAGGTATTCCCCGTGCTTGCGCATCGCCTGGATGTGGTCGTCGGTAAACAGGCATTCGAAACCACCTTCCTGTTTCAGCGTGCCCTGAATGTAGGAGTGCGTGTACCCGCCTCCCGACACCGTGCTGAGGTAGTCGGCGCGTTTCAGGATACCGAACCTGTTGAGGGTGCGCAGAAAACCCAGGTTGATGGTAGCCGATCGAATGCCGCCGCCCGACAGGGCAATACCGAACCAGTTCTCCTGTTCCGGTGTTCCCTGTTCGATGCCGAGCTTCTCGCGGCGAAGGCGCAACTGCTCTTTTTCTTGTTTAATAACCTCTTTGAGAGAAAGTGTGTCCATTGGAATGATTGGATATCTTCGTTCTGATATTTGCGATTAATTGCCGTTCTTGGCGCAAGATATGGAAAAGTGCGAAGTCGGCAGTGCGAAGTGCGAAGTCGCTTTACCGCTCGATAACAGGGACTTCGCGCTGCCGACTTCGAACTTTTCACCACTCACTACTGACAACTCACTACTCACATATGCAGGTTGTCGTTTTTGGCAAACAACTCAAAGAAAAGGACCTTCCGCAGGTGCAGGAAGTGTTCGACGCATTGTACCGCGAAGGCATCAATACGTATATCTATACGCCGTTCCTGAACCAGTTGCTGGAAGCGAAAGTACGGCTGCAAGGGGCCTACGCGCCGTTTGACGACCACCGTGCCTTCCGCGTTCACAAGATCGACTTCGTGATCACCCTCGGCGGCGACGGCACCATGCTCAATGCCGTAACGCTCGTACGCGACGCCGGCGTTCCGATGCTCGGCATCAACCTGGGCCGGCTGGGTTTCCTGGCCACCATCGACAAAAACCACATTCGCGACTCCATCGACAAACTGAAACGCGGACAATACATCATAGAAGAACGCAGCACGCTGTACCTGGAAAGCAGCCCCGAGCTGTTCGGCGAAATCCCGTTCGCACTCAACGACTGCACGCTGCTCAAGCGCGACACGTCTTCCATGATCACCATCCACACTTTCCTCAACGGCGACTACCTCAATTCCTACTGGGCCGACGGCATTATCATCGCCACGCCGACCGGCAGCACGGGTTATTCGCTGAGTTGCGGCGGACCGGTTATTTTCCCCGATTCCGGCAATTTCGTACTCACGCCCGTAGCGCCGCACAACCTCAACGTGCGCCCCATCGTCCTCTCCGACGAGTCGGTCATTTCCTTCGAAATAGAAGGCCGCGCCGACAATTTTATCTGTACCCTCGACTCGCGTTTCGAACTCATCAACGGACAACACCAACTGGCCGTACGCAAAAACGACTTCCCGATTCGTTTCGTGCAATTGCAGGATGTGACGTTTCTGAATACCATCCGGCAGAAACTGGGCTGGGGGGAAGACGTGAGAAACTAAATAGAAGTGAGAAGCGAGAGGTGAGAAGTGAGGGCGTAGCGTACACCACTAAGAGAAGTGAGAGCGTGAGAAGTGAGAGCGTGAGAAACGTAGAGTACACCGCTTCGCTCTCGGTATGGCATTTCCATTTCACCCCCCACGACACCGCCCTGAAGGGGCATCAGCATCAGCCCATGGCAACGCCGTGGGCGAAAAACGAACGCCGTGGGTGAATATCGCAACGCCGTGGACCGACATGGCGAATACCACCCTATCCACCCGTTAACCAAATATTATTTCACAATTTTTCCATTAAATTAAATTTCAACAAATAGCCATTCTATCGTTTTATAATTCCAATTAACCGGCAATAGAAATACAATAAATTACAATTTCTATATTTTTCCAATTATTCAAAAACGCCCCCTATCGCCCTGCCGGGTGTTTTCCACCCCTAATCCGCAACAACAACGATAATCACAGTATAAAATTCGTACCTTTGCGGCGTTTTAGAGAGGGCGAGGCTTCCGTATGTTCGTTTTTCTGACCGCCCGTCCGGCGGAATGTGTGGGAAAAGGAGAGCAGAGGGTGCTGGCAGCCA
>JAKQJD010000312.1 GCA_029561355.1 Bacteroidota bacterium | reverse complement strand
CCCAAAATCAGTTAAATCGGACCCAAAGATACGGGTTTGCTGATTTTAGCCGGTGCCGATTGACCATTGAACGTACTTTTGAATTTCTTTTCTACAGACTGTTTAATTTTTTGAATAAATGAACCGGATTTTTCTCCTTTTGCTTTTTTTCCAGCAGATAACAGGGTCTGCTTTCGCACAATCCAATCCCAACTGGCGCGATAAATTATCTCCCGAAATCCTGGCCGCCTTCGAACACGGTGAAAAAACAGATATCCTGATCGCTTTTACGGAAAAGGCAGACCTCAGTGAGGCCCGTCAGTTGAAAACGAAATCGGAAAAAGCGCATTTCGTTGCACAGCGCCTGCTGGAAACCGCCGGTAAGACGCAGACACGCGCCATTCGGTTGCTGCGCGATGCCGATGCCCAGGTAAATAGTTTTTACCTCGTCAATGCCATGGCAGTGGAAAACGCCGATCCGGCGCTGCTTCCCGCGTTGGCACAGTTGTCCGAAGTAGGTAGCATCAGCCTCGATCCTTGGGTTACTTTTCAGGGTCCGGCCATGGAAACGGCGCCCGTCGTGGAGCGCAACGCCGTCGAATGGGGCGTCGATAAGATCAGCGCGCCGTTGGTATGGGCGCTGGGATACACCGGCCAGGGTATTACTGTCGGCGGCTCCGATACTGGATACCAGTGGGACCACCCCGCGTTGAAAGACCATTACAGAGGCTGGAATGCCGGGACCGCCAACCACAACTACAACTGGCACGACGCCATTCACGAAGTGAGTCCGCTGAGCGATTCCACCCTGGTCAATTTCTGCGGGTTGAATGCTCAAATCCCCTGCGACGACAGCCAGCACGGCACCCATACCATGGGAACCATGACCGGCGACGACGGCCTGGGAAACCAGATCGGCGTAGCGCCCGGCGCCAAATGGATCGGCTGCCGCAATATGGAACGCGGCAACGGCAAACCTTCCACGTATATCGAATGTTTCGAGTTTTTTCTGGCGCCTACCGACCTGAACGGTCAAAACCCAGACCCGGAACAGGCGCCGCACGTGATCAACAACTCCTGGTACTGCGCCGTTTCGGAAGGCTGTACCGACCTGGCGGTCAACGAGTTGATGCGGCAGGCGGTCATCAACCTCCGCACTTCGGGCGTGGTGGTGGTGGTGAGCAACGGCAATTTTGGAAACAGTGGTTGCAACACGACGTACGGCCCTCCGGCCTATTTTGAGGAGAGTTTCAGCGTCGGCGCTACCCGCTTCGATGATACACTGGCGAATTTCAGCAGCCGCGGCCCCGTCACCATCGACGGCAGCAAACGCATCAAACCGAATGTGGCGGCTCCCGGCGTTTTTGTCCGTTCCAGTACCCCTATTAATAGTTACGATTTTTTTAGCGGCACCAGTATGGCCGGACCGCACGTAGCCGGACTGGTTGCGCTCATTCTTTCTGCCCGCCCCGATCTGGCCGGTAATGTGGAACTGATCGAACAGATCGTGGAACAAACGGCTATTTTCAAGTCGGACCCCGACAACTGCGGCGATATCGACGGCTCCCTGCGCCCCAACAATGCATTCGGCTGGGGGCGTGTAGATGCACTGGAGGCACTGAATCTGATTCTGCAGCAGGCTTCGGGCACCAGCGAACCGGATGCGGCGGTTGTTTCCGTTTTGCCGAACCCTACTTCCGGGAAGGTGATTTTTGATTTACAGCACGTCAACGGACCCATTTCCCTGCGTATTTTTAATGCCGACGGGAGACTGGTATATGAAACAGCCCGAACTGTTCAGCAAAACGACCTGCTACCCGTTTCGCTGGAGCACGAACATGCGGGCGTTTATTTCTGGCAGGTAAAAACGGACAAGGGAATGCTGTCGGGAAAAATCGCCAAACAGTAAATTGGGGTGTAGGGTGTGGTGTTTGGTGTTTGGGGCGCGTTGCTCCCGGCGTTAACACAAACTCATCTTTCACTTGCCGGGTTTTTAGTGGTGGCATGGGTTTGTAAATTATAAGCGGTTTGTATTTCTGGCGAAATACAAACCGCTTATAATTTACAAACCCATGCCACCACTACGCATTTCAGATGAAGCGGGGTCTAATTATAATGTCGGGGTGTCTTGAAGTCACCCCGACACTGCGCTTTGCCAACATTAGACTTCAACAAAAGCCAAAAGCAACGCGCCCCAAACACCACACCCCAAACACCAACTCACTTCATTCCTTCGGGTTGAATCACAAAAGCCTGCGGGAATGCGCCGCTTTCGCGCAAAGCCTGCACGGCGGCTTCCGCCTTGGCCATGTCGCTGAAATCGCCGAGCATGATCCGTTGCATGCCTTGTTCGGGCAGCGGCCGGGCGATCAGGGTACCGAGTGCATGCACATTGCTGTACCGCGGACTTTCGGGCTCGAAATCAGGCTGTATTTCCAGGTGCACGCGGTACAGAACGGGGCTTTCCGTCATTTCAAGGCTGTCCGGCCCGGTACGAACCGGTACGGAATACGATACATCCGCGCCGGCATTTCCCGGTGTGTATTCAAAAATATCTTCGTCGGCAGTACCCGGTTTGCGTCCTTCCACGCTGCGGTTGGAAACGAAGAAAGCGCCGCCTTTTTTATCGTTCATGATCCTGGAAAAGAACAGATCGTCGGCAGGAGAATTGAGCGGCCAGCCCGGGTTTTCGGGTTTGGACCATTTGCCGGTACTGAGGGTGGTTTTAAAAATATCGAGCCCGCCCAGAGAGATCTGGCCGTTGCTGCTGAACCACAGCGTTTGCACGTTCGGTTCGTAGTATGGGCTAATTTCGTCGCCGCCGGTATTGATGATTTCTCCGAGGTTCTGGGGAAATGAAAAATCGAACTCGGCAGATTCCAGCGGGCGGGCGCAGGCATAGAGATCGAGTCCACCGAAACCACCTTCGCGGTCGCTGGCGAAAAACAGCAGTTCGCGGCCCTGTTCTTGTGCTACGCAAGGGTGCATACTGGTGTGGTTGGGCATATTGATGTAACTGCGCAGGCGTTCGGGGTCGCTCCAGCGGCCGCTTTCATAACGGAGCCCGAAAATGGCGCATTGCGTCCGGAGGCCGTTGCCGGCGCGTTCGTTGGGCGGCGCTTCATCGCACTGGGTGCAGTAAAAGCGTTTTCCGTCGGCCGAAAACACACCGTTACCGAAACGGCTCGTGACCGACTCCGGCAGTCCCCGGGCGGAATCGGCCTGTTGCCAGTTGGCGCCTTCGCGCATGGAGCGCAGCAGCGATACTTTTTTTCCGACAAAACCGGAGTAATACAGCAAATCGGACGACCAGGGCAGTGGTGCGAAATCGTTCGCGGGCGTATTGATGCCGTCGGGCAGGGATTTTACGGTGCCGGTAGCCGTTTTGGCGGCGGCCATTTGCATCGCCAGTTCGCAGCCCTTGATGTCGTTCTGGACAACCGCGATCACCTGCGATTTCCGGGCGCCACGGTACTTGCGGCCGAAGTTTTTGAACGCCTCGATGGCCGGTTCGTACTGTTCGGTTTGTTTGAGCGAACGGGCGTAGCGCAGGCCTGCCAGTTCGTGTTTTTTAAATTCGTCTTTGGCCAGGTCGTAACACGCTACCGCTTTCACGTAATTCCGCATGCGGTAGTAGCATTCGGCGGCTTTGTACATGGTTTCGGGCTTGTTTTCCTTGAGGCGGGCAGCTTGTTCGTACTTTTCTCCGGCCTCGGAGAAGTTTCCTTTTTCGAAGGACTCGTTTGCATTTTTAAGAAGTGAGGAATATGTTTGGGCAGTGGCAACAGACGTGCCGAAGGCGAAAAATGCGCACCAGGCGCACAGCAGGAGTAAATGTTTAGAATACATACTATCGGTTGTACCGGCAAGGGCCGGCGGATTAATGACTCGATTTTTTGTTGGGGTTGGTTATGGGTTTATAGGTTTATGGTTTATAGGTTTATGGTTTATAGGTTTATGGTTGGTAAGGGTTGATTTCCAATAGGTCATATTTCTTTTGATTTATGAACCGATAAACCATAAACTCATAAACCTATCAACTCACCAGCCTTGCAACAGCCCCTCTACCACTTTCGGGAAATGCTCGTGTTCGAGGGCCAGGACTTTTCGGGCGATGGTTTCGGGCGTATCCTCTTCCGTCAGCGCGCAGGTGGTTTGAAAAATGATATCGCCCGCATCGTAGTGCTCGTTGGCGAAATGGATGGTAATACCCGATTCTTTGGCGCCGGCGGCTTTAACGGCAGTGTGCACATGCGCTCCGTACATACCTTTGCCACCAAATAGGGGCAGCAGCGCCGGATGGATATTGACGATCCTTTTCGGGTAAGCCCCGATCAGATACGTGGGTACTAACCACAAAAAACCGGCCAATACGATCAAATCGATCCGGTGTTCATCTAAAATAGATAATATTTTTTTAGATTCGTAAAAATCGGCACGCCCGATGAGGTGGGTGGGGATTTGGTGGGCATGCGCGATATCCAGCACGCCCGCGTCTTTTTTATTGGAAACGACCAACGCGACCCTGCCGAGGTCGGATTTTTCAAAATGCTCGATGATTTTACGGGCATTGGAACCGCCTCCGGAAGCGAAAATGGCAATATTTTTCATGTTTCTTATCAATTATGAAGCCCTGAAAGGGCGCAAGCATTAACCGGCGGCAGCGCCGGCGGACGTGCAAGCCTCTGCCGGCAGAAGTACCACATCGGCCCCTGCCTTCTTCACGTCAGCAAATCCAAAATCGCCATACTTCCAAACAACAGACTCGCAATACCGTTGGTGGTAAAAAAAGCGATGTTCACCCGGCTCAGGTCTTCGGCTTTTACGATCAGGTGCTGGTACAGCAGCAACAGCAGGAACACACCGGTGCCGATCCACAGCAGCCAGCCGGTTTGCGGCAAGGTAGAAAGCAGGGACTTGGTTCCCGACACCATCAGCAAGGCGGTGCCCAGGTGCATCCACTCGGAAATATGCAGCGCCTGTTTTTTCCCGAAAAACGACGGCATGGAATACAAGCGGTTGGCGCGGTCGAATTCTTCATCCTGCAAAGCGTAAATCACATCGAACCCGGCCACCCACAGCAGCACGGCCAGGCTGTACAGCACCGGTATCCAGTCGAATCGCCCCATCACGGCCAGATAGGCGCCAATCGGCGCCAGACTCAAGCCCAGTCCAAGCACCACGTGGCACAGCCAGGTAAAACGTTTCGTATAACTGTAACCCAGCACCACAGCCAGCGCTACCGGCGACAGCAAAAAACAGATCAGGTTGATAAACCAGGTGGTGGCTACAAAAAGCAGGCAATTGACTACCACGAAGATCAGCGCTGACTTCGCGGTAATAATACCTGCCGGGATTTCCCGGATTTTGGTGCGTGGATTAGCGGCGTCCACGTCGCGGTCGAGGTAGCGGTTGAAGGCCATGGCCGCGCTGCGCGCAAACACCATACACAGCAGCACCAGCAGCAATTTTGTCCAGTCTACTCCCCTGCCCTGCACACTGATGGCAACAAAAAAGCCCGTCAGCGCGAATGGCAGCGCAAAAATGGTATGGCTGAATTTGACGAGCGAGAGGTAGTTTTTCATGAAGGAAAGAGATGTGAGAGTGTGAGAGATGTGAGCGCGTGAGAGTCCGTAGAGTACACCTTTAAAAGAGAAGATTTTCATTCATTGAGCGGCTGAATATCAACCTTATAAACCTCATCAACCTTATCAACAATTCAATTCATCTCCTGTACCAAATGCACCAGCCCATCCACGATAAACTGCACGCCGATGGCAATGACGATGAAACCCATGATGCGGGCGATGGCATTGAGGCCGCCGGTGCCGAATACCCGGAAAAGGAAAGGCGCTACCCGCAGACAACACCACACCAGAAATGCAACGGCTGCAATAGCGGCTACGATCATGGCGCGTTCTCCCCAGCCGGGGTGCTGGCTGAACTGGGTAATGAGATAGGAGATGGATCCCGGCCCTGAGAGCATGGGCATAGCCATAGGTGAAAAAGCGATATCCGTGCGGTCCTGCGACTGTTTTTCCGCATTTTTGTCAAAGCCGCGCTCTTTAGCAAACTTGCCCGACATGAGCGTGAATCCGCTGATCAGCAGGGTCATCCCGCCGGCGATCCGCAGGGAATGCACCGTCAGTCCGAAAAAACTCAGGATATATGTGCCCGCCAGGAAAAAACTCACCAGGATCAGCAGGAAATACAGGCTGGTCATCAGGGCAATTTTGTTGCGTTCGGGCCGGGGCCGGCCGGCAGTCAGGGCCACGTATACCGGAATGGCGCCGGGCGGGTCGACAATGGAGAAGAGGGAGAAAAGAATAGCGAAAAAGAATTCCATAATTTGGTTGGGTGTTGAAAGCGGAGCAAAAGTAAACAAGAAGTGAGAAGTGAGACACGTAGATTATACCGCATAATCTAACATCACAACTCTGGAGCGAAGCCGTGTAATCTACGTGTCTCACCTCTCACCTCTCACTTCTCACTTCTTTTTTATACCTATGTATCCTAAAATAACAATACATATGAAGCACTTCCTGATTTTTACATTAGCCTGTTTGTGTTCTTTCCAGCCCGCATTCAGCCAGACACAACGTACCCTGGCCGAGCGGCTTGGCTACCCCGCCGATACCAAATTGCTCATCATCCATTCCGACGATCTGGCAGTATCGCATGCCGAAAATCAGGCCAGCATCGAGGCAATGGAAACCGGAAGCGTCCGTTCCGCCAGTGTCATGGTACCCTGTCCCTGGCTGCCGGAAATAGCCGATTATGCGAAAAAACATCCCAACCACGACCTGGGCTTGCACCTTACGCTCACCAGCGAGTGGTGGCCGTACAAATGGGGGCCCGTAGCGCCGCGTGCGCAGGTGAGCAGCCTCGTCGATTCGAACGGCTATTTTTACAACAACTGCGAGGCATTTGCCTCCAGAGCGAAACTGTCGGAAGTAGAGCAGGAATTGCGGGCACAAATTGAAAAATCGAAAGCCATGGGCCTGGAACCAACCCATTTAGACAGCCACATGGGATGCCTGTTTTTTCAAAGTCCCGACCTGTTTGCCATTTACCTGAAAGTTGGCCGCGCATACGGCATACCGACTATGGTGAGCAAGGACGTGCTGGAGTCGCTGCCGGAAACATTCCGAAAATCTGTCACCGACCGCGACGTGGTGGTCGACCGGGTTTTCACGGCAACACCCGAAGATTATGCCAAAGGCATGGAACAGTATTACCTGAATGTATTGGGGCACCTGCAAGCCGGCGTCAATGTTCTGCTGATCCACACGGCCTATGAAACCGACGACATGCGCAGGATGACCGACGGCTTTCCCGGCGCCTGGGATTCCGGCTGGCGTCAGGACGACTTCAACTTTTTTAGCGGGGAAATTTGCAAAAAAATCATCCGCGACCAGGGCATCCAACTCATTACCTGGAAGGAAGTGGGGAAATTACTGAAACCTTAGAGACTTAATTTTTCTTCAATACTTCCACGGCCCATTCCCATTGTCTTTCATAGGGAACAATCTCCAGTTCGTAGGAATAATCCAGAATATTGGTTTTCCCTATTCGCATGGTTTCCAGCCACTTATCCGATTCCTGCAGGATGTGTTTCAAAAGGTAACCATGTTTGGGAACAGATTCCAGCAAGCGAATAAAGCAGTTGGTGCGAAGGTGTTGGGCGCCCGGATCCAGATTGCGCTGCCGGTATTTGCGCAGGGCTTCCGTACGGTTTTCAAATTCATCGAGGCGTCCTTCCGTGAGCAAAAACAGGGTTTGCAGAATTAGCACGGGAATATTGGCGCCACGCTTGTCGGTACTGTGTAAAGGCAGGTCGTTGAGCCAGGAACTGAGCCTGAATTTTTCCGTTTCCCCTTTTTCACGGGGCGATAGCGGGAGAATTTGCAGGCGTGCCATGAGACAAAGATAGCCGTAAAACATACGCCACGACTCCTGATCCATGGTGGAAATGGTTTCAAATCGGGGATGTTTCATGGCTTGTTTTACCGAATGCCAGGCATCGGCGTATTCGCCTGCCTGAAAGGCCGCGATCGTTTCCATTTCCCAGAATTTGAACCACATGGCAATACCCTCCGTGAGTAGTTCCATCGATTCCCGGCACAAGGCACGCGCTTCCCCAAAGCGTTGAAGCATGACCAGGCAGGCCGATTCCTGCTGGGCGAATTTCAAGATGTGAAGAACCGGCTTGAACGGCTTTTCTTCAAAGAAACGTTTTGAATTGCGTGCTTTTTCCAGTGCGTTTTCCCAATCGTTACTAAATATATAGCCGTACAATTCAATTGTCCGGTAGTGTGATTGAAGGTAGGCGTGCGGAAACCGCTCGGCCATCGGTCTTAATAATTCGACCTGATTCCGGATCGGACCGACATGATCGGCAGGAGTGCCTTTTTTCATTACTAAAGGCCAGATAATAGTGGTCAGCGCTTCCCAAACCGCCAACTCCGCATCGTGGGCCTCCTTGTAATCCTTCAACATTTTCAGGAATCGTGGAAAATCCTTGTTGTGCTGGGGAAAAGGCAGGATGGACGATAACAGAAAATGAAGTATTTCTACTACCATATCTATAAACTCGTAGTAGATAGCTAGTTTCAGTATCTGTTCAGCCATTTCCACAAAGGCTTTTCTTGCGCCGCGATGTACCAATACCTTGGCGATGGCCCATTGCTGGGTAATCGTAATCATCGCCCGGTTGTAGTCATGAAACTCCGGCAGGCTGGTATCAATAAAAAGAATGGAGTTCTGAAGCCTTTTCCGGACTTCATTTTTGAAGCGGGAGAAGGCTTTACTGCCAGGCTCGAACCCAAAGTGCAGCGCCATATCGTCTTCCGTCGGCCAACGGCCGTCCCGCATACCGGAATAGCATTCAAAATAACGGCTTTCTTTTCCTTCCGAGGTGTTCGTAAGCACCTCTATCTGCCTGACCTTATACCGGTCAAGCAGATGGACAATTTCATGAAGTGTGTCCATAATACAGCGTGGGTTTTCGGCGCAACTAATTGATTATTAATTACATACCAAAAGCAGGGTTATTGCAATGAAGCAAATTTACACCGTTCCTATATTGTTAGGTTGTCCTTTAATGAAATAATCCCAAAAAAAGAACTGGCGATGAACACGCGCTCGATTAAACACATAACATACAGTTTATTACATATAGATAAATACATTATTTATTTTTATTTACCCTGTTCCAGCCGGCTGCTTCTGTCCGTGCAAACTCGTATCAGGCGCCTCACTTTTGTACTGCGAAAGCGATTTAAGCGAATCATTTATACAACCTAAAAAAATTTAATATTATGTATTCCTGGACTATTTCTCTACTCATCTTCCTGGGCTTATTACTCTCCGCCGAACAATGGAACGACCTTTCTAACAATCAAAAGCAGGAATTGCAGTCCATCATAATCGGAATCGACGTTCAAATTTAAGGCCTTCGGAACATAGCGTAATCTACAAAATTTACCCCGTTCCAAACCATGCAAACTGTCCTTGTAAAAGCCTCCAGCACCACCCCACCTTTGTAACATCAAACGAAGCAATTTTTTAAATACTTACTTTATTTATCAGGGCAACTTTAGTGATTTAGTTAAAAGAACAGCAATCATCCTACAGACTATCAGACGAATACCAATTATGAAAAATATTTACCTGTACTTCATCAAGATAATTATTCTTCTTGCCCCCGGTATAATAAACGCCCAGATGAATGCCGCCGGACCCGTTTCCGGCGGCACCATCAAAGGGTCAGTTGCCGACTCTCTTTCCGGCGAAAATCTGGGGTACGTATCCGTCTCTCTGCAAAGAAAAAACTTTAGTAAAATACTCAACGGGGCCATCACCGACGACAAAGGAAAATTCAGCCTCGAAGGTGTGGCGCCGGGAAAATACGTGTTGCGGTTCGTTTTTGTGGGCTACGAAACCAAAACGGTCGACAACATTGAAATTACAAACTCGGATCCCACAAGAAACATTGGAAGCATACCGCTCCGGCCTTCCAGTTCCTTGCTGAAAGAAGTGGAAGTAAACGCCCGAAAAACCCTGATAGAACAACAAATAGACCGCCTGGTATACAACGTAGACCGCGATAAGGGCGCCGTGAACCAGTCGCTGAACGAACTGATGCGCAAAGTACCCATGGTGCAGGTAGATGCGGAAGGCAATTTGTCGCTCCGTGGAAGCCGGAACATCCAGGTTCTGATCAACGGCAAACCCTCGGGCGTGTTCGCGTCCAATATGGCCGATGCCCTGCGCAGCATTCCTGCCGAACAGGTGTCGAGGGTGGAAGTCATTACCATGCCCTCCGCCCGCTATGATGCCGAAGGAACGGCCGGAATTATCAATATTATTACGAAAAAGAAACAGATAGAAGGATACAATGGCACGGTGAATGTAGCCGGTAGCAACATACAAAACAATACCAGCGCCAGCCTCAACCTCCGCACCGCTAAAGTGGGGCTCAATTCGATGATCGGACTGAACGGTATGCTTCCTATGGATTTGCACAACAGCCTGATCAGAAACAGCACAACCGAAACGGGCAGCACAACGCTGGCCCAGCAGGGAGCAGCTACAGCCGGCAGAATTGCCGCCACTGCTCTGATCGGTGTGGACTACGACCTCAACAGCCGCCATTCTTTCTCCAGCAGCCTTCGCTGGTCTGGCAACCGGGTATACGCCGACGGGCTCATCCACATCAACCAGGAAACGAACAGCGGCTCCCATACCGAAACCAATGTGTTCGACCGAACCATAGATAATAAACGCCGCGACCTGAACTTCGAGTGGACCAACGACTACAGGCGTACTTTTAACAAACCCCAGCAGCAATGGAGCGCTTCGATGCAATGGACGCACCTGCGCAACCACCTGGACTATACGCTGTACGAGCGCCCGGTGTCGTCTCAGGAAATACTCCTTGCAGAAAATGCACGCAACCTGGCTTTGAATGACGAATTCACCGCTCAAACCGATTATTCACAACCGCTCAGATCAAACATACAACTGGAAACCGGCACCAAACACATCCTCCGACGCATCGGCTCCGACGCGACCTATCAGGAATGGGAAAATGATCGCTCCGGTTTCTACCCCAACCCCGACCGCACGCAACAACTCGATTACACCCAGCATATTTCGGCGGCATACCTCGAAACACGTTTCCAATGGCATAATAAATGGTCATTCCGCATCGGCAATCGGCTGGAACACACACTCAACCGCATTCAAAACCATGCTCACATTCATGACGATTACCTCACCTGGACACCCGGCGCTTCGATGTCATTCACCTTTCAAAACACAGCCACCCTGACAGGCAGTTATACCCGGCGGATTCAGCGCCCAGGCATCTCACAACTGAATCCGTTTGCCAATGCAGCCGACCGGCTGAATGTTACCCTGGGTAATCCGTACCTGCGCCCCGAACTGACCGACATTTTCGACCTGAGTTTTGCCATGCCTTTCAAAGGCGGCTTTTTAAATGGCAGCACATTTTACTATCGAAACCACGATGTCATCGAAAAACTGACTACCACCGGCACCGACGGTGTTGCATCTTCCATCTACTCCAACCTGGGTTCCAGTTGGCTGGCAGGCGCAAATGCATACCTCACATACCAACTGACCGGTATCTGGTCGGTAAGAGGTGGCGGAAACTTCAACTACTTCGAAACCGACAACAGCCTGAATATCAGCGGCGTAGGCAATCATGGCATACAATTCAATACGTTCGTGATGAGCGGACTGGAATTTAAAAACGGGTTTTCGGCAGAAATGCTGGCCGCCTATGCCGCTCCGCAACTGAGCGTACAAGGCACTACCCGCGCTTTTTACACCCTGCAAACCACCTTCAGCCAGCCCGTCTGGCACAAAAAAGGCGCCGTCACACTGGTGGTCGTCAACCCTTTCCGACACGATGTGGTATACGGTACCACGCTGGAAGGCCCCGGATTTTCGCAAAGCAAAAACACCTACGTGCCCTTCCGGATGGTGAGCGTCGGGTTCAGTTACCGGTTCGGGAAAGCGGGCGCTTTAAACCAGATGACGAAGAAAAAATCGGTGAAAAATACGGATGTCAAAGAAGCGGAAAAGGAACAATTATAGAATACTCCCTATATCAAGAAATTTATTGAGTGCGCACTTCAATAATAAGGCGGAAGCCGAAAAGCCTTTTAATTCAGAGTAGGCAATCAAACTTTTTACACAATTAAATTTATTTAAGCATGAAAAACAATCTGATCAACGCCTGGAAAAACGCCGACGTAAACGCTCAAGTTGAAGCACCTGTTGCTGGAGTAGCCGTAAACGAAACCGCTATGCAACAAATCTCCGGCGGCGCCAACTCCGCAGGTTACATCTGCACTGCCAGCGGCGAATGCGTTTCTTCGGGCAAAAACTGCTGGGATGCCGTTGCTGACTTCATCAAAGACCTGTTCTAATTGAATCCAACATTACTTGCTGTATAGGAGGAAGGCGTCCGCGCCTTCCTCCATTCAGAAAGCCATCCTAAAGTTTTTTTATTGCTATGAAAACAAAACAACTGATCGAATCCTGGAAGAATGCCGACGCTACACAGCAACGCAATTCTCCGGCCAGCAACGTGGATGTAAACGAATCCGCTATGAGTGAAATCACCGGCGGCGCCAATTCCGCAGGCGCGATATGCTCCGTAAGTGGCGAATGCAACCTCTCTGGCAAAAGTTGCAATCTCGTAGATGCATTCTTCGCTATCTTCATCTAATTTTAAAAAAATGCCTTTTCATGTGGTTGCTTATCAATGATACTTCAAGTTGACTTTATTAAAAGTAATCTTTACAAATCATTGGAAAGTATCATCGCTGCACGGCAACCCTATGGAACAGCACGACTTACTACTATGAAAACAAAACAACTGATCGAATCCTGGAAGAATGCCGATGCTACCCAGCAAAGCGATTCCCCGGCCAACAACGTAGACGTCAATGAATCCGCTATGAGCGAAATCACCGGCGGCGTCAACTCGGCAGGCTACATCTGTACCCTGAGCGGCGAATGCAACGGCACAGGCAAAAGTTGCTGGGATATCCTGAAAGACATCTTCAGTTTCTAATTACAACAAAATACCTGTTCCGAAGGCCACTTATCGAGACATACTTCAAGTTGACTTTATTAAAAGGAATTTATACAAATCATTGGATAGTATCACATCTGTATAGTAAACCTTGGGAACAGCACATATTTTTGAGCAAAAAAGCCGGGGCAAAGTCCCCACAACCGCGCCCCGGCTTTTTCAAACGAACGGAATCATGAATATCATCGAAACAACCCAACTGCAATTCGGCTATAAAAACGCACCGGCCACCATATACGACCTCTCGTTGTCGGTGCCGCAAGGTTCGGTTTACGGTTTTCTGGGCCACAACGGCGCCGGGAAATCCACTACCATCCGACTGCTGCTCGGTTTGCTTCAACCCACTGCCGGTCATGTGCAGTTGTTCGGAAAAACCCTGAAAGAATACCGCACAGAAATTTACCGCCGCTGCGGCGCGCTCATCGAAAGTCCTTCCATTTACGAACACCTCAGCGCCTATGAAAACCTCCGTATTGCGGCCGTTTACAGGCAAATTCCGAACAGCCGCATCGAAGAAGTACTGGAAATCGTAGGCCTCGAAAAAGAACGCAACAAGCAGGCGAAGGCATTTTCCACCGGCATGAAACAACGTCTCGGACTCGCCAATGCACTGCTGCACGACCCTGAACTCCTGATCCTCGACGAACCCACCAACGGACTGGATCCGCAGGGGATTGTGGAAATCAGAACGGTCATCCAGCGCCTTCACCAGGATTTTGGTAAAACCATTTTTCTGTCGAGCCACCTGCTCAGTGAAATCGAACTGATCTGCACCCAGGTCGGTATCATCAAAAAGGGAAAGAAACTTTTTGAAGGCAGTATCCATGGCCTCCGCGCACAAACCGGCAACGGCATCCAGGTAACGCTGGAAACAAACGACCTCGACAAAACCAATACGCTCTTGCAACAGCGCTTTCAACAAGTGTATCGCAACGGGAAAACCGTCAGCCTTACCCTCGACGACAAAGAAAACATCCCAGAAATAGCCCGGCAACTGGTTCAAAACCAGATCCGTATCTATGAACTCAAGGTAGTCCACCAAAATCTCGAAGATCTTTTCCTTCACATCAACGAATAACCGGCCCACACTATGAACAACCTGATCCATATCAAAAACGCTGTGGTAGCGGAATGGCTGAAAAGCCGGGGGTCGCGCCTGTTGCTCACTACAGCCCTGTTGCCTGTGCTGGTTACAGCGATCATCGCTCTGTTGTACTACTACACGGTAGGCGCCGAATCGGGCGCCGGCCCTTCCAACCCCTGGCCCGCACTCGTTAATCGCACCTTCAATATTCTTTGTTTTGTAATCCTGCCCATGGCGGTTATCATGATCACCAGCCAGTCGATGCAAATAGAGCAAAAAGCGAACGCCTGGAAACAACTATTCACGTACCCGGCGCCCCGCTGGACGGTGATGACCGGCAAATACCTTTTCACACTGGCGCTCGTCATCGCTATTTTACTGCTGATTGCACCGCTCATGATTATCAATGGCTGGCTGCTCGGCTGGATAAAACCGCAACTGGAATTCCATGCTTTTGCCTTCGACTGGGGTGTACTGACCCGCGCCATACTCGAAACCCTGGCAGCCACCTCGTCCATTTTCGCTGTTCAGTTTGCGCTGGCCTGGTTGCTCCCCAACTATACCCTGCCTATTCTGATCGGAATGTTTTCTACCGTGGTATTTTCTTCCCTGGCCGACGGATGGAGCAAAAGTATCTATGTACCCTACGCGTATCCCATGCTGCGGGTGCACTACTCCCGAGGCGCCCTGAATGTAGCGGATTGGGCCGGTTGGCCGGTGTTTCTCTGGTACAGCCTGGCATATTTTCTGGCCATTTCCATCTTCGTATTTTTTTATAGCGCCTACATGAAAGACAAGGCGTAAAACCTTTTCCAATCTATTTTTCATCACACTCCTTTTGCCGGCGAACCGACACCTGCCGGCCCTGCCAAGCCATGCCTTTTTCGAAAAATCCTGTTCATCATTTATCCATAAAATAGAATAAAACAATGAAAAAATTACTCGTTTTTAGCCTTAGCGTTCTGTTTTCAGCAACTTTTATGCGTGTCAGCGCACAGGAAGGCCGGGCCCTGTTTGAAGTTACGGATGTTAAATCCGACAACCCGCAGGCCGCCCAGCAACTCACCGGCGCTACCATACTCGTGCAAACGCACAACGGCGTGGTGAAAAGCGTTTCCAGCATGATGAACAACGCCGTCCAGATGCAGCGCGTCACCAACCTTCAGAACCAGGGCTCGGCGCTGTACCTCGACCTGATGGGCAAAAAAATATACGTCTCGGTGGCCGATTCTATCCAGCGCGCCCGTCTCAAAGTCCGCGAGGAAAACACCAACATTTCCTACGACCCCGCCGTCACCAAAGTAATCAACGGATACACCTGCCATAAAGCCGTGGTGGAAACCCTGCGCGAAGACGGCAGCGTACGCGAATACGACCTCTTCGTGACGGAGGAAATCAAACTTCCCAACTTCGCCATATCCGGCCTCCCGGCCTCCCTGCGCGGTTTCCCGCTCGAATACGTCATGAAAACGGGTTCTACCGAAGTGGTGTACACGCTGAAAGAACTCACCGATACCGTCGCTTCCGATTTTCAGGAAACACCCGCCGGATACCCCGAAATGCCGTTCGCGGAATTCGAAGCGGGGCTTGGGAAGAAACTGGGTTTTTAAGTTATTAGTTATCAGTTATTAGTTATCAGGGTGGTAATGAGGCCACTCATTTCCAAGTGCCTGACGACCGGAAATTGATAAACTCCTGGAACTGAACGCCCCCACTGTAACAGATAACTAGGCCCCCAAAAAAGCCTTCCATAAATACTCTACATATACTTTAGATCATACAGGCCTACAAATAACCTTAGCCTAAACAACATACAAGTGCCTGATTATCAACACTAATAACTAATAACTGATAACTAATAACCAACAACCATGAACGCCTTATTCCTCCACGAACGTACCCGACACCTGGAAACCATCCGCCAATCCGGGCACCAGCCTGCCCAGGCATCCAGGCTCCTCGAACGCTGGCAGCAGCAATCGCCCTTCCGCCGCAAGCCGGAATGGTTCGATATCAAACTTCAGGAAGAAGGACTGGCGGCAGAAGACTTTCTGCAAATGGTGGCACAACCCGATCTGGACTTTTTGCGCAAACACGCCGGCAAATCTTTCGCCTGGAAAAACGACGTTCTGCGCCGTCGCCTTCAAGGCAACGGATCGGTTCCGGATCACAACTTTTACCGCCCGCAATTTCCGGAATTGGGCTTTTTGAATCTCTTTATCCCCCTGCTGCACGAGGCTACCACACAACTGAAGTCGCGCATAGAACCACTGGTAGAAGCACATCCGGAATTGTTTGGCAACTTGCGCCGCACTTCCGGTCTGCTCCAGGCCGGCCTCTGGGAGCGCCTGCTCAAAATGGTTACCAAAACCATGGTGCTGGAACTCAATGTGTTCAAACTCCGCAAAAAATTGCATGGAACAACTTCGGAAGAGCGTTTTGCCGACTTCGTCACACAACTCAACACGCCGCGCATCCGCGATTATTTTTACCGCGATTACCCGGTACTAATCCGCCAGGCCGCACATGTTACCGATCAGTGGATCGAACAAAGCAGCCTTTTCTGCGAACGCCTCGTTGCCGACTTTCCACATATCAGCGCATCCTGGCTGGGCCAACCCGGCCTGCTGACCGAAGTGCGATTCGGCGAAGGCGATGCCCACCGCGGCGGGCGTACGGTAGCCATCGCACGTTTTGAAAACGGCCGGAAAGTGGTGTACAAACCCCGCCCTTTGCACATCGACGTGCATTTCCGGGAACTCCTTGAATGGCTCAATGAAAAAGCCGGCCTCGACTTGCGTTCGATGCAGATTTTCACCACCGACACGCACGGCTGGGTGGAGTTTGTAGAACACCTTGGATGCACATCGGAAAAAGAGTTACAACATTTCTATCGCCAGACAGGCGCTTACATTGCCCTACTGTACGCACTGGAAGCCACCGATTTCCACTACGAAAATATTGTAGCCAATGGCAAATACCCGGTGCTGATCGACCTGGAGTCATTCTTTCATCCCTATTTCCCTACCCTCGGCACCGAAACCAATCAGGCCGGCGAGGCATCAGTGATGCGTACAGGTTTGTTGCCCATGCGCATTTCCCTGAAGGAAGAAGATGAAGGGCTCGACATCAGTGGATTGTCGGATACGGAAGGCCAGACAGCCCTTTTTAAAGTAGGCATGCTGGAAGGCATCGGCACCGACGAAGTGAAAATTACACGCCAGACAGGCCACATGGAAGGTGGAGCCAACGTACCCTTGCTGAACGGTGTTCGTGTAAAAATGCGCCCCGAGTACATAACATCCATCCAGGAAGGCTTTTCCGTTGCCTACCAGGCATTGATGCAGTACGGCAACGAACTGTCCGACGGGCAAAACGGCCTGCTGAACCGCTTCGGCAACGACGACGTGCGCGTGCTGTTCCGCGACACTTTTGTATATTCCCATTTGCTCGATGAATCCTGGCACCCGCAAATTCAGCGGAATGCACTCGAACTGGAGCGTCATTTCGACTGGCTCTGGGCAGTAGCCCCTGATTATCAACTCATTCAAAAGTTGATCAAATTTGAAAAACAGGACCTCCGCAATGGCGATGTACCCTTGTTCAGCACCCGCGTGAATTCGCGCCACCTGTGGTATGCCGATGATGCCTGCATCGAAAATTTCTTCTCACAAACGGGCCTCGAACTGGTCCGCCGGCGCCTTTCGCTCCTCAACCAACAGGACATGCAGCGCCAACTCTGGCTGATAGAAGCCTCGCTCACTGCTTCCCTGCAAATACCCGGGGCGCAGGAAGTTAACAACGATACCGCAACGGAAAAGCGGCCGCTTGCTACCGATCAGGTGCCCGCCACGTATGAAATGCTGTTGGCAGAAGCCATTCGCGTGGGCGATTACCTGTACGAACAGGCATTTAAAGGCGCCAATGATGCACAGTGGATGGCACTGAAAACGGAGGATGACAACACCCTGCGCCTGATGCCGATGTACTACGACCTGTTCAGCGGCGCTATGGGAGAAATTCTGTTTCTCGCCTATCTGCACAAAGTTACCGGCAACGAAAAATACCGCACATTGGCAGAAAATGCCCTCAACGGCCTCTTGAAACGTATCGAATACGGGCAGGAATCGATCCGGCCGCTCGGACTCTTTGCCGGCTGGGGAAGTGTGATATACGCGCTCACCCATCTTGCCAAACTGTGGAACCGCCAGGATCTTGTACAACACGTTGAACGCCTGTACGATACGCTGCCACTCGACGCGCTCATGGAAGCCGACAAGTCTTTCAGCCTGGTAAAAGGTTCGGCAGGTTTTGTAGCAGCCAGCCTCGTATTCTACCAAACTTTCGGGCATAAAAAAGCGCTCCAACGCGCCAAAGACGTAGCAGACTATCTGCTGCTGCAAGCCGACAGGCAGGAAAGTGGCATCGGCTGGCGTATTGCCAGCAAAGTGCCGCTCGCAGGGATGTCGCATGGCGCGTCCGGGTTTGCACTGGTGTATCAGCGGCTGTTTGAAATCAGCGGCGAGCGCCGTTACAGGGGTGCCGTAACCGATATCCTTCGATACGAACGCAGCCTGTACAACGAAGCACGTCAGAACTGGCGCGACTGCCGGGATGCTGTGCAAATGTTGTACCCCGACCAGCACGTTTTTTCAACGGGCTGGGCCCACGGTGCGCCTGGAATCGGCCTCGCCCGACTGGAACTTTTGAAAGGAAACGTAGCCGAACAGGCGGTGCTGGAGCAGGAATTGACCACAGCGCTTGCAACCACGCTGCGCGCCGGATTCAAGCAATCGCACAACCTGACCATGGGCAGTTTCGGCAGCCTCGAACTGCTTTTTACCTACGGATGGCAGGAAAACGACCCGGCATTTCTGGATAAAAGCAAAAAAATAGCCTCGGCGCTGCTTCAACAAATACAGGACACCGGCTGGAACTGTGGTTTGCCCAACAAACTGCTTACCCCGGGATTCATGACTGGTGTGACCGGTATCGGTTATCAATGCCTGCGCATGGCAGCACCCGAACAGGTACCGTCCATTTTGCTGACTCAATCGCCATTCCAAACCATTTAAACCGAGTATTATGAGCAAGGCATTTCCACATTTCATGCAGCACGATGCTATGGATTGCGGCCCTACCTGCCTGCGTGCAGTAGCCAGTTACTACGGTCGCGATTTTCCCATCGCGCAAATCAGGGACTGGTGCAACACCAATAAACTGGGCTCTTCCCTGATCGGGCTGACGAAAGGCGCGGAAAAAATGCGGCTTCGTTCCCTGCCGCTCTCGGTTACCTTCGAACAATTGGAACAGGAAGCCCCGCTGCCTTGCATCGCACACTGGAGAGGTAAACACTTCGTGGTGGTATACAAGATCAAAAACGGCAAGGTGCACGTCAGCGACCCCGCGCACGGACGCATTGTTTATGAAAAATCTGAATTTCTGGCCGGTTTCGGCAGCATGACGAAACACCTGGAAGAGCCCACCGGATTCGTGCTGCTGCTCGACCCCACCCCGGCCTTCGGCCAGGAAAAAGAAACGGTGCAGGTACAAACGCTCGGGCTGGATTTCCTGTGGCATTACGTGAAAAAATACCGCCGCCACCTGGGCCAGATTGTGCTCGGCCTGATGGTAGCGAGTGTGCTGAACCTGATTTTCCCGTTCCTGACGCAGGCCATTGTCGACGTGGGTATCCGGCAGCAGAATATTCAGTTCATTTACCTGATTCTGTTCGCACAACTGATGCTGTTCGCCAGCCGAACGGGCATCGAACTGATCCGAAACTGGCTGCTGATGCATATCAGCAAAAGAATCAACGTGTCGCTGCTGGCCGACTATTTTGCCAAACTCATGCGGCTGCCGATCGCGCAATTCGACAGCAAAATGATCGGCGATTTCGTGCAGCGCATCAACGACCACGAACGCATCGAAAAACTGCTCACTTCCACTTCGCTGAGTTCCGTTTTTTCTTTGTTCACCCTGGTAATATTTGGCGCCGTACTCGGCTATTATAGCCCGTCTATATTGTTCATATTCCTGGCTTTCAGTGTTTTATATGTCGGATGGATGCTTTTGTTTCTCCAGCGGCGGCGGGATCTGGATTACCGGTCTTTCGGCCAACTTTCCGAAAACCAAAGCAAGATCTACGAGGTGCTGGTCGGGATGAAGGAGATTAAACTGAACAATGCCGAACGCAAGAAACGCTGGGAATGGGAACAGATTCAGGCACGGCTTTTCCAAACCAGCCTCCGCGGACTCGCAGTCGGCCAATGGCAGCAGGGCGGATCGCTGTTCATCAACGAACTGAAAAACATCGTCATCACTTTTTATGCCGCCAAACTGGTGCTCGACGGCTCGATCACCCTCGGTATGATGCTGGCGATTTCCTACATCATCGGGCAACTGAACGGACCGATCATGCAATTTATCGACCTGCTGATGAGCGGCCAGGAAGCGAAGATCAGTCTGGAAAGGCTGGCGGAAATTCACCAGAAACAGGACGAGGAAGAAGAACAGGAACGCGCCATGGAAATCCCCGCCGCTATCGGCGACATCCGGCTGGATGAGGTGACGTTCCGTTACGATAAAAACGTGGAGGATTTTGTCCTCAAAGGTGTGAGCATGGACATTCCTTCCTGCAAAACCACCGCCATCGTGGGAAGTAGCGGCAGCGGAAAAACCACCCTGCTCAAACTCCTGCTGAAGTTTTACGACCCGGAAAAAGGCAGTATACAACTGAATGAAACCTCGTTTTCCCGGCTATCCATCAGCGGCTGGCGCGAACGCTGCGGCGTGGTGTTGCAGGAAGGTATGCTCTTTTCGGATACGGTTGGCGGGAACATCGCACTGGGCGCTGATTCTATCGATTATGAACGGCTGCGTTATGCCGCCCGGGTGGCCAATATTCTGGAGTTCATCGACCGCCTTCCGCATGGTTTCGACACAAAAGTAGGCAAAGACGGTATCGAAATGAGTACCGGCCAGAAACAACGCCTGCTGATCGCACGCGCCGTTTACAAAAACCCGGATTACATCTTTTTCGATGAAGCCACTTCCGCCCTCGACGCCAACAACGAACGGACCATTATGGAACACCTCGAATCGTTCTTCCAGGGCCGTACGGTAGTGGTGGTGGCCCACCGCCTGAGCACCGTGAAAAATGCCGACCAGATCGTGGTACTCGAACGCGGGGCCATCATCGAACAAGGCACGCATACACAACTGGTGGAACGCCGGGGCGCTTATTACAATCTGGTAAAAAACCAACTGGAACTAGGAAAATAGGAAGCATTTCCAGCCCCATTCTGTCATTATTCAAGATAAAACGACATGCCCAACGCTACAAAAAGATACGATGCCGATGCCTTGCTCAGCCACATGCCGGGAGGAATTTTGAAATGGGGCAACACGATGTTCTTTGTCATCGCAGCGCTACTCCTGTGCTTTGCCTGGATATTCCGGTACCCGCAAACGGTACAAACAGCGTTCAGCATCCTTCATTCAGCCGAACCTGAAGTGGTATATGCTCCTGAAAACGGACTGCTGACCACTCCCTTGCGCCCAGATTCCGCGCAGGTGCAAAAAGGTGATACACTGGCCTTGCTGGAAAGCAGGGATGCTGCGGGGCATGTGGTAAAAACGGCCCTGACAAGTCCGCTGCAAGGCCGGGCAGAGCAATATCTGACCATTCAGGCGGGTGATAACGTGCAAAAAAACCAGCCGCTTTTTGTGGTTTCCAGCGAACAGCGAGGTCCGGTTTCGGCAGAAATACGATTGCCGGTCGCTGTGATCGGGAAAATAAAACCGGGCCGGCAAACCATGCTTCATTTCGAAGCCTACCCGTCGGACGTGTACGGTGTTGTGCCGGCAATGGTGCAGGAGATCGGGAAAGTTTCGCTGAATGGCGTATTTACAGTCCGGCTCGGTTTACCCGAAGGCCTGAAAACCACCCGGCAAATCCTGCTGGACCCGAGAATCAGCGCCGGCGGCCGGGCAGAAATTGTGGTCGACAACCCCAGGCTGATCGAAAACCTGATTCAACCCCTGCAAATGATCCTGAACAAACAAAAACAGCAACATACCCCGGAAAAAGAACACCCTAAATTCACAAAAAAAGGGGATTAGTCCGAAAACCCTCAACAGAGTAGGACAGTCATTATTTCAATTTTTTAAGCATGAAAACAGAACGATCTATCCGCAACTGGAAAAACGCAGACGCGTCCAATTCCGAACTCAGCAACCCTGCAGGCGAAGTACAAACCGACCTGAACATCCTCAAACACGTACAAGGTGGTATCGGCACGCCGGTTTACCAGACCGGTTGCATCCCCGACCCGTTCCCGTTCCCGAAAAAAACTTCTATCTGGTGCCCTCCCGATGACGTGACTGTACTGTTCTAATCCGGCATCTCCGGCTCTACACCTGAAAGATCCTGCCGGAGTCTCCGGCAGGATCTTCAGATTGAGCCCAAAATTTCCATCAAGCATGATCGATATCAAATTACATATCGCTATGAACCAAAAAACGACACCTGCTGTACAAATTCATGTCGAAGCGCAACTGGGCAACCCGCAGGCCGAGTGCAAAGGATTTGGCATTTGCACGCTCGATGAAATGAATACCGAAACCTGGGAAATCTACCGGCCCAACAACATCCGGCGCGCCAAAGCGCTGCTTTGGTTTGAAAACGGATGTTTACGTTTTGCGTTTCCGGAAAATGGTATGCTGATTCCATGCCGGGCACATTTCTTTTTTTCCGGCAGTTTCCTGGTTCAATCTCCATTCGTACTTCCGAAATCGATATGCCGTATTCTTGGCATCGCGGCAGCGGCTATTCCGGCAGGTATTTACCCGTGCGAGCGCGACGAAGACGTTTTTACAATAACATTTCCGGTAGAAATGGAAGAAAACGAAGCGATTGGAGCGAATATGCTTTGGAGAAAGGCCGTTTGAAATTACATTTCTACGATTCCATCCGCTTCGGAAACGTCAAAATAAAACTGCTGCCCTTGCCCGGCTCGCTTTTCAGGTCGATCAGTCCGCGGTGCGCCGTCATGATGGCTTTCACGTAACTGAGCCCCAGGCCGAAGCCTTTCACGTCGTGAATATTGCCGGTATGCACCCGGTAGAATTTATCGAAAATGTGCTTGCGCGCTTCCTTGCTGATACCCATGCCCTTGTCTGTCACACAAATTTCCACGCCCATCGGCACGTCGAGCGTACTGATGGTGATATCGGGTTTTTCGGGACTGTATTTGTTCGCGTTGTCGAGCAGGTTGTGAATAATACTGGCAATGTGGGTGGCGTCGCCTTCAATCACCGGGCTTTTAGCCTGTAAATCCGTTTGCAGGATTCCTTCCCGTTTTTCCACCTGCAGGCTGAAATTGTCGACCGCCTGCTGGATCACCTCGTGCAGGTTGAGTTCGCCGATGCTGAGTTCGAAATCCTTTTTATCAATGAGCGCCATTTGCAGCACGCGCTCCACCTGGCTGTTCATGCGCCGGTTTTCCTGCCGGATGATGTCGACGAAGCGTTTGATCTTTTCCGGATGGCTCATGATCATCGGGCTCCCTATGCTGTCGGCAGCCAGAGAAATGGTGGCGATCGGCGTTTTAAACTCGTGGGTCATGTTGTTGATGAAATCGTTTTTCATCTCCGACAACTGCTTTTGCCGGAAAATCACCTGAATGGTGTACCAGAAACAAAACAGAATAACGCCCGTAAATGCCACCGAAAGCAGCAACATACCGATCACCGAACCCAATACCAGCCGCGTCCTGTTTGGAAAATAAAGCGACAGGTATCCTGGCGACTCGATGGGATCCTGCGTAAAGAGATTTACCTTGTAAGGAGAATTAAATAGCGTTGGGGCGCCGCCATGTGAAATCTGGGGGCCGCTGTCTTCTACTACAAAGTGATCATTTACAATGACATAACTATTACGATCCTTGGAATAAATACCGTATTGATAGTCCGTTTGAATTCCCCGGCTTTCGATTTCTTCCCGCACAGACTGGGCCAGCATGTCGAGTTGTATACGTTCTGCAAGTGGTTTCACCTCCAGCCACTGCGTAATTTTCATCGACTCCCACATCGTCACATTGTCTTCAAAACTCTGGCCCTGCCCCGGCGATTTTGGCACACTGTCGCTTTTGCCGTCTCTCAGCATCTGGGTCATACGCTGGGTATCATCGTTGCCCTGCATCTGATCCCTGGCCTCAAGCAGCGCTTTGGTGTCATTAAACTGCAACTTGTCGGCGACGCGGTTCAGTGCGGCAAACACGTTTTTATCAAACTGCTCTTCATTCAACCGGATACTCCAGCCGATCCAGTAAATCTGCAGGTAGATGATCCCTACCAGGGCAAGGGTCATCAGACCGATAATGAGTCGTATTCGCTGGGCGTTCATGGTTGGTGTTGAAAGTGAGTGTTTATGGGGTTTATATAGTTTATGGGTTTATGGGTTTATGGGTTTATGGTTCAAACGGGTGCCACTCATAAACCTGTAAACCCATAAACCCATAAACCTATAAACCTATAAACCATAAACTACATAAATGCCAAAAGTAAGTTCCTGTTCGCCCCCAGCCAGGTGGTTTAACGCGGGTTTAACGCGCAGGCATTTTAGTGTCGCGCAAAAATAGCGTTCCGGACCGCCGAACGCCCTACCTTTGCAAAAAAACAAGTGCATGCTGTTCAAATATTCGAATACGGCAGGCTGGATCCTTTTTTCCGCATTGCTATACACGGCCTGTTCCGACCGGCAAACGGCTATCTACGACTCCGGTGCTGCCGAACAATACGCATATTTCCCCTTGAAGGTCGGCAAATATATTGATTATCAGGTAGATAGCATCGTGTACGATTTCGGCCCGGGAGGCAATACCGTGCGCGATTCATCCACCACGTTCGTCCGCGAACTGGTGGGCGACACGCTCCGCGACCAAACGGGCCTGCTGCTCTACACCATTGAACGTTACGAACGCCCGGCAGCCAACCAGCCCTGGGAACTGCGCAGCATCGGCA
Organism: Bacteroidota bacterium; assembly: GCA_029561355.1. Taxonomy (GTDB): domain Bacteria; phylum Bacteroidota; class Bacteroidia; order Chitinophagales; family Saprospiraceae; genus M3007. The sequence continues at coordinate 4,763 of JAKQJD010000312.1, read as the reverse complement.
CCGCCGCACGCAACAGCAGCCAGGCTTCCCGCACGGAAAACAACCTGCGTTTTTTGAAACTCCTTTTCCCGATGGACCGCCGCAGCGAATGGGACGGCAACCTGTGGATCGACATCGACCGTGAAATCGAGATCGCAGGTGAACGGATGCGGCCCTTTTCCAACTGGCATTATGAAGTGGATTCCATTGATATTCAGGCAAATGTGGGCGCATTTGCATTCGACTCCACCCTGCTCGTCACGGAAGCCGACGATAACAACATCATCGAACGCCGCTTGTCGAGGGTGCGTTACGCCAAAAACGTAGGGCTGGTATGGCGCGAACAGTGGATCCTCGACTCCCAGTATTGCAACCAGAGCATACCTCCTCCCGACTGTGAAACACGCCCCTGGGAAATCAAGGCCGAACGCGGATACATCCTGCGGCAGGTCGTTACAGCATTCAACTAAAAGTAAAAATGGCCGAAAATCCATACGTCCTGATCGGACACACCCGCAAAGCGCACGGGCTCACCGGCGAATTGAAACTACACATCGACGAGCGATACCTCGAAGATTTCCTTAAAAATGAACGTATTTTCCTCGACGTAAAAGGAACAAAAATCCCCTATTTCGTGGCCAACGTACGTGGAAAGGGCGAAATGATCCTTCTTCTGGAGGACGTCAGCGACCGCGATGCGGCCACGATGCTCCAGGGCCGCGAGGTGTTTCTCCGCGAAAAAGACCTGCTGCCCGACGAGGAGCGCGAACTCGAATACGTGGAAGAAGTGCTTGAATATGAACACCTTACAGGATTCATGCTCATTGACCAGACCCTGGGTGAAATCGGTATTATCGGCGAAGTACTCGAAATGCCGCAACAGGAAATGGCGTTCCTCAAATACCAGGGCCGCGAAGTGCTGGTCCCCCTCAACGAACAACTCATCGTGGAAGTGGATGAAGCGGGGAAAAAAGTGATCATGGATTTGCCGGGAGGGTTACTGGATTAGTTATTGGTTATCGGTTATTGGTTATTAGTGGTGGTAACGCTTGGTATTTCCAAAAGCCGGGCGTTACCACCACTAATAACCAATAACAGATAACCAATAACAGATAACCAATAACCTCTTATGATAAATTTAACAAATATTTTCCTGCCCTCTGGAAACTAATTTTTGCGGCTGCTGCGTTTACGGTTTGTCCATTCGAGCAATTAACCGATAAACAATCATCCTATGTACTACATTGCCGAACGTAATGAACGCCGCAGCCGAAAACTGGCCCTGGCACTCGCAGTAACCCTCCACCTGGCACTGGGTGCACTTTTGTACCTGCAAACCAGCGAAAAACCGACCGTATCCTCCGACACTCCCGCAAAAGCAAAAACAGAAAAAACACGCACTGCCACCGAATCGCGACCATGAGTCCGGCTCTCCCAGATAAGGAGTTTTTGGGGTTTCGTATTTAGTAGGTCGGATGTTCCCAACTACTGAAACTTTACGATACACCCAACACGAAACACCAAACACCCAAACGCCCCCCACAACCCCCTGCGCCGGATTCCTCTTTTGGAATCCGGCGCTTTTTTTGCTATAACACACTTATATGAAGTAAAAACCGGACATTAGCATAAAAAACACGATGACTACCTCTTCGCATATGATTACCCCGTTTACCCTGTCGCTGCTGGCAGCAATCGTTTTGCTCGCCAATTGCCGGCATGACGTGATGCATACCGGCCCCGACGACAGTGATTTGCCCGCAGGTACCAGTTTTCTGGAACCGGCCGCGCAACGTAACGGCGACGCCCAGGCAGGTTATCAATACCTGATTTACGGGAATTACATCGGCAGCGGAATTCCTTTGCAGGTATTTAAACAGTTTTTCGGCGCCAACAGCCCCGACGACCTCAACCGAACCGGCGATGCCGACGGTGTACCGTTTAACTTTAACGTAGTCACGGCCTCCAACGGCGTAAAAGTGGTGGCGCCCACCTGCCTCACCTGCCATGCCGAAAAACTCAACGGTCAATTGATCGTCGGCCTGGGTAACAACACCGCCGACCATACCACCAACCAGGCCTCCATGTTCCAGACGGCCGATCTGGCAGTGAAACTCCTTTACGGGCAAAATTCGCCCGAATGGAATGCCTATTACCCGGCCAGCCGCGCTTCTCAAACGATCGGCCCGTATATCCTGACCAAAAGCCGTGGCGTGAATCCCGCCGACAAAATATTCGCCACGCTGTCGGCGCACCGGCAGTTGGCCGACCTGGCCTGGATCAATACCGCCCAGTTCGACGTACCGCTCGAAACGGTTCCTACCGACGTGCCCGCCTGGTGGCTGATGAAAAAGAAAAATGCCCTGTATTACAACGGACTCGGGCGGGGCGACTTCGCCCGGCTATCCACCGCTTCCGGTATGCTCACCATGCTCGATAGCAGTGAAGCGCGACAAATGGATCAGAAATTTCCGGATCTCATGGCCTGGATCCGCAGCATAGAGCCGCCGGCATATCCGTTTGCCATCAACCAGAACCTGGCGGCGCAGGGCAAGGTGCTTTTTGAAAGTAAATGTTCGAAATGCCACGGCACCTATGGCACGGAAGAAACGTATCCGAACCTGCTGGTGCAGTTGTCGACCATCCGCACGGACTCCATGCTGTCGAATTCCTACCGCATTTATCCGGAATACAGCACCTGGTACAACAACAGTTGGTACGGACAAGGTCCCAACAAGGGTCAGTTGCTGCCCAACAACGGGTACGTCGCACCACCCCTCGATGGTGTGTGGGCCACAGCGCCATACCTGCACAACGCTTCGGTGCCGACGCTGGACGACCTGCTATACAGTGCGCAACGGCCGAAGTACTGGAAACGCACGTTCGACAATTCGGACTACAATAAGGAAAAAGTGGGTTGGAACTACACCGTGGAAACTTCCCAGACAAATATCAACACCTACGATACCACCCTGCCGGGATACAACAACGGCGGACATACCTTCGGCGACGTACTCACGGATACGGAGCGCAAAGCGGTGCTGGAGTATTTGAAAACGCTGTAACGCGGATTTACGCGGATTAAAAAAAGCGGATTTACGCGAATTTGATGGTAAGATGTGTGGCATTTTGAACACTAATGAACGAAATGCACCTCTATTATCCATCAAATCCGCGTAAATCCGCTTTTTTTAATCCGCGTAAATCCGCGTGTCATGTATTCAGTCCGCCGCACACCGAAATCACCTGCCCGGTGATGTATGCGCCCATGTCGGACGCCAGAAAAACGCAGGTATTGGCGATGTCGGCGCCGGAGCCGAGGCGCTTGAGGGGAATGCTGGACAGGTAGTTTTCCTTCGTTTTTTCGTCGAGGGCGTCGGTCATTTCGGTAGCGATGAAACCGGGCGCCACAGCGTTGCAGCGGATGCCGCGGGAGCCGTATTCCTTGGCAATGGATTTGGAAAAACCGATGATACCCGCTTTGGAGGCGGCGTAATTCGCTTGTCCCTGCTGGCCGAACACCCCGACCACGGAACTCATATTGATAATACTGCCGCCCGTACGGATCATGGGTTTCAGGGCGTGTTTGGTCAGATTAAACACCGACTTCAGGTTGGTTTGCATCACCTCGTCCCATTGCTCCTCGGTCATGCGGAGCATAAGCGTGTCGCGGGTAATGCCGGCGTTATTGATCACGATATCCAGTTTCCCAAAATCCTTGATCACCTGAGCGACCAGGGCTTCCGCCTGAGCGTAGTTGCCGGCATCGCTCTGGTAGGCTTTAGCGGAGTCGCCGAGTTCGGCTACCAGTGCATCCGCGCGGGCTGCCGAGCCGGCCGAAACGTAGGTGAATGCCACTTTTGCGCCTTGCTCTACAAAGGTGCGTACAAGGGCCTCGCCGATGCCGCGCGAGCCGCCGGTAATCAATGCCGTTTTTCCGTCGAGGAGTTTCATTATTGCAGTTGATTTAAAGTTGGAAATACTGGTCAGGGGCCGGCAAAGTTGGCAAAAGTTTTTTCAACACAGCAGCAAATTTCCCCACATATTATTGGAACGCATTTGGTATTTTGTGTTTGGCGTTTGAGAAAAGATTGACAATCAATTATTTGCTGTATTCCAAACACAAAAAACCAGACATGCTCGATTATCAGGCAGCCACTTTCCGGCGCAGGAGGGCTGCTGAAAGCAAAGAAACCAGCAAGGCTACCGGCAGGGGTTCCATGAATGTAAGGCCGGCGCGGAGCAAGGGATTTTTATACATTTCCTTGTACCGATTCATTTGCTCGGAGGCTTTCTGTATATCGGCGTCCGACATTCCGGAGGATTTCATGTTGCTAAGGTAGGCGTTGGAATACTGCTCCATAAAGTCGGGCATCACGAAGTGGTAGATGAGCATCCAGCCTACAACATAACAAACACAGGTAATAAGACACATCAAAGCGGCTACCTTGAAGGCTTCGCCGAAGGTAATGGCGCCGTTTCTGTACTGCTCGCGGTAGGCCCGAACGCCCATAAAAACAACCAGCATACTCAGCACCATGCCCGCATAACCGAATATTTCCCCGCCTTCCAGTTTGCCGGTTTGCCGGAACCATGTTGTGGTGGCAGCCATCAGTGCAACGGAAACGGCGCCGGAAATCAGGCCGTATTTCAAAATCAGGTTTTTCATAAAATGCATAGTTTAATTGAAAAGATGCCGCAAAACAAGAATAAATCAGGTTACACCAACTCATACTTTCGGGTGATTCGGTGGTTGTCCGGTAAAATCATACTTTGGGGTGACA
>JAKQJD010000292.1 GCA_029561355.1 Bacteroidota bacterium | reverse complement strand
TCCAGTTGGCCAACGACAACCAGAGCAACGAACTGCTCCGTTATCTGCTGGACCACAACATTCGCGTCACCCGCTTCGAAGAAATCCTGCCGACGTTCAATGAAATTTTCATCCGCCGCGTAGGGGAAACAGGAGAAGTTTAATTGTTGGGGGGTTGAGATTGTTGAGCCTCAACTCTCAATAATCTCAACCCTCAACTACTCAACTCCTCAACAACCCGATCATCCACACAGATAACTGATCACAGATAACAGATAACCACCAATGTCAAAACTTGGACTCATCATACGACGCGAATACCTCACCCGCGTAACCAAAAAAGCCTTCATTATCGGCACCCTGATGGCGCCGCTGGGCCTGCTACTTTATATGCTCGTGATCGTCGGTCTGACGAAATATGAAAGCGGCGGCCAGCTGACGGTCGCCCTGCTCGATGAAGCAGGTATGGTCAAACAGGTGCCCGACGACAAATCGATCCGCTATATTCCGTCTGCCGGCAAAACCCTCGACCAACTCAAAGAAGAGGTAAAAGAAAAAAAGATCGACGGCGTGCTGCGGATTCCGGCACTCGGCAATTTCCAGAAAAAGGATCACACGATCTTTTATTATTCCGACGACAAACTAGCGCCTGAAAAAAGTGGCGCCATCGAGGAAAAAATTGCCGGAAAAATCCGCGATTTCAAGATCGATTCGCTACGCCTCGACCGCAAAAGCCTGGAAACACTCGATACCGACATATCCATCGATCCGGAAAGTCTCAGCGGTACCGAGGACGACAGCCAATATACGGCCGGTATCGGCCTGGCCATTGGCGGTGTTATGGCATTCATCATGTTCTTTATGGTAATTATGTACGGCCAGATGGTGATGAAATCGGTGATGGAAGAAAAAACCAATCGCATCGTCGAAGTGATGATGTCGAGCGTGCGGCCTTTCGACCTCATGCTGGGCAAAATCATCGGCGCCGGCGCAGTAGGCCTTACCCAAGTACTGTGCTGGGTGATCCTCAGCGGTGCGGTGACACTGATCGTTCCAATGTTCGTGGGCGGTGTAGATCCGGCAGCCATGCCGGGTGCAATGGGGCAGGGCGGTATGCCCATGCCCGATCCGGATCAGATGCAGGGAGAAGGTATGCGGCTGATGGCCGAACTGGCCAAGCAAAACTGGTCGCTGATCGCATTTTCCTTTATCATTTTCTTTCTCGGCGGCTACTTCATCTACTCTTCCATGTTCGCGGCCATCGGTTCGGCTATGGGCGACGATATGGGCGAAGGACAATCGCTCGTGCTGCCGGTGATGATCCCGATCATTCTGGCGTTTTATATCACAATATTTGCCGGCGTGCGCAACCCCAACAGTGGCTTGATGGTGTTTGCATCGCTGTTCCCGCTGTTTTCTCCCATCGTCATGCCTTTCCGGATGGCCTTTAATCCGCCCTGGTGGCAGGTTGGGCTGTCGCTGCTGCTCGTGGTCCTGTGCGCGTTCTTCTTCGTGTGGCTGGCCGGCAGAATTTACCGGGTAGGTATTTTGCTGTACGGTAAAAAGGTGAATTTCAAAGAGATCAGCAAATGGATGTTTTATAAGGGATAGTGATAATAGGCCTTTGTGAAGATCACAGGAATCAGAAAAAAGAAAGAGGTATCGTCAGCATAACGATACCTCTTTCTTTTTCACTAAGTCCGTTTTGCGGAAAGATATATTTATTCACTTGCCCGCTTTAATGAACCGACTGCGCCCCACTTGGTTATATGGCCTGAGCATCCCGCTGCTCTCGCTTCTCACCTCTCACTTCTCACATCTAAGTAAACGCCCGTGCTCGTTTCCGTTTTTCGCAAAGCCCATTTCAACGCCGCCCACCGCCTGAACAACCCTGCGTGGCCGGAAGAACGCAACCGTGAAGTATTCGGTCTGTGCAACAGTCCCAATTTTCATGGGCACAACTACGACCTGGAAGTAAAAGTAGTAGGAGAAATCGACCCGGAAACGGGAATGGTACTCGACCTGGGCTGGCTGGCCGATCTGATCAAACGCGAAGTGGAAGACCGCTTCGACCACAAAAATCTGAACCTCGATGTGGCCGAATTCCGCGACCTGAACCCCACTGCGGAGAACATCGCTTCGGTCATCTGGCGCATCCTTCGTGCGCACTTGCCGGAGCGTTACGGACTGGGAGTCCGACTCTATGAAACACCCCGAAATTTTGTAGAAATTGGGTAAATAAGGCAAAAAAAGCCTGTTTTTTATAAATTATACCTTCATTTTAATTTCTAAAATCCCGGCACTTTAACACTTATTAGTGGGTCGGATTTTCTTCTTTCCGGATAGGAAATTGTATCTTTGAACTCCACTTATTCACCTTTAAACTCATTACAAATGAACAAATTCTCTGCTGTGGCCCTGGCCGCTCTCTCCTGTGGCATGCTCGTTTTCGCTTCCTGCAAAAAGGACAAGGATGAACCGAAAGATCTGCTCACCGCGCCAAGTTGCTGGAAAACTGTAAAAACCGAAAGTCGTTCCACGACCACCGATCCCTGGACAGACGATTCGGAAGCCTGCTCGACGGATGATTGCACCCGCTTCAACTCCGACGGCACCGCTTCCTTCGATGAAGGCGCAACCAAATGTGATCCGACAGACCCGCAAACATCCACCGGTTCCTACACTTTATCGGATGACGGTAAAACAATCACCATTACGCAAGACGGATTTTCTATCCCCGCTGTGGTGGATGAACTGACGTCTACTAAACTGGTCGTCACGGTTACGTTTTTAGGTCAAAGCCGTACCACGTTTGAAGCGCAATAACCGGCGTTCAATGTAGTTTAACTTATCCCGAATTTTCAGTAACATGGAAATTCGGGATTTTTATTTTGTATCCAGAATTTCACGTATCAACGTTGTTTTTCCTGCCTGACGTGGGCCGAAAAGCAACACAATCTTATTGGAGTGGAGCAGTCTGTCGAGTATTTGCTTTTTTTGAGCTCGCTTTATCATGTCATTAGCCAATTTCACGCAAATTTAGCAAATCAATTAGCCAATTTCACGCAAATTTGGCGAATAATTATTTCATCCCGATGTGACAACCCACTTTGGCATAAAACAGAATATACGAATAACATACCACCATAATCGCCATAAACGCCGAGCGGAAATCCAGTCCCGCCACGTGGTGCTCATACAGCCAGCCGTAAAACGGCGGAATAATCGCGCCGCCCACAATACCCATCACGAGCAAAGCCGAACCTGTATTGGTGAACCGGCCGAGATTTTTGATCCCCAGCGGGAAAATCGCCGGCCACATCACCGCATTGCTGAATCCGAGTGCAGCCAGGCAGGCCACCGCCTGGTGGTCGCTGACAAAATAGGAGGTTACGGTAAGCGCGATTCCCAGCAGCGCCGAAATGTACAACCAGGTTTCCTGTTTCAAGTACTTCGGAATCAGGATGATATTGGCGCCGTAGCCGAGCAGCAGCCCGATCAATCCGAATGTGGTGAAATACTTGCTGGTATCGGTGGAAAAGCCAAGATTTTTACCATAAATCGTGATCAGATCGCCGGCCATTACTTCCGCCCCTACGTAGGTGAAAATAGCCAGTGCGCCCAGCAACAGGTGCGGAAACTGGAAAATGCTGGTTTTGTTTTTGGAAAGTGCGGTATCCACTTCACCGCCGTCGCTGGTTTTTTCCTTGATGTCGGGCAAAGAGGAAGACCGAATCACCAGCGCAATGAGGATCAATGCGACAGCCATTACGCCGTATGGCAATTCCACCCGGCTGGCCAGGTCGTTGAGCAGGGTCATTTTCTGGTTGGCGTCCGTGGCAGTTTCGATCTCTTTCTGGATCGCATCCACGTTTTTCAGCAGCATGGCGCCGAACAACAGGTTAGCACTAATGCCCGCTAACTTGTTGCAGATACCCATGATACTGATGCGTTTGGCCGCCGACTCGATGGGCCCGATAATGCTCACATACGGGTTGGCTGCCGTTTGCAGCAGCGCAAGTCCCATACCCTGAATAAACAATCCCGTCAGGAACATCGGAAAACTCCGCGCACCTGAGGCTGGGATAAACATCAGGCACCCGATGGCCATAATGATCAGCCCCACAGCCATGCCGTTTTTCGTACCCAGTTTCTCCAGTATCCAGGAAGAAGGCATGGCCAGCAGGAAATAAGCGGCAAAAAAGGCCGTCGCAACGTAATATGATTGCTGGTCGGTGAGTTCGCACGACTTCTTCAAAAAAGGAATAAGAATACTGTTCAGCCAGGTAATAAAACCGAACACGGCGAACAGTAAGCCGATTATCGTGATCTGAAGACGGTAATTAGGATTGTAGGCGGTAGAATTCTCCATACTTTTGGCCCCTGATTCGGGGAGTTGAATGATTGTCCTGATTGTTTGAACCCTGCAAACATCCAAATAATTTTTGTTCCGTGTGCGCACACAGGGCAAAAAAAGAATGGATATGGAATTTTTTACCGTAAATAAAACTTCCGCCCCCTTTTCAGACCAATTTTTGTCAACTCCTCAACCTATAAACTCATCAACAATTCAATGCAACCCACTCTTTTAATTTTAGCGGCCGGCATCGGGTCGCGTTACGGCGGTTTGAAACAGGTAGACGGCATGGGCGCCGGCGGCGAAGCTATTCTGGAATTTTCGGTATACGACGCCATCCGGGCCGGTTTTGGAAAAGTCGTTTTTGTGATCCGGGAAGATATTGAAGAAGCCTTCCGCGAAAAAGTCGGCAAACGTGTGGAAGCGCAAATCCACACCGAATATGCATTTCAGGAAATGCACACAGCCCTCGAGTGGCTCGACGAAAAGCCGCACCGCGAAAAACCCTGGGGCACCGGCCATGCTATCCTATCGGCCAAAAAGCACCTCACCGAGCCGTTCATCGCCATTAATGCCGACGATTTTTACGGCGCCGACAGTTTTCAGACCATTGCCGGATTTTTGCGGAACGAATGTACGCCCGAACGTTACGGCATGGTTGCCTACCGGCTCGGCAATACCTTGTCGGAAAATGGCTCGGTGTCGCGTGGCGTCTGCTCGGTCAGTTCCGAAGGTTTCCTCACCGATGTGGTGGAACGCACCAAAATCGAGCGCATGGATGACGGCATCCATTTCATCGACGAAGCGGGCGAACGCCATTTCCTGGCCGATCAGACACCGGTATCCATGAATTTCTGGGGATTTCACCCGACTGTTTTACAGGAAATAGAATCACAGTTCCGCGCTTTTGTGGAGTCTAATCTGGACAAACCGAAGGCCGAATTTTACATTCCCACGGTGGTCAATCAATTGATCAAATCCGGAAAAATCCAGTTGCAGGTGCTCACCAGCGAAAGCCAGTGGTATGGCGTGACCTATCCGGAAGACAAGGATACGGTGCAGGGCGCGCTGCGGGAAATGGCCGGAAAAGGAATGTATCCCAAGGGGCTGTGGTAAAACCGTGTTTGGTGTATAGTGTATGGTGTTTGGGACGCATTGCCCTTGGCTAAAGAAACTGACTTGGCCAAGGGCAATGCGTCCCAAACACCATACACTATACACCAAACACTCAAAACATTGGCACGTACAACTCCCCGTTCAAAACATTCCGGGAAATAACGATCCTTTGCACCTCCGAAGTGCCTTCGTAAATCTGTGTGATTTTGGCGTCGCGCATTAGTCGCTCCACGTGGTATTCTTTTACAAAACCGTAGCCGCCGTGAATCTGAACGGCTTCGACCGTATGGCGCATGGCGGTATCGGAAGCAAATAACTTCGCCATAGCCGCTGCCTGGTCAAAATCCTTGTCCTGGTCTTTCAGCCGGGCAGCGCGATACACCAGCAACCGGGAGGCCTCAATTTCGGTTGCCATGTCGGCAATTTTGAAAGCGATAGCCTGGTGGCCGCTGATGGGTTTGCCAAAAGCCGTACGTTCCTTGGAGTATGCGACCGACAGTTCGTAAGCGCCCGCAGCGATACCCAGTGCCTGGGAAGCGATACCGATACGCCCGCCGGAAAGCACTTTCATGGCAAATTTGAAACCGAATCCGTCCTCGCCGATTCGGTTTTCCTTCGGCACTTTCACGTCGCTGTACATGATAGACGTGGTATCGGAAGAGCGGATGCCCAGTTTGTCTTCCTTGGCGCCGATAGCGACACCTTGCCAGTCGGCTTCCACCAGCAGACAATTAATACCGCGGTGGCCTTTGTCAACGTCCGTTTGCGCCATTACGAGGTGCAGTTTGGACGTAGCGCCGTTGGTGATCCAGTTTTTCGTGCCGTTCAGCAGGTAATGGTCGCCCATATCGACAGCCGTGGTGCGTTGGCTGGTGGCGTCGGATCCGGCTTCGGGTTCCGACAGGCAGAAAGACCCGATCCATTCGCCGCTCGTCAGTTTGGGCAGATAACGTTGTTTTTGTTCTTCGGTGCCATATTTTTCAAGGCCCCAGCAAACCAGGGAGTTATTCACCGACATGATGACCGAGCAGGAGTTGTCGATCTTGCTGATTTCTTCCATGGCCAGTACGTAAGAAATCGTATCCATACCGCCGCCGCCGTATTCGGGAGAGACCATCATACCCAGGAAACCGAGTTCACCCATTTTGCGCACCTGCTCCGTGGGGTAAATTCCTTTACTGTCGCGTTCGATCACGCCGGGTTTTAATTCGTTTTGGGCAAAATCACGGGCGGCCTGCTGTACGGCGAGGTGCTCTTCGGTCAGGTTAAACATGGCAGGAAAATGGTTTTATATAACGGTGTGGTGGTGGACTTTCAGGCGGCAAAAGTATCGCTTTCAGGGAAATATTCGGATGATTTTGTTCGCCTTTCAGGCAAGCATTACTGCCAGTTCTTCCACGGTCAGCGACTTTTGTTCACCCGTTTTCTGGTCTTTGATCACCAGCACACCATTTTGCATTTCCGATTCACCGATAATGGCAACGTAAGGTACGTTCCGTTTGGCAGCGAATTCGAACTGTTTTTTCAGTTTCCCCGGCTCCGGATAAAGTTCGGCGGATACCCCTGCGGCGCGTAGTTTTGAAATACACGCGAAGGCATATCCAAAAGACGCTTCGTCCATGGAAGCAAACAGTATTTTTACACTCTCTGTCAGGGTTTCCGGAAAAAGGCCCATACCATCCATCACGTCGTAAATGCGGTCGGCGCCGAAGGAAATACCGACGCCCGAAAGCCCCGGAACACCGAATACGCCCGTCAGGTCGGCGTAACGTCCGCCGCCGCCGATACTGCCCATCTGGAAGTCTTTGGCAGCCACTTCGAAAATGCAGCCTGTGTAGTAACTGAGGCCGCGCGCGAGAGTGATATCGAAACGAAGTTCGTTTTTGAGGGTATAACTGGCAAGCAGATCGAATACACGCTGCAATTCATCGAGGCCTTTTAATCCTGTTTCGCTACCTGCAAAAATGGGGCGCAACGACGCAATATCGGGTGCCTGTAATATTTTTTCTATAGTGGAAATGGCGGTTTCCGAAATGCCACGTTCCGTCAGTTCCTTGCGCACGCCGTCGATCCCGATCTTGTCGAGTTTATCGATGGCCACGGTCATATCCATAAATTTATCCGGAATACCCGCCGCTTCGGAAATACCGAACAGTATTTTTCGGTTGTTGATCTTGATCACAACCGGCACGCCCAGTTGGGCAAAGGCTTCATCATAGATTTGGGTCAGTTCCGCTTCGTACAACAAACTTTCCGAACCGATCACGTCCGCATCGCACTGAAAAAACTCGCGGTAGCGCCCCCGTTGCGGCCGGTCGGCGCGCCATACGGGCTGTATCTGGTAGCGTTTGAAAGGAAAAGTCAGCGTTCCGCGATTCATCACCACGTATCGGGCGAAAGGTACGGTCAGGTCGTAGCGCAAGCCGCGTTTGGAAATGGTTTTTAGCAGGCGGTTCGAATCGCGGCCCGACAAAATCTCCGCATCGGCTTCTTTCAGGTAATCGCCATTATTCAGAATTTTGAACAGCAGTTTATCGCCTTCCTCGCCGTATTTGCCGGTAAGCGTACTCAGGTTTTCCATGGCCGGCGTTTCGAGCGGCTGGAAACCGAATTTCATAAAAACGTTCCGGATCGTATCAAAAATGTACGTACGGCGACGGACCTGTTCGGGTCCGAAATCGCGGGTTCCTTCGGGGATGGATGGCTTTTGCATGGCGGATGTTCGTAAAGTAGGGCGAAGGTAGTTTAAAAGGGGTGATGAGGGGTTTATAAGGGGTTTATGGGTTTATGGGTTTATGGGTTTATATTTAGCCGCTCGAAAAACGAGGACTTTTACATTCAAAGAGTGGCAAAATATAAACCTTATAAACCTATAAACCAAAAAATCACAGCCCGAAGTTCTGCGAAAGTTCCTCCGGCCGATCTTTATAAAACTGATTGATGATTTGCGGCACCTCGTCCGCATCGTCGGTGATATGGAAAAGATTGAGGTCTTCCGCGTTGATATTGTGGTGGCGTTCCAGCATCACTTCCACGATCCAGGTTTTCAGGCCTTCCCAGAATTCCCGTCCGATGAGAATAATCGGCACCGGCGTGATCTTTTTGGTTTGTACCAGCGTCAGTACTTCGAACAATTCATCGAGCGTGCCGAAGCCGCCGGGCATTACCACGAAGCCTTGCGCATATTTTACAAACATCACCTTGCGCACAAAAAAGTAGCGGTGTTGCAGGTTTTTATCAGGTGCAATAAACGGGTTGTGGTGTTGTTCGAACGGAAGTTCTATGTTGAGTCCGACAGAAGAGCCGCCTTTCATCCAGGCGCCTTTGTTGCCTGCTTCCATGATGCCCGGGCCGCCACCGGTGATGATACCGTAGCCTTCCTCGGTGAGTTTATTGGCAATTTTGACGGCCATATCGTAATAATATGTGCCGGGTTTGGTGCGTGCAGAGCCGAAAATGGAAATACAGGGACCGATTTTGTTGAGCGTTTCAAAGCCGTCCACAAATTCGGCCATTACCTTGAACATGGTCCAGGAGTTGTCGCCGGGCTTTTTGGTCCATTCTTTCTTCTTGCGGGTACTACCGTTGCTGCTAACTGTTTCAGGAGCAGCCGGCTCGATTATTTTATTTTCTTCCATGGTGTAAAAAATTTCAGGTTAGGGACAGAACAACCGCAAAGTATGTTCTAAAGTGCAAATACAGGACAAAAAAGCCCGCCGCATGGAAGTGCGACAGGCTTTTTTGAACCGGACCGTAAAGTTTTGCAATAAATATTGGGAAAATCAATGGTTCTTTTAAAAAAGTTATTGGTTATCGGTTATTAGTCTTCAGGGTGGTAGAGGGACCGTCTGCACAATTGCCTGCGCCACCTAATTGAGTAACCAAGCGAAACGTGTCATCCTGAACGCAGTGAAGGATCTACACCTGCTTAAAAATGCGTGGTAGAAATATAGATCCTTCACTGCGTTCAGGATGACACGCTGTGCTTAGTCCACTCTATAAATCAACCAGGCAATTGTGCAGACGGTCCCTCTACCACCCTGATAACTAATAACCAATAACTATTTAAGCCTCACCTTCAGCAATTCCGCCAGCTGCTCGAATGCCTTTTTCCAGTTTTCATTCACAAATACCCACAAACCTTTCCGGTAACCTTTAGTAATCATGTAAAACACGTTCTGACTACGCCAGATGCTGGGTTTCATACCCATTTTTGCTACGGCGGTCAGTACACGATTGAGCCATTCCACCCGTGGAACAGACGATTCGTCGAGGTTTATTTTTTCAATTTCCCGGTACACGCGTTCGCTGACGGCGTGGCGAATTGTTTCCTCATCGTTCAGTTTGATGCCCCAGCGTTTCAGGTCGCCTGCGATGCGATGCAACACCCGCGGATCGGTCATATGATCGTGTTTGAAAAAGTCGAGCAGATCGGAGTTGAGTACGTATGCGGCAATATTGCGCCAGGCGTCGGGCAGCGGAAGTCCGGCTTCCTGCAAACCCGTCATCAACTGGTAGTTGTCGTTGAACACATTCCGGAAACTCGATTCCGCCACCGATAAACTGTGGTCGGTGATACCGCTGATGATCTTCATTTTTTCATCGGCGAACAGGCTCGACAACGTAAATTTTTCCGGGCCGAAATACTCCTGCAAGGTACCGATGACCTCACCCAGATTGGCATTGCGGAACGACTTTGCAGTCCGGGAGAACATTTCCTCAAAGGTGGTTTTGTTCATCGTCCCGCTGATATTGCCGATAATGTGCTGCTGGCCGAGGTACAGTACCGCAAAACAAAAGGTTCGTTCCGCCCGGCTGAGGCGCGAGCGAATCACCAGGCGTCCGGCGGCGAACTGCGGTGTACCGGCCTCTATTTTTTCAAAAAACTCTACGGAAGCCGTGTAATTAAAAAGATCGAGCCCTTCCGGATCGTCTTCAAACAGAGATGCCACGGCAAAATGCATGGCGACTCGCTCCAGCGTTACACGCGTCGGCACCACATTTTGCAGAAAACTGGCAGCGCCGCTGGGAAATACGTTGCTGGGCGCCTCACTCAGGCGGCGCACAAATTCAGGATACAAGTCTGCGCCTGCCGCATCGTGGGCATAGTCCATCGCACGGAGGGCATATTGCAGGATTTGATTGGTTTCCAGTCCTGAAATTTCATCGAAAAACCAGCCGCAACTCGTATACATCAGCACCGCGTGGCGCTGCATTTCAAGCAACCGCAGCGTCACCACTTGTTCCAGGTGACTCAGTTCGCGGCGGGCGTGTTTTTTTAAAAACCCGTCCAGAACCGGCGTTGAACGATTGAGCTGTACGTCGATGTAATCGTTGCGGGCCGCCCACGGGTCTTGCAGGAAACGGGCTGCTTCTTTTTCAAACAACGGTGCGAGCCGGTCGCGTAGCCAGTCAAGCGTGTCGCGCAGCGGTTTGCGCCAGCGCTGGTGCCAGCCTGCGTGACCGGAATTGCAGCCGCAGTCGGAACGCCAGCGTTCGATGCCGTGCACACAACTCCAGGAAGAATTTTCGTGGATTTGCACCTCCCATTTGGGCGGGAAAAGTTCCAGAAACTGGCCGTAGTTAGTCAATGTCGCCGATTTGGCGTCTTCTATCAGGTTTAGGCAGTCGGCCAGGGCCATTTCGCCGAAGCGATGATGGTGACCATAACTTTCTCCGTCTGTGGCGATGTGTGCCAGTTGCGCTTCGTCGTTGGCATCGAAAATGCTGGTCATCCGGTTGGAAAAATTCCTTCCGCTGTTCAGCAAACCATTGAAAGCTACTTCCTGTGCAATACCACCGTGGTAAAAAAACAGCGCAATCCGGCGGCCGCTGGGGAGCATACACCAGTAAGGATGGCGGGTATCGATATTGTCGGCTCCGACATCCTGCCATTCCGTTCCCCCTACCGCGCGTACTGCCTTTGCCTGCCGCGGCGCCAGAATGGTAAATTGAATCCCGTGGGAGGCCAGCACTTCCAGCGTCTGGGTATCGGCGGCTGTTTCAGCCAGCCAGATGCCTTCGGGGTAGCGGCCGAAACGGTGTTCGAAATCGCGGATGCCCCAGCTGACCTGCGTCACCTTGTCGCGGTAGTTGCACAAAGGCATGATCAGGTGGCTGTGCACCTGTGCCAGTGCGGAGCCGTGCCCGCCGAAACGCTCCATGCTGCGATGGTCGGCCGTCTGAAGCAGGCTGTATGCTTCGGGGTCGTTTTCTTCCAGCCACGACAACAGTGTCGGACCGAAATTCCAGGAAATACGATTGTAATTATTCCGGATCTTGACGATCCACCCTTTATCGTCGAGGATGCGGGCGGATGCGTTCGGCGCGTAACACTCAAAGTTGATGCGCGTATTCCAGTCGTGAAAAGGCCGGGCGGTTTCCTGACGCTCCACTACTTCCAGCCAGGCATTCTCCCGGGGCGGCTGATAAAAATGGCCGTGTATACAGACGTACTTATTTTTGCGAGACATGGGCGCGAAGATAACCCACTGCGACAAAACCAAGCGGGATGAGGACACGGATTTGGCAGATGAAGTGGATTTAAATGGATTTGGTATTCCTTCAGGAGAAATTTCAAAACAAAATAAATCCGCTTATCCATCAAATCCGTGTCTCTGATAATTTCAAATCCTGTGCTGTACAATCTCGATAATCGCTCGTTCTTCAGCATCCGCCTGTGCTGCCATTTTTTCCGCTTCGGCCACTACCTGTGCTGCGTAGGTTTTATCGTCCAGCCCGGAAGCGTTTACTTTTACGTTCAAAAACGCGCCGTATACGGCAGCCCTCGCACAGAGTGCGCCGACACCTGCATCGGTCACGGAATTCGGGTTGCCGGTTTCCACCATTTGCCGGATCAGCGGCAAAGAATCGAGGCTCAGGCGCATGACTTTCAGGGGTACTTCGATGGCTATTTTCGTGGCCACCTGCACGGCAGCCTTGCGGGCTGCTTTTTCCTCCGGCGTACCATTTGGCAGACCGAAAGCGGTCATGATTTCATTAAAAGCATCGGTGTCCTCGTCGACGGAGCGAAGCAGTGCATCCTTCAGAAATTGCCCGCGTTCGGCAGCGTCGGAGAACTCTTCCCAGCGTTCGTCCCAGCCGCGTTTATGGCTGCTGAGGTTGGCGACCATAGTGGCCAGCGAAACGCCGAGCGCGCCGACGTAAGCGCTCACGGAGCCGCCGCCGGGCGCGGGGCTTTCGGAAGCCGTTTCGTCGGCGAATGCACGTAAATTCTTTTTAATCAATGCTTTATTCGCAGCGGCATTTCCTTTATCCAGGTTATACTCGATAATTTTTTGTTGGGGATCGAATGGCGCGAGTTCGTCGAGTCCCATTGATTTTACAGCAATTTTGATCAGTTCGGCATCGCTTACGCCGACGCTGCGCTGCTGTTTTTTCAGGAAATATTTTCCTGCTTCGAGCATAACTTTCAGGGGCACGAGGCCCACCAGTTCGGAGCCTGTGACGCGCATACCGCGCTTGTCAGCACTGACGCAACAGGCCTCGAATGCCCGGTGCAGCGGCGTTGCACCGATGTCGGTAATATTCATGGAAATCTGCGCGATACCATATTCTTCAATGAACCAGCCGATGGCTTTTACCCCTTGCAAAAGGCCTGGCTCGCGCAAGGGTTCTCCGGCGGCATCTTTCATCGGTTTTCCGGTGGCGGGGTCGTTCAGCACGCGGCCTTTTTCCCGAACGTCGAATGCAACGGAGTTGGCGCGGCGCACGGAAGTTGTATTCAGATTGACGTTGTAAGCGATCAGGAAATCGCGCGCGCCGATGACCGTGGCGCCGCTTTTTGCATTGAAACGAGCCGGTCCGAAATCGGGTTTCCAGTCGGGCTGAGCCAGTTTTTCGGGCAGGCCTTCGTATTCGCCGGCGCGTATAACGGCCAGGTTTTTACGTTCGGGGCGGCTGGCAGCGGCTTCATACAGGTAAATGGGCAGGTCGAGTTCGCGGCCGATGCGCTCGCCGAGCCGGCGCGCCCACTCCGCGGTTTCTTCCATGGAAATATGTGCGATCGGGATCAGCGGGCATACGTCGGTAGCGCCCATGCGCGGGTGTTCACCGGTGTGCTTGCTCATGTCGATCACTTCGCAGGCTTTTTTGATGCCCTGAAATGCTGCTTCGATGACCGCCGCCGGTTCGCCTACAAAAGTGACGACCGTTCGGTTGGTGGCTTTACCCGGATCGACGTCGAGCAGCGTGACGCCTTCCACCGCTTCGATGACGTCGGTGATTTGTTTGAGTACGGCAGGGTCGCGGCCTTCTGAAAAATTAGGAACGCATTCGATCAGTTGCTTCATGTGATTTCGTTTTTGCAGGCCGCAAAAGTATGGAATCAGTGCGAAGTCTGACGTGCGAAGTGCGAAGTCGGCATGATCAAAGACAAGGTGAAATTTGTACACCACCTGTAAGGAAGGTGGTGATGCAACCCATCGGGGCAGCGCTTAAACCCTTGTTATTCATTTTGTTTTTGATGTTTCGTGAAAAAAATTTTAACTCAATAAAAAACATACAAAAAACAAATTTTAGCTTACTTAAATCAGTTATTTATTTTTTTTATTAAGCAATAAGCCGATAATTCAAAATTTTAATGAACACACCCTTGTGTTTTATATAGAGGCATAACCGTCAATTTACGGGCGCCTCCCTCAATCATATTTCATACCTTCCGGCAGCATTTTCCGGGCGGGCCGTATCTCCGCTTCATTCCATCTGTTTCATTAACCTTTTCAAAATGGGAAACCGACTACGCCTCCGCACTCTTTGCCGTCTCATTATATCCGGCTGTTTTTTATTTTTCCTTTCCATGTCTTTGCGTGCCCAGCAAAATCTGGGGATATCCATCTCTGGTCCCGACATCATTTGTCAGTTTGGCTGCGCAACTTATGTCGCCACCATTACGCCGGGATCTACGCAACCCGAAATAATCACCTGGGAGGTAAATGGTATTGGCTTTTCCAACCAGGATCCCAATAGCACCTTTTTCGTTTTTTGCCCGGATCAGTACAACATACCAGCCGGACAAGCCATACTAACATCTACCATACTGGGCTTCAATGGCCAAGTGGCTTCCGATACGATAGCCGTGTTGGTCATACCGTTTGAGCCCCTGCAAATCACATCATCCAACATGGCCCCCTGTAACCAGATAGACAGCTCTGCTTGTGAAAAAGTATGTCCGGGTACTACTGTGACTTATTCCGTGCTATCAAATAACCCGTCGGGGGGAGCGCCTTTAACCTGGCACGTATCGGGCGCCAGCAACTGGACCGTCAACAACACTAGCGGCAACCCGCCCTACGGTCCCTCCGTTACCGTCACCTGGGGCCCTGCCGGAACCGGGTCCGTATCAGTATTTTCCGACGGCATTTTTGGATGTGCGGGGGAAGCCTCCATTTGTGTCACCATCATAGAATCACCGCAGGCAGCCTTTACCACCAATCCGCCACAGCCGGCAGCCGGCAACCTGGTTGTGTGCAAAAACCAGCCTGTTTATTTTCAGAACCAAAGCAGCGGAGCGGACTCCTATGAATGGACGTTCAGCGACGACCTGAGTACTACGGCGGAGACCAATCCGCAGCATACTTTCGCCAATGCGGGCACCTACACGGTTACACTGGTAGCAGCCAGCGATTGTTTGTGTGCAGATACCACGCAATTGACCATCGAAGTACTCGATGCTGCTTCGCCTACCCTCGATTGTGTAGGCACCGTGTGTCCGGGAGAAGCCGTTACCTATACAGCCGCCAACGGCTGCCAGCCTTTTACCTGGGCGGTGTCGGCCAACGGAACTGTTACCGGCGGCGGCACGGCCAATTCGGATACCATTTCCGTGATCTGGAATACCGGACCTTCCGGCACCATCACGCTGGGTTCGCAGCCC
>JAKQJD010000041.1 GCA_029561355.1 Bacteroidota bacterium | reverse complement strand
AGGGCCGTTGTCGATCACGGCGGCATCGTCTCCCACACCTTTGAGGCTGGAAGGCTGTTGTAAGGCAAATTCGGCAGTCAGGTGGTCGATCAGCCCGAATTCCCCCAGCGTATTTACGTCGGTGCGCATGTTGCGTTATTGGTTATTGGTTATTAGTTATTGGGGTGTTTCAGGCTGGGGAATAGAGGTATTGGGGCATCGCATTCCTTTTGGGGATTGTTATTGGTTATTGGTTATTAGTTATTAGGGGTGTTTCAGGCTTGGGGAAGAAGGTAGAAGGGTATGGGTTATCAGTTATTTTTCCGGCATTGAGGGAAAACAGGGTAGAATTATCTTCGAAATTCCAGCCTGAAACACCCCTAATAACTAATAACGGATAACTAATAACTACCCCTCCGGAGGAGGGACAGAATTCTGCTCTTCCATTTCCTTCAGTTTTTTCTCCAGTTGCATGAGTTTTCGTTGCAGATCGGGCAGTTGTTTGAACACGATGTGCGCCCGGATAAAATCCTTGTACCCGATGGCGGGGCTGCCGAACAAAGCGGAATTGGGTTCGGAAACACTGGATGCCAGACCGCTTTGCGCCTGAATGCGCGTGCCGTCGGCAATGCTGATATGGCCGGCAAAACCGACCTGTCCGCCTACCTGAATATTATCGCCGAGGTGCGTGCTGCCCGCAACGCCGACCTGAGCGGCGAGTGCGGTATTTTTTCCGATATCCACATTGTGGGCAATGTGTACCAGGTTGTCGATTTTAGCGCCATCACGAATGAGCGTACTACCCAGAGCAGCCCGGTCGATACAGGTACATGCACCGACTTCCACGTTATTTTCGAGCACGACGTTGCCCACCTGCGGTATTTTTTTCCAGGTTTTATCTTCCTGCTGCGCAAATCCGAAACCGTCGGCGCCAATAACCGCATTGGCATGCAACACACAATTGTCGCCGATGACGCAATCGAAGTGAATGCGTACGCCCGGGTATATCCGGACATTATCGCCAATCCGGACATTGCGGCCGATGTATACCTGTGGATAAATGACGCAATTATTACCGATCACGGCACCTTCTTCGATCACCACGTAAGCACCTACGCTGGTACTCAGACCGATTTTGGCGAGCTGGTGTACCGCGGCTTCGCCGGAAACCGCCGAACCGTTGCTGCTGTTGTTGGCGCCGTCAAATTTCTGTAGCAGCAAAGCAAGGCTGCTGCGTACGTCATCCACACGGATCAGCGTGCAGCGAACCGGCTGTGAAGGTTTGAATGACCTGTGTACCAGTAGAATGGATGCCTTGGTCGCATACGCGTAGGATTCGTATTTAACGTTGTCGAGAAAAGCAAAATCCCCTTCGGCAGCCTCTTCGATGCGGGCTGGCCGGTAGACAGTAGCGTTCGGATCGCCGTCGAGCGAGCCGTTCAGGAGTTGCGCTAATTGAGCGGCAGTAACTTTCATGCCGGATGAGAATGGCAGGGCTGTGAGACTAAAACGGATTGGAGTAGCGGACAAAGGTAGGCAAATTTAGTTATCCGTTACCTGTTTGTGCTTCGGGCAGGAATAGGAGTTGGTGGGGCATTGATTTCCCTCACGGTTTTGTTGTTGGTTATTAGTTATCCGTTATTAGTTATTAGGGGTGGTAAGGGACCATCTGTATCAAAACTCCGCTACCCGATTGTGCGGCGAAGTATTTGTGCAGATGGTCCCTTACCACCCCTAATAACTAATAACGGATAACTAATAACCAATAACTACAAATCAATAACCATCTTCACCGGGCAGTGGTCCGAGTGCAGCACGTCTCGCAACTGACTGACACTGAATATTTTATCCGCCAGATTCTCGGTCACGCACTGGTAATCAATACGCCAGCCTTTGTTGTTGCCCCGTGCGCCTGCCCGGAAACTCCACCAGCTGTACTCCACCAGTTCGGGGTTGCGAAAACGGAATGCGTCCTTGAAGCCGCTTTCGAGCCAGCGCGTCATCCAGGCACGTTCTTCGGGCAGAAAACCGCTGGTATTTTTGTTGCTTTTCGGGTCGTGGATATCGATTTCGTTGTGGGCGATATTGTAGTCGCCGACGATAATGAGTTGCGGCCTCGATTTTTTCAGTTCCTGCACATACTCAAAAAAATCGTCGAGGAATTTCATTTTAAACCCCTGTCTGACGTCGCCGGTAGTGCCTGAAGGGAAATAACAGTTCAACAGCGTCCAGTCGCCGAAGTCGGTGCGCAGGATACGGCCTTCCTGGTCATAAGGCCCAATGCCGCAGCCGGTAACGATGGAATCCGGCTCCATTTTCGAAAATGTCGCTACCCCGCTGTATCCTTTTTTTTCAGCAGAAAACCAGCAGTGCCGGTAACCCAGTGCCTCGAGTTCGAGTACGGGTACGTCGGATACCAGCGCTTTGATCTCTTGCAGGCATACGATATCGGGCTTTTCCCGGTCTATCCATTCCCAGAAACCTTTGGAGATGGCCGAACGGATGCCGTTGACATTGTAGGAAATGATATTGA
>JAKQJD010000362.1 GCA_029561355.1 Bacteroidota bacterium | reverse complement strand
GACCAGTCCGCCGAGGGCGATCACCAGCAGGGAATAAACGAAATACCTTTTTTTGATTTTCACTTTAAGGAGATTTGTACCGGATTCCTGTTCCACCGGCGATGATGCAACTTTGGCAATAACATTGCGTGCGGTTGTGTTATTCGGAGACATTTTTTAACGGTGGTGGCTTCGGTAGGGAATCGCATAAAAAATGTATGCCAGGCTTGAAGGGTTTCGCTAACCCGATGCCGACATGGCAGGGAAACACGAAGAGGGTACACAGGTTTGCAGCCTGTATACCCTCTTGTTCTTTCATGTATCTATCATTTTTACTTACCTCGAAATCACCACTTTACTCGTTCCCGAAAAATCCGCTCCGCGTACCGTAACCCAGTACACACCGTTTCTCAGTTCGGAAACATTGATACCGGAAGGTTCATTCGGATTGATCGTGCCCGAATATACCAGCACGCCCATCGAATTGCGGATTTCAACCTGCAAATCCGTTTTAGGAGAAACATCCGTGCTGCGGTCGGCCGGCACCGTAAGGTCGGGGACGCCCGTCGGCACATCGCCCTGGATGATTTGATCCACCTGCACGTTCAGCACATCCGACGCCGGATTCGGCCAGGCAGCCAGGCCCCAGCCACTGCCGATGTAAAAAGTAACTGTACGGGTGACGCTGCAAGATCCTCCGGAAGTGATCAAAAATGTTACACTACCGCTATACAGGCTAAAACTGGCGTTTACGCCGGTGCCGCTTACCCACAGCCCGAGTCCGGGAGGTGTAAGGCCCTGGGTCGCCCAGGTGTATGTATTGCCCGCCGGCAGGGTAACGTAAACAGAACCGGCTGAAATAGCATTCACCGTGTTGAGCGGCTTGCTAATTCCACCGTTGTTGGAATAAGTACCACCGAAAGTGGTGGATAAAACGTTCTTGCTGATCTGTTTGGTTTGTCCGCCCGAGGTAGTGGCCGTAATGGTAATCGCGCCCGTTACATTGCCGGTAGGCGTTATGTTAATACTGCCATTCTGATAGGTAGGCGAACTGAAAGTGACAGCCCCTGCCGGTGATACCGACCAGGTGATCGTACCGGGGAAACACAAGGTCAGGGTTTGCGAATTGCCGATACAGATATTGGTCGAACTGGGCGAACTGGATATTTCCGGCAGTTTAAATACACCCGGAATAACGGCCATCGCGTCGTCCCGCATTTTATCGCCCTGGCCCGCCGTGAAATTGTTCATACAAGTGGTTACCGTATACGACATGTAGTTGTGCAGATTGGGCGTATAGGCATTCCCGCTGCCATCGGTGAGCGGGCATTCGCCGCCCGAAGGCTGATACGTACAACTGGAAGGTATGATACAAGCCTTCGTTGTGACGGGGTCGACAGGAGTGTCGGCTACAAAATCGCCCATGGTACAAGGACTTGACTCCGTTTTCGGGGTTCCGGGGGTGAACCCGTTAAACGTGTGCTGCAAACCCATACAGTGCCCCACCTCGTGCGATACCACGTGCGAAGGGACCAGTTGGTATGTGACACCGTTGTAGGTGGCCGCACCGCCCATAAAGCAGGCATTGGAAGGAATTCCATCGGCCTTGCCTGCACCCAGTTGCGGGTTTTTCATGAGATAAACGTGAATAGCATCCGAGGTTCGCTGATTCAGCGGATCCGTGAAAACCGACTGCAGGGCGATATCCGTTTGGGTCAGGTAAAACGACTTGTTCCAGTGGTGCGTGGGCTGATAATTGAAGGAAATACCCTGGGGATTATACGCCGCATTCAACAGGTTTTTACAAGCCGCTACATCCGAATCGGTATAACCGCCCGTGCCATTGTCCAGGTGCAGTACGTGAAACTTGAGGTTCACCACAGCGCCGGTGCATTTAAAGACATCGCAGACGGATCGTTCCGCAAGCCCTCCCAGATCGGCAGGAGTGATCGTGGGCGGATTATCCGAACGGTTCAGACAGAAATAATCCGACTGGGCGTTCAGTGAAAAAAGGGTGAGGAATAAAAACAAAATCGGGATTGAGAAATGTTTTGACATTGTTATAAAATTTTTATTATGAAAAAATTGGATTTAAAATATTAGATAGTGGCAATGGCGTGCATTGTGATTTATTATTGCAATAATACAATAGGAAATGAAATTAGAATAATATTTAATAACTATTTTTTTCTGGTTGTTTTTTTACAAGAATCAACAGAAAATCCCTGCGAATACTAATTCCCGCCCCACGATTTCTATTACTACCTGTGCGAAACTTTTATGTTGCGATACTTTTACGTTGTTCCTGATTCGGTCAAAATCAACCTTTATAAACCTCCTCCTCTACATGAAACCCACCTTAAAAAATACTTTTTCTACTTTTATTGCCGCTGCACTTCTGTTCATTCTGCTGTTTTCGTGCCGAACGGAAGGTGCGCTTCCCTGTACACAGATTGAAAAACCTGTCAGCCTGGATTTCCCCAATGATACCATCACAGATATAAGGATACTGCCCTTCGAGCCGGGCAAGATCTGGGTGCAGAGCCGGCAGAGGATGGTCGAAGTGGATCTTCACACCGGACAGAAAACGGCTTTGAGCAGCGCGTATCGCAATTTTTTCAATGTGGAGAACGCTTATTCCGAAGTCGACCCCTACGATTCGCTGATGTGGATAGGCGGGCAGAACCGCAATGTGCTGTACTACGACAGCAAGACAAAAAAGATAGTGGAACTGCCGGTCAACTACGTGCACAGAATTATTGCCAGGCCCGACAAGGTCTATTTCGTTGCCTTTCACCAGTTGTGCTACTGGGACAGGCGAAGTAAAACCATACATCAGGTGCCCGATATGCCGCTAAAGTTTATCCAGTCCTGCGAGATGGTAGACGATACGACGGTTATTTTGGAAAGACAATATACTTACTACCTTAATTCGGGGCGGATTGTCAAGGGTTTTTTTGCCGGCACTTATGAATTCCAGGCATATAACAGGATAAATGACGGGCTCGCGCTGCTTTACAAGGACAACGCAACTTATCATGTCTTGAAAGGCGAGGTGAAAACCCTGCCGCTGCCCATTCAGCAGTACTCTTATAATACGACCATTGCGGACGGTATCTACTGGCAATGGGACGATGAATTCTGTTACGCTTTTGACCCGCACACGCAAACATCAGAAAAGTTTTTTTACCGTTTGCCTCCTGTCAATCAATATAATACCAGCGTCGGGTTCGATGCAGAATACATCTGGATTCAACGGCCCGGTCAACTGATGCTGATCGACATTTCCAGCCATCAACAACTGGAATTCAAAGTGCCGTCGAAAGTAAAATTCGTAAAAACTGTCCCGGACGACTGCAACGTTTATACTGTTTTTGAAAACAGGATCCTGGTTATGTCCAGGGAAGATTTCATTAAAATGTGCAGACCATTCGACGTTGATCTGTACAATACCCAGCTCGTACAACTGAACAAATCTGTTGATTCACTCGGCCTGACCAAAGATACCGTTGTCGCGGTTGCGCTTAAAAAACTTAATTTTATCAAAGAAAAATATGCGGCTATCGACAACGTGGAAGTGAAACAAAAACTGGCCGCTCTGGATTACCAGGCATTTCAATACGCGCCGCTCCACTTTCCGGAGGAACATGAGCGTTGCTACCGCGACGGGTCGCTGCCATTTATCTACAGAAAGGCATGTTTGAACGGTTTAATCGACCAATACGGCCGCAAGTCCGAATTCAAAAAAGTGGTGTATCTGGAAAAGGAATTTTACAAGTATTTCGGCAAACCCAACCAGGACGTGGACTATAGTTTCATGTCACACGTCGACAGTGTACGGAAATACTTGCATCGGGTAGACAGTCTTGAAAAACTGGCGCTTTCAGCCGATTCGCTCTATTATTTTAAAGCCCACGCGCTGGAAATCATTTGCCGTACCGACTGGTACTGCCAGCAAAGCTGCGCCGGCTGCGACTATTCCCTGGTAACTAATCCGCTGAAATCTTTCGCTCAAAAATTCCCCCAAAGTAACCTTACAGACAATGCCGAATTTGATCTTATCCCGTTTAATTTTATGTACAACGAAGAAGAGGAAGACATAAAAAGGATAAACCGGGACTACCGTGCATTCGCGATCAAATACCCCGACAGCGACCTGCTGGCCGACGTGTGGTACAACATGTTTCAGAACTATCAATCCCTCTCTACCCCGGATAAAAAAGGCATGAAAGAAAGCGGGCAAAAATTCATCCGGGAGTTTGGTTCGGATAAAAGAGCAAATGAGGTAAGGGAGGAATTGAAAGCGTCCGGCATGTAATAATTCCGGATACAGAAAATTACCACCGATCCTTCGTGCCCCTTGTGAAATCCCCTTTGTGCACCTTGTGGTTAAATAAAAAACACCCCTAAAACGAGAGGTGTCACCTGCGATCCTACGTCGCAGATGACACCTCTGAATTACTTAAAAACATCTAAACAGAATAATTAAGCGTGCACCGCATCCCCATACAATTCCGTCCGCAAATTCCGGATTTTCTCGCTGTGGATGTAATCGCCGTATTCCATATACTGGTCGATGAGCCCGTTCGGCGTGATCTCGATAATCCGGTTGGCCACAGACTCCAGGATCTGGTAGTCATGCGAACTGAACAGCATATTACCCGTAAAATCCTTCATGCCGTTGTTCAGGGCCGTGATGGATTCCAGGTCCAGGTGGTTCGTAGGTTCGTCGAGGATCAGGAAATTCGGGTTGGCGAGCATAATTTTGGACATCATGCAACGCACCTTTTCACCGCCGGAGAGCACGCCTGAGCGTTTGAACACTTCCTCGCCGCCGAACAGCATGCGACCCAGAAAGCCGCGGATAAACGGCTCGTCCTTTTCCTTGGAGAACTGACGAAGCCAGTCCATCAGGCTCATGTCCTGATCGCCGGAGAAAAAGGCGGTGTTGTCGTTTGGCAGGTATTGGGGCGAAATCGTTTGTCCGTACTGGAACCGGCCTTCAAATTCCGTGTCTTCGCCGGCCAGGATATTGAAAAAAGCAGTGATCGCCTGCGCATTGCGGCTGAGTACGGCAATTTTTTCACCCTTGTTGAAACGCAGGTCGAGGTCGCGGAACAGGTATTCGCCGGACTCGTTCTTTTTACCAAGTTTTTCCACTTCCAGGATGATATCTCCCGGGTCGCGTTCGGGTTTGAACGCGATGTACGGGTAGCGGCGCATGGACACCTGCATATCTTCCAGATTCAGTTTTTCCAGCGCTTTTTTGCGGCTGGTAGCCTGCCGGGATTTGGAAGCATTGGCCGAGAAACGGGCGATAAAGTCCATCATTTCCTGGCGTTTCTGCTCCACTTTTTTGTTTTTATCGGCCATCTGGCGCGTCAGCAACTGGCTGGTTTCGTACCAGAACGTGTAGTTGCCGGTAAACATGCGGATCTTGCCGAAATCGACGTCGACCACGTTGGTGCACACCATATCCAGGAAGTGGCGGTCGTGCGAAACGACGATCACAATGTTCTGGTAATCAGCCAGAAAGTTGCAAAGCCAGTCGGTGGTTTCGGCATCCAGGTCGTTGGTCGGTTCGTCCATGAGCAGGATATCGGGCGCGCCGAAGAGCGCCTGCGCGAGCAACACCTTCACACGTTCCGAGCCGTCGAGATCGCCGACGAGTTTGTAGTGCAGCGATTCGTGAACGCCCAGGTTGCTGAGCAGTTCGGCCGCGTCGCTTTCGGCCATCCAGCCGTTCATTTCGCCAAATTCGCCTTCCAGTTCGGCCGCGCGCATCGAATCGGCTTCCGAAGCGTTGGGGTTGTCGTAAATGGCATTTTTCTCCTTCATGATGTCATACAGGTGCCGGTGGCCCATGATGACGGTATCCATTACCGGATACTGGTCGAACTCGAAGTGGTTCTGGCTGAGTACAGCCATCCGTTCGCCGGGCGTGATCTCGACCTTGCCGCGGGTGCTTTCGATTTCGCCGGACAGGATTTTCAGGAACGTGGATTTGCCCGCGCCGTTGGCGCCGATGACTCCGTAACAGTTGCCTTTTACAAATTTAAGATTGACCTCGTCAAAAAGCACGCGTTTGCCGAATTGCAGGGCAACGTCATTCACTGATAGCATCTATAATAATGGATATGTGGTTGAAAAAGAGCGCAAAAGTACGCGATAATCCGCTTAGGGACCTGCATTATTTGTAAAGAAGAGGTTAAACATGGTTTTGAGGGTTTTTGTTTGCGTAAAGTTTTGGATACTCCCGACAAACTTTCAAGACAAATGCAACCTGTTTTCCCGATTTATAGACATTTGTCAGCCGCCAAAAATCCCCGCCTTCAGATCTTTGCACGGTTAAAAAAACTAAATGACATGGCAACCAACATCATTTTTCTGATCACCCTGCTGGCCTACAGCATCCTTGTAAGTCAACCTTTTATGTACATGCTGGCCTTAAAATATGCGCAGTCGAGCCTGGACATCGGACCTTACATGGAACTGCGCAAACTGATCGACGCCAGTATGCGCAAAAATTTCAAATACGTGATTTATACCGCGCTGCTGGCCAATCTGCTGCTGGTCGTTCTGACGGCCGGAAATCCCGGCAGCCTGCTGTTCCTGGCTGCAACCCTTTCCCTGATTACCCTGATTGCAGATGTTTTTATTACTTTAAAAGGCAATATGCCTATTAATGACATGATCAATACCTGGACGCCGGAGCGATATCCGGCCGACTGGACGGATTACCGGGAAAGATGGTTCCGGTTTCTGGGATACCGTGGGGTGTTGAGCATGATCGGTTTCACGGGGCTGCTGGTCGCTGCCGTATTCGGCATGCCTGCCGGTATGTAAAAAACCGTATTTTTCCGGGCATTCAGCGTGTGTCACTCCGGGATAACTACATGACTATCAAGCATATAGATTACCACTTGAACTATACTGTTACTTAAAAATTTAAGAAAATGAAAAAATGGACGCTTCTGCCCTTGCTGTTACTTCCCTTACTCGTTCATGCACAAACCCGGGCATCCGTCGATGTGCTTTTCAGCCCGGACTATTCCTGGCTCAAAACACTGGAAACCATCCAGATTGCCGGGCGCTTCGGTATAAACGTGAATGTAAAACTGACCGAACGGCTGCACCTCAAAACAGGTATGCGACTGGCCAGGGCCGGATATACTACAGGTAAATCCGGGCTGCGATACGAAAGCGAATATGCAACGGGCACCTGGGTGCCCGACCCGAGCCTCCCGCACAGGGCTGAATTTATTCACCATTATCTGCTTCTGGAATGGCCTGTGATGGGCCGGCTGGAATGGAACCGTAGAAAATGGTCGCCATTTATGGAAATAGGCATGTCTCCCGTCCTTTTCCTGTCGGGCCGAACCACCCAGATCACCGACTTTGAAACCAAAACGATCAAAGAAAATCTGGTGGGTGTCAGTACGTTTCAGTTGGCAGGGAATCTTGCCTTCGGGTACAATTATCAGGTAAATCAAAAAATCCAGGTTTTTGGTCAACCAACATTCCGTTATCTTCTGACAAAACTGAAAAAGGCACAGGCAGGCCATCACCTCTATTCTATCGGGCTGGAAATGGGATGCCGGCTCAGGATAAAATAACGCACTTCATATGTATTACCCGACTTTTTTGCATCCCTGCCGTATGCATTAAACGAACTTTGCCCAAGCACAACTTCTTCTGCCCATGAATCGACTTCTCCTTTTTACCCTGTTCATCGTCAGCACCCTGCCACTTTCCGCCCAACTCAGCGGCGCCTACACCATCGGCGGTACCAACCCGAATTACGCCGATTTCACGGCAGCGGCCGCAGCACTCACCACACAGGGCATTTCCGGAAATGTCACCTTCAACGTGCGGCCGGGCACCTACACGGAGCGATTTATAATCAATGCCATCCCGGGCTCCAACGTCAATCGAACGGTCACGTTCCAGGCGGAAAACGGCGACAGCAGCAGCGTGTTGCTGCTAAACGCCACGGCCACCAACACGACCAATTACCTCATTGCCCTGCAAAACGTAGGGCAGGTGGTGCTGAAACGCCTCTCCTTTCAGACACCGGAAACAGGCGCTTATTCCACCGCTGTCCTCGTCTACAATGCCTCGAATATCCGCCTGGAAAACTGCCGCCTGAGCGGGAGTCTGAACACCTCCACCCTGAATGAAAACCAGCGCATATCGGTGCTCGTTACCGGCATCAGCCCCAATTTTACCGCCAAAAACTGCTTTTTCCGGAACGGCTACAACGGCATCGGCGTATTAGGCGGCGAAACGCTGGTTTCGGCCGATATGCTGATCGAAAACAACCGTTTCAAGGGAACGATCGGCGAGGCTGTTGCGGCCGTTTATGCCCACAACATCAGGGTTCGGCAAAACCTGGTAGACAGTTGCGCGCTGGGGTTCAGCATTCGTTTTTGCAGCACGGCCGTGGTCATCCGCAACCGCATTTTCACGACCTACTACGGCTGTCTGGCCATGTATGAGTGCCGGGGTACCGCCGCTAACAGGTGTCTGGTGGCCAACAATATGATGGGGAATTACGGAAACAGTACACAAGTAAACGGCGCACTCATTCAATCGTGTCGTTACCTCGATTTTTTCCACAACAGCCTCGATATACAATCGGGCTCCGAACAATGCTACGGTCTTTTCCTGGCCAACAGCAGCCGCTACATTCGTATTCAGAACAACTCGGTGGTGGTGAAGCCTGGCGGATTGCCTGTAGTGGTGCAAAACGAACCCAATGAAGTGGAAACGTTCAGCCATTGCAACCTGTACAACGGGCTGATTCTGACGGATTTACCGCCCAACTCCATCAGCGCGAACCCTTATTACGCCGGAAATACGGATCTCCATGTGGCCAATGCCGTTTTGAACAACCTGGGAACACCGCTGCCGACAGTTACAGTGGATTTTGACGGCGAAAACCGGAGTGCCGCCGCGCCCGATATCGGCGCGGATGAATACGTACCGGTGCAGATCTCGGCAGCGGTAGGCGGGTTTGTAAATCCTTCCGCCGACTCGGTGTACTGCGCCGAACTGCCGCTGGAAATCGTTTTGCAAAATACGGGATCGACAACACTGACCTCGGCCGTTTTAACGGTCACACTAAACGGCGTGGCGCAGCCGGACGTCGCGTGGACCGGCAACCTGGCAGTCGGTCAAACGACGCAGGTAGCGCTGGGTTTCCCGGCGCTTGTTCCCTTACAAAGCAACACGGTCAGCGTACAGTGCAGCAACCCGAACGGCAGCGCGGACAACTTTCCGGCCGACGACAAACTGGTTTTTGACGGCCTGTATTCCGGGCTGTCGGGAACGTATACCATCGGCGGAAACAACCCTGATTTTACCAGTTTTTCCGCAGCGGTAGCGGCCCTGCAAAAAGGCGGCCTGTGCAGCAACACTACCCTGCTGGTGCGCAACGGAACCTACAACGAACAAATTCAAATCGGTATACTCAAAGGCAGTTCAGCCCAGCACGTGGTCACTTTTCAGGGCGAAAGCGGCGACAGCAGTGCAGTGATACTGAGTGCGCCGGCTTCGGCGAACAACGCGTTTACCCTGCGCACCCAGTACAGCCGTTTTCTGACCTTTAAAAGCCTGAAAATCAAACAAACGGCCAATACCAACAACTATTCGCCGGTTTTCATTGCTTTCGGCTCGGATATCACTTTTGAAAACTGCATCATAGAAGGCTACTTCGGCAACAATTCTTCCGACAGCGACGCCGCGCTGGCGGCTTTCCCGGATTCTAACCTGACGGTACGCAACTGCCTGATACGGTCGGGCGGCATGGGCGCCAACCTGGTGGGCACCGGTCCGTTGAAATACAACCTCGTTTTTGAAAACAACCGTGTGTACGGCTCATACGACGACTGCCTGAACCTGCAAAAATGGCAAAACGTGCGGGTACGAAACAACGAATTCGGCGCCTCCTCCCAAAACAGCCTGTATGGCATTTACGGCCTGAATCTGTACAATTACGAAATCAGCGGCAACCGCATTTCTATTTTCGGTGTGCAGGCCACCAACGGCATTTACCTGATCAATTGCGCGGAATACAACGACGATATTTCGCTGGTAGCCAACAATTCCATTTCCATGAACCTGGGCGCGGGCATTGTCGCCGTTTCGCGGGGCATGTGGATCATCAATTGCGATTCCATCCACGTCATTCACAATACGATCCGGCACAATTCGGCCGACACCGACAACATCGCGTTTGAAATACAGCAAACCAGCGGCGCATACGTCGTCAACAACGTTTTTGTAAACTCGGGGCTGGGTCTGGCTTTTAACTCCGGCGGAACTGATTATTCGTTTTTCGACCACAACGTGTATTTCACAAACGGCGCCCTGGTGGTGTACGGAAGCGCTGAACTGAGCGGCATTCAAACGCAGACCGGCGGCGACCAGCATTCTGTGCTCGCCAATCCGATGTGGACCAACGGTTTGCCGGATAGCCTCTCGCTGCACAACCCCATTCTGGAAAACATTGGCACCCAAACAGTTGTACTGACGGACCTGCGCGGTTTTGCCCGGCAATTCCCGAATCCCGACCCGGGGGCTTTCGAAACGCCTTCCGCGCCGGTGGTTCAACTGGGCCCCGACCGGAATGCCTGCGGGCAAACGGTGTTGCATGGTTTTGCGCCCGGCGCTTCTTCGTACCTCTGGAATACAGGCGCGACGACGGCAGATTTGACGGTGGATAGTTCGGGTATGTATATCCTCACGGCTACCAATGACATCGGTTCCGCTACGGATACGATTGTGGTACAGGTTTTTCCACTGCCTTTATTATTCGCAGGCCCGGATATTTCCGTTTGTAGCGGCGCAAGTGTGGATATAAACACCTCAAGTTCGGGCACCTGTCAATGGAGCGATTTGGCCGGCATCCCTGTTTCGGATGATTGTCTGCTATCGCTTACGATCTCGGTAAGCGGTGCATTTGTTCTGACTGTTACGGACGACAACAATTGTGTGTCGCGCGACACCGTTCAGGTGACGGCATTTCCACTCCCAACGGTAGAAGCGGCGCCCGACATTTCGGTTTGCAGCGAAAGCCTGACGTTCATCACCGGCACCAGTTCGGGGTCCTGTACGTGGAGCGATCTGGGCGGGAATATGGTTTCAAACTTCTGCAATTTTGCTATAGATGCGCTTGAATCAACTGTTTACGTGTTGAGCACGACCAGTCAGGACGGCTGCATGGCTTCCGATACCTTGTTCCTGCACGTCGACCCAAACCCCGCACCACCGGTCATCACAGCGAATGGAAACGTTTTGTCGACGGTATCCAACGATGCCTTGCAATGGTGGCTGGGCGGCACGCCCATTCCCGGCGCTACTGGTCCGACGTACGTGCCGACGGAGACGGGCACTTACACGGTGCAGGCCACGACTGCGGCCGGGTGTTCGGCTACTTCGGCGCCCTACTTTTTTGTGGTCAGCGGAACA
>JAKQJD010000268.1 GCA_029561355.1 Bacteroidota bacterium | reverse complement strand
GAACCCAATACCATTCCCGGCATTTCTCCGGCCAGTATCGTGCCGCAGCAGGCCCAGGCCCATGGCTGGTCGCTGGGCGAGTTTTTCGCCCTGCTGATCGAGGAAGCGCTGAGAGAAGCCGCTGTATAAAGAGCGTGTTTAGTTTTTTGTGTTTGGTTTTTAGGAGGGCTTGATTATCAACCTTTACCAAACACGATACACAAAAAACTAAACACGCTCAGGAATCATCAATCCACGTATTCCACTTTCCGCAGCAGGCGCAACCCTACCCCCAGTTCCACGGCGGCATTGCGGATACGGCGTTCGGAAATGGTGATCACGTTGCCCGGGTTATATGGGTCGATCACATTTCCAATGGCAGGCTGGTTGTATTGCAGGGTGACGTCGGGTTGTATGGACAATTTCAGCTCACCGCCGATCAACTCGTTCAATTTGAACTCGATACCGGTAGTGACCGTGAAGCCTGCCATCCAGCGGTTCATAAAACCTACGCTGGGGTAAAAAATCGCGAGCGTGGGACTGTTATTTGACAGGTTGTCGATGTTTGTTGACAATGTGTAATCGATGCGAAGGCCACCGCCGTAAAAAAAACGCGAATTGCCGCTTGCACCGAAGGGGCGTTTCTGTTTGGCGCCGAGTACGAGCGAAATGTTGTTAAACCGGAATTCTTCGGTGAAAGACCCGGATGGGGCGCCGGAATTGATGTTGAAATACCGGAACCGGTTCGCACTACCTTTAATATGGTAGCCGATCTGCATAAAAAGCGAATTTTTATCGTCCTCATTATCGATGGATTCGATACTGAGTGCGCCGTGGTATTTAAAAAGTGGCTCGCGCTCGAAAGAATTATCCCACTTTTGCACTCCGATCGTGGGACCGAACTGGAACACGTATGCCGTAGATTGGGCGGTCATTTTACCACACCAACAGGCAATTAAAATCAATACGTATACAAAACGCATCATAAAATCGTTTTTAGGGCGAAAAGTAAGGTTTTATGAATGAAACAAAAGCCCTCAAAGCACACAAAGACTATTATATGCGAATCGCAATCCTTTTTTTGCTGCTTTTGGTACAGGCTTCCTGGACCACGGCCGATCAACCGCCTACCCTCAAACTGGCTTTGCTGAAATATTCGGGCGGCGGCGACTGGTACAACGACGTCAACTCGCTGAAAAACCTGGCAAAGTTTTGTAACGAAAACCTGCGCACCAATTTCGATCTCGAATTCGGGACCGTGGAATCCGGAAGTGCCGAAATATTCAATTACCCGATCGTGTATGCGACCGGGCACGGCAACATGTTGTTCAATGACATCGAGGCGCGCAACCTCCGCGCTTATCTGGAGGGTGGCGGTTTCCTGATTCTCAACGACGATTTCGGACTCGATCCTTTCGTTCGACCCGCGATGAAAAAGGTCTTCCCGGAACTGGATTTTGTGGAACTGCCTTTCAGTCACCCCATTTACCACCAGAAATATAATTTCAACAACGGCTTGCCTAAAATCCACGAGCACGACGGCAAACCGCCGCAAGGTTTCGGACTGATCTGGCAGGGACGCCTGGTTTGTTATTACGATTTTGAAACCGACCTCGGCGACGGCTGGGATGACGTGCACAACGACCCGCAGGAAACACGTTCGAAAGCCCTTCAAATGGGCGCGAACATTGTGCAATACGTTTTTGGACAATGATTTTTTGAGGTTGTGAAGATTTGAGGAATCGAGGATTTGACTGGCGATGCTTGTCGAATCAAATACTCAAATACTCGCATCCTCAGATCCTCAAACCCTCACAACTCACCATTCACAACTCACCTAATGACTATTCTATTACTCGGCTCGGGCGGTCGCGAACACACATTTGCCTGGAAAATGGCGCAAAGCAAACGCTGTAGCCGCTTGTTCATCGCCCCGGGAAATGCGGGTACGGCCACTTGCGGAGAAAA
This sequence comes from Bacteroidota bacterium, assembly GCA_029561355.1. Classification (GTDB taxonomy): domain Bacteria; phylum Bacteroidota; class Bacteroidia; order Chitinophagales; family Saprospiraceae; genus M3007. The sequence continues at coordinate 7,684 of JAKQJD010000268.1, read as the reverse complement.
TGTGGCGCTGGATCCGCTCGATTTTGCAGCGGTAGGACAATTCGTGTTGAAAAATGCAGTTGAAATGGTAGTGGTGGGGCCGGAAGAACCGCTGGTGCGGGGTATCTGGGATTATTTTCAGGAAACAGATGCCCTAAAAAATATTCCGGTCATTGGTCCGTCCAAAGCCGGCGCCGTGCTGGAAGGCAGCAAGGCCTGGTCCAAAAAATTTATGGAACGCCATAAAATTCCTACGGCCGCTTACAGGGAGTTCACCTCGGAAGGAGTGGAAGAAGGTGTTCAATACCTGAAACAACAACCGCTTCCAATCGTCTTGAAAGCCGACGGGCTCGCTGCCGGAAAAGGGGTAATTATTTGCCAGAGCCACCAGGAAGCCGAACAGGAATTCCGGGATATGCTCGACGGAAAATTCGGCGCTGCCGGCGATCGGGTGGTGATTGAAGCATTTTTGAGCGGCATCGAATTCAGTGTATTCGTGCTGACCGATGGTAAAACCTACAAAATTTTGCCGGAAGCGAAAGACTACAAACGTATCGGCGAACGCGATACGGGACCTAATACCGGCGGTATGGGCGCTGTCAGTCCGGTACCCTTCGTTGATGAAACGATGTGGCAAAAAGTTGAGGAACGCATCATTGCGCCGACGGTAAAAGGCCTGCGAAAAGAAAAGATCGTTTACAAAGGATTCATTTTCTTCGGATTGATCGAAGTGCAGGGCGAACCTTACGTGATCGAATACAATTGCCGCATGGGCGACCCGGAAACGGAAGTTGTTTTGCCGCGCCTTAAAAACGACCTCGTCCAATTGTTTGAAAATTGTGCAAAAGGTACCCTTGGCCGCGTACGAATCCGCGCCGATAAAAAATTCGCCACCACAATTTTCCTGGTGAGCGGAGGTTACCCGGATCAGTATGAAAAAGGTAAAATCATGACAGGACTGGAACAAGTAAAAGAAAGCCTGGCATTTCACGCCGGCACCAGGGTGCAAGGCGACGGCGTGGTAACCAACGGCGGCCGGGTTTTGGCCCTCACCAGTCTGGCAAAAGATATGGAAAGCGCGCTGCGCAAATCACGACGCAATGCCAAAGTGGTGCAGTTCGAAGGAAAATATTACCGGCGCGACATCGGCAAGGATTTAGAGAACCTGTAATGGATAACATCAAATCCTTTTATCTTCACCACTCCAAACCTAATCGCCTGTATTTTGAGACACTTCCTGCCACATTTTATTCAGGAAAACTACCGGAATGGCATCCATGAAGGCTCGTTAAACGCCTTTACGATGTTCGTCGACCTCAGCGGGTTCACCCGACTGACGGAGACACTTATGCAGAAAGGTTCGGAAGGCGCCGAAGAACTGTCCGTAGCGCTCAACCACATCTTCCAGCCGATGGTGCATCTGGTTTACGAGCAGGGAGGTTTTATTCCATATTTTGCCGGAGACAGTTTTACAGCCATTTTCCCCATTTCCAACAACAGCGCCGTCGATCCGGAAACCATGGAAGTAGCCCGGCGCGTGATCCGGACGGCGCAATCGACGTTGGCGCGTTTTGCCCTGCAGCAGGAAGATGAAGATTCCATGCTCGTCGAACACAACATCGGTATCAAAATCGGCCTTTCCGTGGGCAGCGTGGAATGGGGCATTGTCGGGAAAGACCGCAAAGCATATTATTTCAGGGGCGCACCAATCGACGGGTGCGCGCAGGCACAGGTCCGGGCTGCCAGTCTGGAGGTGGTCGGAGACGTTCAATTGCGGCCGTATTTGCATCCGCTGCAACTGGAAACGGAAAACCTTCCGGACGACTATTCTAAAATTAACCTCCCGCCTGAAAAAGAACAAAAACCGGGCAGTGTTGCTGATAAAAAATTAACGCAGGACGAAAACAGAAAACCGCTTCCCGCACCCGATCCGCATATCATGGCTGATTTCCTGCCGAAGGAAGTCTTTGAAAACCAGGGTATGGGCGAATTCCGGAATGTCGTCAGCGTATTTATTTCTTTTGCCGGTGTGGAACATCATGCTGCGCTCGATCATTTCGCCTCCGCCGTGTTGCAGGAGTGCGACAATTTCGGTGCGTATTTGAAAGAAATTGACTTTGGCGATAAAGGCGGTGTGATCTTTTGCCTGTTTGGAGCGCCTATTTCTTTTGAAAACAACGTGGAGCGCGCACTGGAATTCGTAGCGGCCATTCATGAACAAATGGGAACGCTGGAAAATCTGACCGGCGCGAAATACCGCATCGGTATTACTTCCGGGCTCGCATTTACCGGCGTGATCGGCAGCGCCGAACGCTGCCAGTACGCCGCCGCCGGCGCCCGCGTCAACCTCGGCGCGCGCCTGATGATGAAAGCCAACTGGGGGGAGGTGATGGCAGACGAAAATGTGCAGCGCAACCGCAATTTCAAATTCACTTACCGCGGCGAAGGCTATTATAAAGGTTTTGAAAAAGCCATACCTACCTACCTGCTCATGGGCAGGAACCTGGTGGGCCGGGCGAGTTTTTCGGGCGATTATTTTGGCCGGGCATCGGAACTGCGCAGCCTGGTCGATTTTGCCCTGCCGCTGCGCGAAAACCGCTTCGCCGGCGTAGCCTACGTTTTTGGAGAAGCCGGTATCGGTAAAAGCCGCCTGAGTTACGAATTCCGCCGACAGGTGCGCGACGGCATGACGGTGAGCTGGTTCACGTGTCAGAGCGACCAGATCCTGCGCAAACCGTTCAACCCTTTTATTTATTTCCTGAAAAATTACTTCGAACAAAGCCCGGAAAATACTTCCGAGCGCAACCGGGAACTGTTCGAGCAAAATTTTATAGAACTGCAGTTCGAACTCACGGAAAGCGGACATCCGGAAGCGGATGCCGTGCGCCGCGAGATCAGCCGTACCCAAAGTGTGCTGGCTGCCATGCTGGGCATCACTTACTCGGGATCATTGTGGGAACAACTCGACGGCCGCGGCCGCTACCAGAACGGACTGGCTGCCATGGCCAACCTGTTCGTAGCCGAATCGCTGCTGCAACCCGTGGTGATCGAACTCGAAGATGCGCACTGGTACGATGAAATGAGCCTCGAATTCCTGGCACAATTTATCCGCCGCGCGCCGGCTTACCCGCTGCTTTTTCTGGCCACCAGCCGCTACGAAGACGACGGTGCAAAAGCCTACCTCTTCAAAAAAAATATCCTCGGTGAATTGTCGATTCCAAACATCGAGGTCGACCTGAATTTCCTGCATCCCGACGACCTGAAAGCGTTTGCAGAAGCGCGGCTCGGAGGAATCCTGCACCCCGAACTGCTCGAACTGCTGCAACGTATGACCCAGGGCAACCCGTTCTACATCGAGCAAATGGCCGAGTATTTCCGGGAAGCCAACCTGCTGAAAAGCACCGACGGCATGCTCCAACTGAAAAATCAGGACGTGCAGATGAACGACTCCGTAAAGGAGATCATGATGGCGCGCATCGACCGGCTCAGCGGACTGGTGAAAGAAACCGTAAAAGCCGCCGCAGTGATCGGCCGCGAATTCGAACTGCCCGTTTTGTCGGCCGTTATGGCTAAACAGGAAGAATTTATCCGGAAAAACGGCGACATGGAACTGGTGCTGCGCGAGCAGATCCAGACTGCCGAAAAATGGCAGGTGTGGTATGCGATGAACGAGTTGCGCTATATTTTCCGGCACTCCCTGCTTCGTGAAGCGGCGTACGACATGCAGCTGCGCACGCGGCTGCGGGAATTGCACCAACTCATTGCCGATGCCATCGAACAACTATACCCGAATTCGCAGGAACGCTTCGTCGATCTCGCTTTCCACTACGAACAGGCGGAAGACGGACGGAAAACGAATAAATACCTGGAAAAAGCCGCGCGATACGCCCAGCGAAATTTCCAGAACCGGCAGGCCTTGTCTTTTTATGAAAAACTGATTGCCAACACAATCGACAAGGATAAAAAAGGCAAAAAAGTGATCAAACTGATCCTGCGCAAGGGCACCGTGCACGAACTCGTCGGGCAATGGGAAGAAGCCGAGCAGGATTACCGCACAGCACTGGAACGCGCTAAAAATCTGAACGACTGGTACCTGATCGGTCGCGGCAACCGACGCCTGGGCCAGTTGCTCATGTTGCGCGGCAATTACCCCGAAGCCAAAAAACACCTCGACGTAGCCATCACCTGCTTCGACCTGGCCAGTGACCAGATCGGCATTGCCAAAACATACGGCAACCTGGGCACCTTCTTTTTCCGCCAGGGTAGTTACGACGCTGCCAAGAGCTGGTTTGCAAAAGCCATCGAGATCAACCGCGCCAACAACCGCGAAACGGAAAATGCTCCCATCGTGGCCAATCTCGGGCTCATTTTCATGAATCAGGGCCACTACGACGAGGGCATCCGATGGCTCGAAGAACAACTCGACATTGCCGAACGGGTGTCGGACAAGCAAGGGCTCACCACGTTGTATACCAACCTGGGTATCATTTACCTGGAAAAAAACAGCCTCGACAGCGCCTTGCTTTGCCTGGAAAAAGGCCTCACCTACTCCGAAGAACTGGGCAACAAACTTTTTATGACCATTTGCATCGGTTCCATCGGCTCGGTGTGGGAAAAGAAAGGTGACTATGCCAAGGCCATGCAGAATTTCGACCGCGACCTGCTACTGGCGCGCGAACTCGGCGACAAACAGGGAACGGCTATCGCCTGCGGGCTCATCGGCGACCTGCTGTCCACAATGGGCCAGTTTGATGCGGCCATCGAATTCCTTGATGAGAACCTGGCGCTTAGCCGCGAACTGAATTATAAAAAAGGGATCGCCAAAGCGCTCAATACCCTGGGCGACACGTGGTTTTTCAAACGCGATTACGCCAGAAGTATTCGCTACTACAACGAAGCCATCGAATATGCCCGGGAAATGGGTAACCGGCTGGTGCTCGGATATTCACTGGTGGAAAAAGGACTGGTGCACCTGTATTCGGGGGAAGTTGCCGCTGCCCGCCAACTGCTCGAAGAAGGCCGCGATATTGCGCTGGCGCTGGGAAATGCCGACCTGACTTTCAGTTCCAATATCCTGCGGGCACAGGTGATCATTTCGGAAGGCAACAAAATTGAAGCTTTGCGTCAGTTGCAGCAATTGCTGGCACTGGCCCGGACGGAACGCGAAGAAGCGGCCGTGCATTTTGAATTGCGGCGTATTGCAGACAATCCGACGCCGCACCACCTGCGGGCGCTTACTTTATACCGGGCTTTGTACGATCGGACGCCGCAATATATTTATAGAATGCGGCTGGATGAGTTGGAGAAGGAAGGGGGAGTTTAATACTACTGAACCCCAGTTCGGTGTCTATTTCACCGAACTGGGGTTCGGTGGTACTACGCCTTCTCCCACGAAACCCCTTCTTTCCCGTCTTTCACCTGAATACCCGCTCCTGCCAGCGCATCCCGGATCTTGTCGCTGGAAGTCCAGTCTTTTTGCGCGCGGGCGTTGGCGCGTAGTTCGAGGATGAGTTCCATCAGATTTTCCACCGTGCCGTCTTCTTTGGCCACTTCTTCTTTCAGCCCGAAAATATCGAACAGGAAAGTGTTGAACGCCGATTTCATGCGTTCTAGCACCCAGGGCGCTACATCGCTTTGGGCCAGTTGTTTGTGGGTCAGTTTATTCACATAACCGCCGAGTTCGCTGAGCGAAGCCAGTGCGATAGCTGTGTTGAAATCGTCGTCCATACCCTGGTAGGCATCTTCGATCAGAGCGAGGATGGCACGGTCGTGTTCCGTTTCCGATCCGTCGAATTCGCGCGCGTCCACCGGAAGTTTTTGCAGGAGCGCGTACGTATCCATCAGTTTTTTAAACCCTTTTTCCGCGGCCTGTAGTCCGTCGTCGGTAATATCGAGCGTACTGCGGTAATGCGCCTGGAGCATAAAGAAGCGGATCGCCATCGGCGAATAGGCTTTGCTGATATGTTCGCTGTCGCCGCTGAACAGTTGCGGCGGATTGATCGTATTGCCGTCAGATTTCGACATTTTTTTGCCGTTCAGCAGCAGCATATTCGTATGCAGCCAGTAGTTGGCAGGCGAGCAGCCGCAGGCGCCGTTGCTTTGGGCTACTTCGTTTTCGTGGTGCGGAAATTTCAGGTCATTGCCGCCGCCGTGAATATCGAATGTTTTGCCTAAGTATTTGGTACTCATGGCACTGCACTCCAGGTGCCAGCCCGGGAAGCCGGTCGACCAGGGGCTTTTCCACACCATGAGGTCCTGCGGGCGCGCTTTCATCCAGATTGCGAAATCGGCCGGGTGGCTTTTTTCTTCCTGGTTTTTCAGGTTATCGCGGGTTTCGGACATCAATTCGTCGATGACGCGGCCGGAGAGTTGACCGTAAATGCCCGGATGTTCCTGGGAAAATTTGATGACATTGAAATATACGGATCCGTTGCGCTCGTAAGCGTAACCGCGGTCCAGAATATCCTGCACCATTTCGATCTGTTCCGGAATATGACCGGTGGCACGCGGCTCGATGCTTGGCGGCATGTTGTTGAAAATCCGCATCATGTCGTGAAACCCAACGGAATAATGTTGGGCCACTTCCATCGGTTCGAGTTGCGCCACTTTCGCGCCTTTGGCCATGCGGTCCTCGCCGTCGTCGGTCAGGTGACCCACGTCGGTAATGTTGCGGACGTAACGCACTTTGTAGCCCAGGTGCAGCAGATAGCGGTAAATGATATCGAAACTGGTAAATGTGCGGCAGTTGCCCAGGTGCACGTCGCTGTAAACGGTGGGTCCGCACACGTACATGCCGACGTGGCCGGGTACGATGGGATTGAAAATTTCTTTTTTGCCGCTAAGGCTATTGTACAATTTGAGGACGCGCGGATGTTTCATAAGGGCGCAAAGTTAATACGAAGACCGGCCGAAGACGATGTACTGTATATTGTTTTTGTGAAAAAATCTATTTTTGGCAGACAAAACGGGATCCATTCAAAAAGTTGTCTGCGCAATAATCAGGCAAGAGGTATGCCACACTTAATAGAAGGCTCCCGGTAAATAGTTCCACCATGCGCCACTTGATCCTTCTGTTCACTCTCCTGCTGCTCCTGACGCAGCGCATTTATGCCCAGCCGCAACAGGTTAAAACGGGTGTTTACCTCATGAACCTGTACGACCTGAACATGGACGAGCACTCGTTTTATGCGGATTTTTATATCTGGTTCAGGTGGAAAGGCCGCATCGACCCAACGAATATCGAGTTTGTCAACGCCATTGAGAAATGGAGTATGGACAAGGCGACTTTCGATGGCGACAGCACCCCCGTACAACTTAAAAGTGGAGAAAAATATAAAATTTTCCGGATTGAAGGTCGCTTTTTCCACTCTTTTTCGCTCAACCGTTTTCCGCTCGACCGGCACTCGCTCGATATTCAGATTGAAAATCCGGAACATCCCGCGGACTCGCTGATTTATGTTTCAGATACTTCCGGAGCACAAATACGAAATACCCTGACCCTGGTGGGCTGGGAAACCGAAGGCAGTGAAATTATTTCGCAAGTACACGACTACGGCACCAATTTTGGCAATCCGTACGAAAATGCGCAACGGTACAGCAACCTCAGTTATAATATTACCCTGTCGCGTCCGATCAGCTATTTTTTGCTGAAAATGCTGTTGCCTTTGTTCATCGTCATGTTAGTGAGTATCGGCGGACTGCTGCT
>JAKQJD010000265.1 GCA_029561355.1 Bacteroidota bacterium | reverse complement strand
CGGGGGAGACGTGCGGATCGACGGTGGAACGTGGGGTGACAGCGCGAGCATGATAGCGGACCGGTGGACGAAGCTGACGATGGAAGCGGCGGCGGCATCCGGTTATGCCTTCGAAGGGTGGTATGACGGAGGCGTCAAAGTTAGTTCGGATTTGGCCTATCGGGTCTGGGTAACGGCATTTAAAACTTACAAAGCGAACTTCATTCAGAATTCGAGTATTACTTTCTTCATCGGGAACACACGTAACGATGCCGAAGGATTTTCTGAAGAAAAACCCGTGCATGGCGTGATCCTCACTTACGATTACTGGATCGCACCGTACGAACTAACCTTCGACGAATACGAAGCGTACTGCGATGATAAAGGAATTCCAAAACCGAGTGACGACGGAAACGGTAGAGGAGATCGACCTGTGATACACGTCAGTTGGTGGGATGCGATCAGATACTGCAACTGGTTGAGCGTTGAGAACGGATTGACACCGGCCTACGATGAAACAACCGGCGCGTTATTGGATCGAAGTGGGAATGCCACAACAGACATCACGCAGGTAGAAGGATACCGTTTGCCGACGGAAGCGGAATGGGAATACGCGGCGCGGGGAGGAATCGCAGACATTGCGAACGGAAGCGAGATGAATGATTACAAATTCGCGGGAAGCAACAACATAGACGAAGTAGGATGGTACTTGTACAACTCATCAATGAAAACGCAACCTGTTGGAAAGAAGGACCCGAATGAATTGGGGTTGTACGATATGACAGGAAATTTAAGAGAATGGTGCCACGATTGGTACGGTGACTACTCCTCAACAGTGCAAACGGACCCGATAGGTCCCGGCGACGGTTCCAGGCGAGTCGTACGGGGCGGTAGTTGGACTGAGCTCATGTGGACCTGCCGCGTGTCGTATCGGACGTCCTACACGCCGATTTACGGTAACGGTATTCTGGGCTTCCGTGTCGCCAGGACGATTTTTTAGTTTAGCCCTATACTCCTTTGGTGTCACGGGGGGATTCCCCAGCAGGGATGACATTGGGTGAGAAGGTGGCCGGTGTTAGATTGTTAACACGTCGATAGAAAACGAAACCCGACTTTAGTCTAATACCGTAAAAATAAGAGCTTTTCTAGAAATACCTGTTTGG
>JAKQJD010000243.1 GCA_029561355.1 Bacteroidota bacterium | reverse complement strand
GCAAACATTTTCCAATATAAACGGCTGCGATTCAACGCATACCGTCACTGTAAGCCTTTTTCCTGCGCCGCCAAACACACAGGAATTCCGGCAAATCTGCCCCGGCGATTCGACGTTTGTTTTTGGAAATTACGTGACCTCGGCAGGCGCTTTTCAGCAAATATTTCCCGGTGCAAACGGCTGCGATTCAACGCATACCGTCACCGTCAGCCTTTTTCCTGCGCCGCCAAACACGCAGGAATTCCGGCAGATCTGCCCCGGCGATTCGACGTTCGTTTTTGGAAATTACGTGACCTCGGCGGGCGTTTTTCAGCAAATATTTCCCGGCGTAAACGGCTGTGATTCAACACATACCGTCACCGTAAGTCTTTTCCCTGCCCCGCAAAACACGCAGGAAACCCGGCAGATTTGTCCGGGCGATTCGACACTGGTTTTTGGAAATTACGTGACCTCGGCGAGCGTTTTTCAGCAAATATTTCCCGGTGCAAACGGCTGCGATTCAACGCATACCGTCACCGTAAGTCTTTTCCCTGCCCCGCAAAACACGCAGGAATTCCGGCAGATTTGCCCCGGCGATTCTACGTTTGTTTTTGGAAATCTCGTGACCTCGGCAGGCCTTTTTCAGCAAACGATTTCCAATACAAACGGGTGTGATTCAACGCATACCATCACTGTAAGTCTTCTCCCTGCACCGCAAAACACGCAGGAATCCCGGCAGATTTGCCCCGGCGATTCGATACTTGTTTTTGGAAATTACGTGACTTCGGCCGGCGTTTTTCAGCAAACCGCATCCAATGTAAACGGCTGTGATTCAACACATACTGTCGAAGTATCAGTCGTGCCTGCTTCACTTCCCGAATTAGCCGTCACACAGCCCGGCTGCCTGGATAGTCTGGGCGAGGTAACCCTGTCGGGCTGGACAACGAGTTTCACCACCAGTCTGGACGGCGTTCATTTCGGGTCTGACACAGTTTTTCAGCACCTGTTGCCCGGTTCTTATCACTTGTATATCGAACAGGCAGGATGTGAGGATACGATCTCGTTTGAATTGTATGCCGTGGTGGCGCCGATGGTGTATTTACCTGCGGATACGGTTATTGTTGCGGGCAGTTCGGTACTGTTGCAACCGGCTTTTCCGGCAGGCAGCGCCTATTTGTTTGAATGGAGTCCGGCACAGTACCTGAGTTGTATTACCTGCCCGATGCCCGTTTCCACACCGGCAGAAAGTGTCGTTTATTCTTTGGTAGTGACGGATAATTCAGGCTGTACCGCTACGGATGAAATTGCCATAAATGTCAGACAATCATCGGTGTATGCGCCCAACGTGTTCCGGCCGGAAGCGAATGGCGCCAATGCATTTTTCACGTTATATGCGGATCCGCTGTGGGTGGAAAAAATCGAACATTTGCAGGTATTCGATCGCTGGGGAGACGCGGTGTTCGAACGCCGGAATTTTTTGCCGAACGTACCGGAACAAGGCTGGAACGGGCTTTTCAGGGGCCGGAACGCTCCCGCAGGCATCTATGCCTGGCATGCCCGGATAGTGTATGCGGATGGAAGTGTGGAGGACCGTACCGGCGACGTGCTGCTGTTGCGGTAATAAAAAAACGGGCGAGCTTTTACAAGCCCCCCCGTCAACTCTCATGGTCTTCTTACTTATGCTTCATAACTGACCCTCCGGACGTTCCGGAAGGCTTGCTCTAAATGCTGATGGAATGTTTGGTCTTCGTTTTGTTTTAATCAGTCGAGTGCATAAGCGATTACATGCGATTTCGCCAATGGTTCCAGGTCTATGATAAAAAAGTCTTTGTACGCCCTCATTTTATATAAACCCGGCGCAACCCGGCGATCTTTCAACTGAAGGTTTTGTACAATAGACTGTGGTATGTCGAAAGCATGGTCGATCCGGAAATGACCATGCTGAAAAAAGGCTGCGATAACATCTGCATTCATTGAATTTTTCATAAAATAAATGCGCGCATAACCATTGCTGGTGCGCCGGAATACAGCCTCCGTATGGGGACAATTCTTATGTGTGTTTGTTTGGTGATTAACCGTGGCGGAAGTGACGTTGGCATGCATAGGCCTGATTAAATTAAAAAATTACTATTACGAGAACAGGTGCAAAGGTGGATATCAAAACCCATTGCGACTTGATAATACTTCCCAAAAACATGATGATTTTTCCCGAAAAAAGCGTTTGGCACCCGAAAAACCCGAACAAAGTGTATTTGTAGTTTATTTCATATGTATTTACGTGCTACTTTTGTCGGCCCATTAACTGCATAGAGCCAGGCTTTGCCAAACGTAAACTGTCAATGAGCTCCAGGTATTTCATATTTTGTTTTCTGTGGTGGACCTGTCTCTATGGATCTGCTCAATCGCCATACATTCAGTCTATTACGGTAGCAGACGGCCTGTCGCAGGGGTTTGTCACTACCATTTACCAGGACAGCCACGGCTTTATGTGGTTTGGTACGCTGGACGGTTTGAACCGCTACGACGGCTATTCTATCCGGCGGTACAACTATCAGCCGTTCAGTCGTTTTTCCTTATCCGGATCGGCCTACATTACCAGAATACTGGAAAGCAGCGAAGGGCTGCTGTGGATCGGTACGGACGAATTCCTGTACGTATTCGACCCGGCAACCGAACGCTTTTTTAACGTCAGTCAGCATGTACCGTTGCTGCCACGGCACGGGGTGATGCAGATAGTCATGGATTCCAGCGGTACCCTGATCGTTATGATGGAAAATCCGCCCGATTCGACGGCCCTCTATCACTTGTATATCCCCGATCATTTCGCACTCCAACTGCGCTACGGATCTGAGCCGTTGGCGGGAGTTCATGCTGCCCCGCTGCCGCTGCCACCCGGCGCCGGGCCTCTTGCAGCGCTACAGGATTGTGTCGGAGATACGATGATTCTTGCTGTGGATTGGGCCGGCAGGGCTTACCGGCTCATGAAACCGGCTTTTCAATTCATGCCCGCAGACGTTTTGAATTGGCAAACACCGAATCCGACCATCCTCTGGGGAAAAGATTACGGTTTTTTTTATCGCCGGAAGCCGGCAAACGGAAGTTACACCCACCTCCCTCCCCATATTTTCCGCCGGCTGGTGCCGTTAAAAGACGGTACCTGCCTGCTGATATCGGGCGTAGACCATATTATTTACAAATTTGATACAAGTCAGGCGCTGGAATCCAGCCATCACATAGATCCGTACGGAACCCGGCCGGAAAGGAAAGACTTTACGCCGTTCATGGAGTTTCCCCACCAAATCAGCACGATCCTCCAGGATCAATCGGATGTGATCTGGGTAGGAACCGGCGGATACGGCCTGGAAAAAGTCAGTCTTCGCAACCAGGCATTCCGGCATTTCGTGCCGGGCAATTCGCTGTACAATTTCCGGGAAATGCCGGATGGCCGCATCTGGCCGGGGAAGTTTCTGCCCAACAAGTTAATAGACCCCAACACAGGTATACTCCAACCCGCGCCATGGGCTTCTTTTTTTACATACAAAAACTACATTTACAACATGCTTCCCGACCGGCAGGGAAACCTGTGGTTTACCTCGGCCGGCGAGCGGAGCGGTAAGTTGGGAAGCATTTACTTCTGGGAAAAAAAGACAGGCCGATACAGGGAAATGGCGCGCTTACATTCTTTCAAGGAATCTATCGTGGAGCAGTTGCTGGAAGACAGGCAGGGAAATATTTGGGTAGCGGCACACGACGGACATCTGTTTCAATGCCGTGCCGACGTGCAGCAGGCAACTTATTTCAGTTATTCGAGCCTGTTTTCCGATTTTAATAAAAACCTGACGGCCAATGCCATGTGTGAAGATGCGGATGGCAACTGTATCTGGATCGGGACGAGCAGGGGACTGGTAGAATTGCAACACCCCGCCGGAAACCGGGCGCCCGCATTCCGCCTGTTTGAATACCAGGCCGACAACCCGCAGTCGCTCGCGTGGAACTGGGTGCTGTGCCTGTACCAAAACCCGGCAGTTCCCAATCTGCTCTGGATAGGAACGCGGGGCGGCGGACTGAATTGTTATGACAAAAACACGGGGTTTTTCCATCATTTTACCACGGAAGACGGGCTTGCGGACAACGTCGTATACGGTATTGTACCCGACGATGAAGGAAACCTGTGGTGCAGCACCAACCGCGGATTGTCGCGGTTTCAACCCTCTACGGGTATTTTTGTCAACTATTACGAGTCAGACGGGTTACAGGCCAATGAATTCAACACGGGCGCTTTCCTGCGCAACAGACAGGGATTATTGCTTTTCGGCGGCGTGAACGGTCTCACCGTATTCGATCCGAAGGAGATCAAACTAAGTAGCAAATTTCCACCGGTAGCCATCACGGGTATAAAAGTACGCGGCAATCCGCTGCTGCCCGCGCGGGAAGGATCGCCTTTGCAGTTTGCGCCGTATTACGATCAACGACTAAAACTTCCGTTTTCGGAAAACAACGTTACGTTCGAATTCGCGGCGCTCGATTTTGCCAACCCTGCCACCAACCGGTTTCGCTACAAGATGAACGGCATCGACCGGGAATGGATCCATGCGGGCACCACACATTTCGCCAATTATGCCAGCCTGCCACCGGGAGAATACGTTTTTGAAGTACAGGCCGCCACGGCAGACGGCGACTGGAACCCCAAAAGCGCCCGTTTCCTCCTGATCATCGCCCCTCCGTGGTACCGCACCTGGCTGGCCTACCTGTGCTATCTGCTCTTCGGCGCCGGTTTGGTATGGGGATACATCCGTCTTCGGGAGGAACGCCTCCGCGAACAACACCTGCTTCAGTTGAAAAACCGGGAGTCCGAACGACTGAAAGAACTGGACTCTTTCAAAAACCGCCTTTTTGCCAACATCACGCATGAATTCCGTACGCCGCTGACCATTATTCTGGGACTGGCCGAGCGCCTGCGGAAAGGCAAATCCCAGCAGGACGTGGTCGAAAACGCAGGAAACATTATTACACAGGGAAATAACCTGCTCGACCTGGTGAATCAGGTGCTCGATCTGGCCAAACTGGAATCGCAGGGGCTGACGCTGCGCCCCGTTCAGAGCAACCTGAGTACATTCGTTCGTTTTCAGGCCGAATCATTCCAGTCGATGGCCACTTACAACAACATAAAAATCGAACTGCAAACGGAAAAACCCGACGTGGTCATGGATTTCGATCCGCAGCGTTTCCGGCAGGTTCTGACCAATTTGTTGTCCAATGCCATCCGGCACACGCCCCCGGATGGCCGGATAAAGGTGTCTTTATTCAGAAAAGAGAGCCAGCAAGTCGTCCTGGAAGTGGCCGACTCCGGAGCCGGCATCGCTCCGGAAGAACTGCCATATATTTTTGATCGTTTTTTCCAGGGCAAAATTTCGGAACAAAAGCAAGGCACAGGCGGTATAGGTCTCGCACTGACCCACGAACTTGTGTTGCTGGCCGGGGGCGATATCCGGGTGGAAAGTATACCCGGACAAGGCGCGACATTCACGGTAACGCTGCCTGTTACCAACCTGGCCGAACCGACGCCGTTCGATCGTATTACGGCTCAACCTGCCATGTTTACCCCCGGTTTGACAAAAAAGCAGGAAAAAGGAGATTTACCCTTGCTCCTTGTCATAGAAGACAATCCCGTGGTTGCCGACTACCTGCGGAGTTGCCTGCACGACTATTACAACCTCCTGTTTGCCGAAAACGGGCACAAAGGCATTCAAACAGCGTTCGACAAAATCCCGGATATCATTCTTTCCGATGTGATGATGCCGGTGCAGGACGGCCTGGAAGTGACCCAGATCCTGAAAAACGATGAGCGCACCAGCCATATTCCAATCGTGCTTCTAACCGCTAAAACCCAGTCGGAGGACCGGCTGGATGCCTTGCGTCTTGGCGCCAATGCGTACCTGACCAAACCCTTTCTGGAAGAAGAACTGCTGCTGGTACTGAATAATAAACTCATCCTGCAACAGGTATGGAAGCAACGATATGCCGCTTTTGAAAAAGGGATGCCTGTCGAGATGAACGATGAAGTGCACCAGTCGTCCGATATCCACACATTCAAAATGGAAGACGAGTTCATGAAAAAACTCTTCCGGATATTTGAAGAAAATTACCACGACGAGCATTTTCACCTCGAACAACTTTGCCGGCTGGCTGGTATGAGCAGTTCGCAATTGCACCGTAAACTCACCGCGCTGACCGATCAGCCCGTCATGCAAATGCTGCGCGCCTTTCGCCTCCACAAAGCCCGGGAATTACTCCTCGCCCGACCCGATCTCCAGGTAACCGAAGTGGCACTTATGACGGGTTTTAATAATCCCGCGCATTTTTCACGCGTTTTTTCCCAGACTTTCGGGCAACCGCCATCGGCGTTGAAGAAGTGAGATGTGAGAAGTGAGATGTGAGATTCGTAGAGTTGACAGATGAATGATAACTTGATACAAAACACCTTTCCACAACGCATATGAACCACCTCCAAGCCGGACAATTCTGGAACAACAACGCCGAAGCCTGGTCGGCCCTCGCCCGGGCCGGCTACGACCTGTACAGAGATCACCTGAATACGCCCGCTTTTTTTAACATGTTACCGGAAATAGCCGGTCTTCGCGGCCTCGACATCGGCTGCGGCGAGGGCTACAACACCCGGCTGCTGGCCCAAAAAGGTGTGCACATGGATGCTATCGATATCGCTCCGGTATTCATTGAAAAAGCGCAGGAAGAGGAACGCCGTCAGCCCCTGGGCATCCGGTACGAAGTTGCCAGCGGGGTCGAACTGCCTTTCGAGGCCGGGGAGTTCGATTTCGCCACAGCCTTCATGTCGCTGATGGATATTCCTGAAACAGAACAAGCGCTGCGCGAAGCGTTCCGCGTACTCAAACCCGGCGGCTTTTTTCAGTTTTCCATCACGCATCCCTGCTTCAATACACCACACCGGAAAAACCTGCGCGATGCCTCCGGAAAAACCTACGCGATTGAAGTGGGCGGTTATTTTAATAAAAATGACGGCCACATCGAGGAATGGATTTTCGGCGCGGCGCCTGCGCACCTGAAAAGCGCATATGCGAAATTCCGGGTGCCCCTGTTTCACCGGACGCTTTCGGAATGGGTAAATTTGCTGTTGCAGACGGGTTTCATTCTGGAATACATGAACGAGCCGCATCCCGACGACGAAACGGTAAAACAGGTTCCGTATATTCAGGATAGCCAGGTGGTGGCGTATTTTCTGCATGTGCGGGGGCGGAAGCCGGGATAAAGCGAGGCCGGCCGGCCAATCCAATAGTGTTTCACATTAGATCTGAAGATGACGGACATCACCCTCCGTCAACACAGAAAAGTCATTTTTTGCATTTCAATTCGCAAAATGGTAAAAAACAGCATGAAAAAAACAGTAAACCCGATCAATGAAACGACAGCGCTGAAAAATCCGGTCAGAAAAGTAGCGGAGGGCGACCTGACCGGTGGCGAAACGTCGGAAGAGGCGCGCGTTTTAACGGTCAATAAACGCATCAGAAAAAAAATAAACCATGAAGCGACCGTTCTGTCCAACGACCTGGCGGTAGCAAACAAAGAAGACAGGCGGAAGGTAGCGGAAGCCTATCTGAACAATTTTCCGCTGGAAGAGCGCAAGCTGTTGCTAAAAGTCCTGATAGAAGAAAAAAAGGCGCTCAAAAGCGCCAAAAGCAACCCCGATGAGGAACTGTCCACCGAATGGCGCGAAGGAGGATATCCGTATAAAAACCTCATGTCGAGGAAAAACTACGAGTCGCAGAAATACGACCTCCAGGTCGAACTGCTCAAACTACAGGCCTGGACCAAAAAAACCGGCAACCGCGTCATGATCCTGTTCGAAGGGCGGGATGCGGCCGGAAAGGGCGGCACCATCAAACGGGTCATGGAACATCTCAATCCGCGCGGCGCGCGGGTCGTTGCCCTGGAAAAGCCCACGGAACAGGAACGCGGTCAATGGTATTTCCAGCGCTACATCCGGCACCTGCCTTCTTCCGGTGAAATCGTGCTGTTCGACCGCTCCTGGTACAACCGAGCCGGTGTGGAAAGTGTAATGGGTTTTTGTTCAAAAGAGGAGTATAACGAGTTCATGCGGCAGGTTCCCGAAATCGAGCGAAACCTGGTGCGCAGCGGTATCATTTTGATCAAATTCTGGTTTTCCGTAAGCCGCGAAGAACAGAAACGACGTTTTAAGGAACGGGAAACGCACCCGCTCAAACAGTGGAAACTCTCGCCCATCGACCGGGCCTCGCTCGACAAATGGGACGACTATACCACCGCCAAGGAAAACATGTTTTTCTTTACCGACACCTCCGATGCACCATGGATCGTAGTTAAATCCAATTGTAAAAAACGCGCGCGCCTCAATGCCATGCGTTACGTACTGCACAAAGTGCCCTACGAAAACAAGGACGTCAAGCGAATCGGTCGCCTCGACCCGCTGATTGTAGGCCGCTCCAACGTGATTTATGAAAAAGGGGAAAACCTGCTGATCAGCCAGATGTCGGCGCCTGCGCCGGAGATGTAGAGCGGCTCAATCATTCCGCGGGATCAAACTCAAATACGTATCCGTTCTGGGACAATTGCGCAACAACATCCTGCTGGTGTATCAGGCTTTTAACCCTGCCATTGCGGCGTATGCGGCGGAACACCGGCGATTCGGCGGCCCGGCATACTCCTTCAACCGCATGTCGTGGATCAAACCTAACTTCCTCTGGATGATGTACCGGGCAGGCCGGGCCGCCAAACCCAGCCAGGAACGTATTCTGGCCATCGAATATTCCCGTATGTTCGCGTCGCACATTTATTATCAAAACTATTCCAACCGCCATGTGGGAACTCGAAAACATCCGGGAAAGTATTCGTAAAAAAGAGGCCATCCAGATTTCCACCCGATTTACAAAATGGGGTGCCGTGTTGTCTGCATTTATTCTCATTCCGGCAGTGTTATCCCTCTGGATGCTGGTAAGTTCGAACCTGAGGGATCGCAGCGTAACACAGATGATTGCCATGCTTCTTCTCTTCCTGCTTTCCTGCCTGATTGTTTTTCAAACGATCTTCGCTGCCGAAGCAGTACTGGAAGGCAAACAACTTTTTATCAACAGAATACTGGGCCCGAAGTACGAACTGGATGTAAGTCAGATCGATAAAATATCCTATTTCCGGTTGAGCAGAACCCAGTACACGATCGTGAAATTCCATGATAATCAAGGCATTGCAAGAACGGCCCTGATCATGAATTCCAATTCTATCATTTGGGGGAAAGAGGTGCCGGCTGCGGAGATTTTGCGGATGGCGCAACAGATGTAGAACGAAATATTTACATGACTCATCACCACATGGAAAGTGTTTTTACAGATCAAAAGGAAGAACCCACAGAAATTCAACTCAAAAAAGCACTTGGCAACTCATTTGCGTTTTGGCAAATCCTGAACGACTTCACCCATAAATCTTATCCCGGAGCACTTGAAAAATGGAATTATTCAGGTAAAAAACATGGCTGGAGTTTTCGGATCTATGACAAAAAGAGGGTAATCATTTATCTGCTGCCGCGGGACGGCTTTTTTAAAGCAGCCCTGGTATTTGGGCAAAAGGCTACCACCGAAATACTTGAAAGCGATATGTCCGACCACATTAAAAATGAACTCAACGCCGCAAAAGTATATGCGGAAGGGCGGGGTATCCGAATTGAAGTGAGGAATGAGGCAGTGCTGGAGGATATAAAAAAACTGGTCATTATCAAGATTGCGAATTGAGGCCGGGGGCGGCTCGGTAATGAATGAGGCGGACGCCAACAAAGACGAAAGTAAAACACCCACCTTCACTCTATCACCTGAATAGCCCGCTCCAGTACCCGGTCCTGCCCCTGTTGCAATTCCCCCATGTCATTGCGCACCTGAATATCCGGCGCAATGCCGATGCCTTCGTACGACCTGCCGTCCGGCAGCAGCACTTGCTGGGTAGCAATGGTGTACTTCCATCCATTGGCGAGTTCCCGTCCGATCATGGTGGATTGCGCGCCGTTGCTGGCGTCGCCGACAATCGTGACGTTCGGCAACGTGTGAAAAGCCATGACCGCGCGTTCTCCCGCGCTGATCGTAAAACGGTCGGTCAAAACCACCATTTTTTTATTCCAGAAGTCTCCTGACGGCTCCAGGTGCCAGGTATGCCAGGCGGTGAAGTCTTCCCGGCCCGGGCCGTTTTTGGTGCGCGACTGGAATACAGTCCGTTGCCGATCCGTTAGCCGGCCCATGTTGTTGAATGCATAGGTAAAATCTCCGCCGAGGTTGTGCCGGAGGTCTACGATGATGCCTTTGGCGCCGGGGTATTTGTCCAGCAATTCGGGCAGTACGTTCCAGTTGGAACCCACGAAGCGGAAATAAACGTACACGATACCGCCAGGCAGCAGGCCGTACACGTAATCGTCTTCTTCGATGCGTTCAAATCCGTCGGTGAGGTAGTGTTGTTTCACAACAGCCAGGTTAAACAGGCTGTCGTCGATCCGTTCGTTGAAATAACGGTTGGAATTAAAAACGGGTCGGTCGGGCGCAATGATGTTGACGTGGCCGTCGTCGAGGATGGCGGTCATTTCGGTCAGTACACTGTACAGTTCTTCCTCCGTGCTGTGCGCATCAACCAGCGGACGAAAATGATCGTATTGTTCCTGCCAGTCGACGCCGCGTTCGGAGAAAGGGCCGTAATTTTCCTGAAACGAGGTCCAGTAGTCCTCAAAAACGGCTTCCGGATGGTTGGCGGGTTCTGCTTCGAAAAAGGTTTTGCGACAGCCGGAACTAACAAGTGCCAGCAGGAGTATGATGAAAAACGGACGATTATTTATCATGGAAATGAATTGAAAATCAATAAAAGGTGTGGTGTGAAACGGTTGCTAAAACCTCCGGCCGATCTGTATCCGCAAATCGTGCTGATAGGAAAGCAGGGTGAGCGGATCGGTATGGCGGACGAATTGAAACCCGTAATGCAGTCCCGCCGTCCAGCGGGCGCCCAGTTGCCGGGAATAACCCAGCCCTGCGTTGAGTTGCTGTAACTGGTCCGGGAATTGCAGTTTCCCGTCGCTTGCCAGTTCTGCGAAGGTGCGCAGGCCGCTGTGCGAGGAAGCGTTTTTAATAAATTCGTCGTCGTTCACGAGGTATGGTGAACGCGCCACCCACGACAGCAGCGGAAAGGATATTTCCGCATTCAACCGGCCGTTTTTACCGGCAGGCCAGGTGATATCCAGCCTTGGGCTCAGGCTGAATGCCATAAAGTAGCCGAAAAAGGATGATTCGCCGTATTGATAGTTGAGCGCCTGCACGTTGTTTTCGAGTACGCCGCCGCCGCTGAAGGTAAAACGGCCCGACTGCCAGGTTTTGCCCAGTCCGTATTCCAGTTTTACAAAAGTGAACGCGTGTGGCAGGGTCGTTTTGACCGCAGCATCAGGCTTTGTCGTGTACTGAAACGCATTGAAACGGGAAGCCGAAAAACCGCTGTACCGGATACCGGCAAATTGTACAAACCGGCTACCCTTGCGTTCCCACCGCAGGTCGAAGTGACTGGCTGAAGTGCCGCTTTGAACAAAAGGAGAAAAAATCAGGTCCTGCCGGTCGATCCGGCTACCGCCAAGCCCCAGGCTGAGGATGTTTTGCTGACCGGAAAGCAATCCGGCCATGCCGATGAATGCAGCGACGAGCATGCATTTGAAAGATGTTTTCATTGGTTGAAATTTTGCCGGTAAGACAGTGGGAAAAGGGGTAAGGTCGCAGGCAGTTTAGAAAAATTTACGATCGCCGATTACATGATTTTAGATTTTCTCTGAACCGAAACACGTACTCACTATATCAAAAAACATTCATTTTGTGCGCCGATTTCAGCCTCGTCAGGTCACCAGTCCGCCGACCAACTCTACCCCAGCGCCGCATCAGTGTCTCCGACCTGATGCAAACATTGAACTCATTTTTGTCCATGGAATCATACCCAAACCCAATCAGTAGATGCTTCGTCAAAAACGAAGTACTGTATGTCGACATCCGGGAAAAAATTATTTTCGATTACCTGATGCAGGAGTATTCGAGAATGACCCGCAATACTTTTCCTCCGTATCAAAAGACAGAGGTGGAAGGGGCTCCCTATGCGACGGTTGATCTGATCCATCTGTCGAACCGGGCAGTATATGAGATCGGCCGTGTTTTCGGTTGCTGTCTATACTTTTTTGCACAAAGAGAAATGGAAGAAACCATAAGAATTTTGGAAAGCCACGGCCTAAAACGGTAATGCCGATAAGGAACTATTCAAAAACATTATTCAAGGAAATAAATCTATTACCTGGTTTTAATCTGCAAAATCATGGACTATCGAGTACCCTATTCTGATGATAATTTCATCTACGTCATGTTGAATACCAATACGGACGTTTTTGAAGCATTTTTTAAAGAATTTGTAAGCAAACACCAGCTTACTGTAAATACGATGGAATATATGGAGGAAGACGGGCATGAGTTCTACATCGTTCAGTTTCAGAATCAAACCAAAGAAATGGTATTCAACCTGAGTTTCGAGCATGCGGAATTAGTAATGCAGGAACTGGCCAATGAAGGATAAAAAAATACACGATGTACGATTTGCGAATTTGATTAAAAAAAACTGAGTCCGGTGTTACCCGAACTCAGCCCGTTTGCGTACAAATACCACTTAAACTAACTCATTCTATTTCCCGTTCCCGTCGGAAAGGAAGGAACCGGGACGAAGCGTGCCCGATGAAGGCGTGATTTGCGTGTTTGAATTGAGTTCATTCGGATTCATCATCATCGGCATAGTGCCGTTGGTAATAATCACCTTCGAATTGGGCGACTTGCTCAGGTCGAGCCAGGCTTCCAGCGCTTTAAACTGGAGCACTTCCTGCGTCAGGCCGGAAGAGATGATTGTGTTGGCGTCGCTGACGCCTTGTGCCTGTATACGTTTGCGTTCGGCTTCCTGTTTTTCCTGTTGCAGCACGAATTCCATGCGTTGCGCCTGTTGTTCGGCTTCCAGTTTGTCTTCGATGGCTTTAGTCAGGTTACGCGGCAGTACGATGCTTTTCAGGAGCACGGATTCCACCACGATTCCCTTGTTTTTCAGCGTTTGCATCATCAGGTCGCGAATGCCTGCTTCGATTTCGGCGCGGTTGCCCGAGTGCATGTCTTTGGCGAAGTATTTCGAGGTTATATCGGCCACTGCGGAACGGAATACCGGAAGGATGATGGTTTCTTCGTAGTCCATTCCGACATTTCGCAACAGGTCGGGCGCGTCTTTTCGTACCACCTGATAAAGAATGGATACCTCGCTTTGGATAGTGAGTCCCTCGCGGGAGGGAATATTGAGAGAAACTTCGAGGTTTTCGGTTTGCCCCGTCACCTTTACAATGGTGCTGGTGAAAGGATTAAATGGCCTCAAACCGCTGGTGTACACCTTGTCACTGTATTTACCCAGTGTACGTTTTACGCCGAATTCGCCCTGACGTACCACAGTACAACTTTGCAGCATCAGTCCTGTAAAGAGCAATAGAATGCTCCAACTGTTCGAAAAAGATATTTTTTTCATGTTGTCGCTATTTAGTTAGTGAAGTATGCATCTCTTTTGTGATAGCATTACTATTATAACATGTTGCATTACTCTTTGTTTTAAAAATTTATTTTTTTTTAAAATTTTTTCTGGAAAAATTAAAAACACCCTGCAAGGCATGCATGAAAGCGGTGTTTCGCCTAAAAAATTAGCGGCAAGATGCCGAAGGAATACGTCCCACTTCTTTCAGCGCGTTGTTGAGCGCTTGGATTACCTCGGTCCAGTTGCGGGCCGAGAGCGCGGTTTCTGCATGTAAAATGGTTTTTTCGGCTATCCTTTTAAAAGTATTACTTTTGCAGCGACAGGTCTTTACTATCAAGAGCCTGTATGAAAACCTTCTAGCAAAATGAACTTGCAATTCAGCATCCTGCCCAACGCAAAACTGGCGTTGCGCAACCCCGAAAGCACGGAACTGGGCCGAAAAATTGTGCGGGAAGGCCTGTTGCTGGTGCTGGAACTCGGGTATGAGCATTTTACTTTCAAAAAACTGGCGGAATCCATCCACACCACCGAGGCGAGCATATACCGGTATTTTGAAAACAAGCACCGCCTGCTGTTGTATTTCCTGACCTGGTACTGGAATTTGCTGGAATTTACCGTCGTCACTTCCATTCAAAACATGAGCGACCCGGCGCAAAAAATCGCCAGGGTCATCGATATTCTGACCAGCCCCCTGCCCGACATCGAGGAAGCGGCCGGCATGAACAAATCGGCGTTGCAAGGCGTCGCCATCGCCGAGAGCAGCAAGGTATATCTGGTGAAGGAAGTAGACGACATCAACCGTGAACGGCTTTTTAAGCCTTACAAGGACCTGTGCGGTCGCATTGCTGCGTTGTTTTCGGAACAAAACCCGGACTACCCGTATCCGCGTTCGCTGGCGAGTACCGTGGTCGAGATGTCGCAATTTCAACCCTATTTTAAGGAGCACCTGCCATCCCTGACAGATTTTGCGGACCGAAAGGACTCAAAAAGTATTGCCGACTATCTGAATCACCTTGTTTTTTCTTCATTAAATCGGGAATGAAAGTGTAAGAGCATCCCACACCCTTCATTTCAGCCGTTCTTTTACCTTTACCGCCCAAACCAGCGGTATGAAAAAGAAACAACCATCCCTGAAAGAGCACAGAGCCCCCGTAATAAAAACCGGCGACCTGCCCACCGGCAACCCGCTCACCAGTGCTATAGCGGCTGCGGTTATCGCATTTCTGGTGTACCTGCCGTCTCTGAAAAACGGGTTCGTCAACTGGGACGACGACGCCACCATCGTCAACAATCCCCTGCTCGCCCAGGCCAACTGGCAGAACCTGCGCGGTATTTTCGACCTGCAGCAGGGCTCGGCCGGGCTGGGCAACTACAACCCACTGACCATCTTCAGTTTTTACCTCGAAAAATGGGTAACAGGCGGCCTAAGTCCCACGCTGCTGCATTTCGACAACGTGCTGCTGCATGCGCTGACGGTGTTTTTTGTGGTGCGCGTGTTGTTTGCCATGGGCATCGGCGCGGGCGGGGCGTTCGCGGGCGGACTCCTGTTTGCCATTCACCCGATGCGCGTGGAATCGGTGGCCTGGGCGACGGAGCGGAAAGACGTTTTGTTCGCAGTGTTTTTCTTCGCCGCTTTGTGGTATTACATCCGCTGGATCCGGGCGGGTGGAAACGAGCGGCGTTATTACGTGGCAGCCGTCGTGCTGGCACTGTTGTCATGCCTGGCCAAGGTGCAGGCGGTCGCATTGCCGCTGAGTATGCTCGCGCTCGACTACTGGCTGAAAAGGCCTTTGAATGTAAAAACGGTGTTGGTGGAAAAAGCCCCTTTCTGGGCATTTTCACTGCTTTTCGGGGCTATCAACGTGTACACGCTCGGCTTGCAGGGCGCTACGGATAACAGCATTACCAACTTCACACTGGCAGACAGGCTCTGCATCGGTGCCTGGTCGTTTTGCGTGTATTTGTATAAACTGGTCATTCCTTTCCCGATGTTGCCTTTGTACACGTACCCGAAACAACTGCAAGCCTGGATCTATGCTTCGCCGCTGTTGTTCGCGGGCATCGCTTACCTCGTATGGCGACTGCATCGCAGCGGGCAGCGCATCTGGGTGTTCGGGTTTTTGTTTTTCTTTTTTAATGTGATGTTCCTGTTGCAGGTACAAACTGCCGGGCAGGGTTACCTGGCCGACCGTTTTACCTATGTGGCTTATTTCGGTTTTTTCGCGGTAGCGGCCTTTTTGTACGACCGCGCCGCCGAATCCGCGCAGGGCAAATGGCGCACCGGGCTGATCGCGCTGGGCCTGGCATACGTGGTCATGACTTTCCTGCAAACAGGTATCTGGAAAAACAGCGAAACGCTGTGGTCGCACGTCATCGATCACGAAGGCGATAAAAGCGGGCTGCCGCACTGGTACCGCGGACAGTATTACCGCACGCAGGGACAATACGACAAGGCCATGGCCGATTACCAGCACGCGCTGACGCTGGAACCGAAAAATGCCGAGCTGCTCAACAGCCGCGGAAAAACGTATTTCGACATGGTCGTTTCCGGCAAATACCCCAAAGAGCAGTCGTCGGACTTTATGAAACGATCGTTGGACGACTACAATACCAGCCTCGCCCTTGCCGATAATGTGAACCCGAAAACCCGGGCGGCCATGCTCATCAACCGCGGCGCTGCTTACGGCACCATCAACCAACTGGATAAAGCGTTACAGGATTTCAACGAAGGGATTCGCCTTGATCCGCAAAACAAAATGGGGTATATGAATCTCGGCGCCGTGTACCAGAAAATGCAGCAGCGCGAGCAGGCCGCTCAGGCGTATACGAAGTACCTGGAACTGGACCCGGGCAATGCGCGGGTGCGGAAGGAACTGGAGAAACTACGGAAGTAGTTTTTGGGGTGTGGTGTTTTGTGTTTGGGGGTTGGTAAGGGTTTATCTGTGCTATTGCGAGGTCGCCGTATGGGTTCTACTTTCAATAGAGTTGTGGTCCAAGATATGGGTCAGGAACTTATACCAAGCTCATGTGTCATTCCGGAGCGCAGCGACGGAACCTGCAAAAACCAAGAAAGAGTGAAGATGCTGTTTTTCACGTCAGGCGTATGCAGGTTCCGTCGCTGCGCTGCGGAATGACACCAAATCTTGGTATTTAAGGTAATAGAGACATATAAATCAATATTTTTGAAGCGTTTGCCCTGGCCCATCGGGCCGGTAACTTTGTAGCAATCCCGGGAAGTATTTCATCCGGCCCAGCGGGCCGGTATATCTTAAGTAGAGATGACGGTCCGCTGGATTGAGTGGCCGTCCATCCGGCATAAATGATATTCCTATCGCGTGGCTGCAAAAAACTAAGGGCTGGTAAAGAGCAAATGCCCCCTTACCAGCCCTCAACATCTCAACACGCAACAATCTCAACCAACTACGCCACTTCTTCCCCTACCAGAGACAAAACGCCCGATTTGGCGCAGCTCTGCATCCAGCCGTATTCATCGGGTTCTTTACCCATACGCAGGCGGTTGAGGTAGTTTTTCAGGCGGGAAGCCACCGGGCGATGTGCATCGTCGATGGGAGGAAGTTCCATTTTACGGTCGCGCCAGGTAATGTCGCTGATATTGCTCACCACGGCTGCCGTGCCGGCGCCGAAGCATTCCTGGAGTGTACCGCGCCAGTAAGCGTCGGCAATTTCAGCGATACTCAGCAGGCGGTCTTCTACGGTGTAGCCCCAGTCTTTCAGCAGGGTCATAAAACTTTCGCGGGTGATACCGCGCAGGATCGTGCCGGTAGTTGCCGGGGTGATGACCTTACCGTCGATGACGAAAAAGAGGTTCATCGTACCTACTTCCTGCACGTATTTTTTCTCCACGGAGTCCATCCACATGATCTGGTCGTAGCCTGCCTGCTTGGCGCGGGTGGCTGGAAGGAGGGATGCGCCGTAGTTGCCGGCGCATTTAGCCTCACCCGATCCGCCCTGGGCAGCGCGGGTAAAGACCTCCTCCACCCACAGTTTAACGGGCTTTGGATAATAAGGGCCTACAGGGCCGGTAAATATGAGGAATCTGTATTTTTCGGAAGCATGTACGCCGAAATAATCATCGGTCGCGAACATCAGCGGGCGTACATACAGGGAATAATCGTCTTTTTCAGGAATCCAGTCGGCGTCCAGTTCGACCAGCATTTTGGTGGCCTGCAGGAACAACTCTTCCGGGATTTGCGGCATACACATGCGTTCGGCCGAAGCGTTCAGGCGGCGGGCATTCATTTCCGGGCGGAACAGCACCGGTTCGCCATTGCGTTTGGTGGCTTTCAGGCCTTCAAAAATACTCTGGCCGTAGTGCAACGCCAGGTTGGCAGGAGAAATCTGCATATCCTGGAATGGTTCGATGCGTGCATCTACCCAGTTTTTGCCGTCATAATCGACCACGAACATGTGGTCGGAAATTACTTTCCCGAACGGCAAATTGGTAAAGTCGACTTGTGATAACCGGGATTTGGTCGTTGGGGTTACGGAAACTGGATATTTTAGGTCCATAGTGAGGGAGTTTAACAATGATGAAAACCTAAGAAATGATGCTGCAAAGTTAAGTATCTTTGCGAGAAGAAAAAAATATTATTCCAAATTAAAAGAATCTGACACCCGTTCAACAAAATTTTTATTTGCAAAAAATAATTTTTCTTCCCAAAAATATCAAATTCGATTCAAAAACATTTTTCAATACCCTTTCCGGTTTTCAACACAAAATTTAAAAAATGTTTAGTCCGAAAGAATTGATTTTTGCCACACCCACCGGTTTGCCGAACGAAATTGCGAAAGGGCAATTCGCGAAAGGGATTTGGATACTCGCTCTGGCCGAATCCAACCAGTCCGGCAATACGGATTTTCTGAAAAAGGTATTGTCGGCGGCCCAACTGGACCTCGAACGCGATACTCTTTTTGCGGAAATCCCGGAAAGCGAACCCGTCGATATGGCTGCCAGCCTTCGTATTAAACCGGCGGCGCAGGTTTTGGTTTTCGGAATTCCGCCCAAACAACTGGGCCTCCACCTGAATGCGCCGGTTTTCCAGCCCTTTGCCTTTTACGGCACTACCTGGCTGTTTGCCGATGCGCTTTCGGTACTCGAACCGGATAAAACCAAAAAAGGATTGCTGTGGACGGCGCTGAAAACGATGTTTTTGAATAGTTAAGTTGTTATTAGTTATCAGTTGTCAGTTATCAGTTATCTGGGTTGATACTCAGGCATTTGGAGATAAAAATAACCAAAACTGATACTGGCTTGGGAATGAGGGTGTGCTTGAAATCCGAAATGAATTCCCCGCCAACAACAAACCACTATCCATGCCAGGCAAGTTGATCCGCTATTTTGCCTGAAATCCGGTATGAATTGCTGTTGGCGCAGGGTCCAGGCATTACCAGCCTGATAACCGATAACGGATAACCGATAACGAATAAAAAAATGCCTTTACTTTCGCCGCCACATTTGCACAAAAAGCCCAGGCGTCACCAGCCTGATAACTAATAACGGATAACTAATAACTCAAAATGAGCAAAAAAGCATACGTATTCCCCGGCCAGGGCTCCCAATCGGAAGGTATGGGCAAGGAACTGTACGAAAGCAATGCCCACGCCAAAGAACTGTTCGAGCAGGCCAATGAAATTCTTGGCTGGCGTATCACGGACGTTATGTTTGCCGGCACCAAGGAAGACCTCACGCAGACGAACGTGACGCAACCCGCAGTATTTCTCGACAGCATCGTACGCGCCAAAATTGCGGGTTCGGCATTCCAGCCGGCCGCAGCGGCCGGTCACTCGCTGGGCGAATTCACCGCCTTGTGCGCTGCCGGCGCCCTGTCGTTCGAAGACGCCCTCACGCTGGTCAGCAAACGCGCCCTCGCCATGCAAAAAGCCTGCGAAATCACCGAAGGTACCATGGCCGCCGTGCTGGGGATGGAAGACGCTCTGGTGGAAGAGGTTTGTAAGGGTATCACTACGGAAATCGTGGTGGCAGCCAACTACAATTCCCCGGGGCAACTGGTCATTTCAGGCTCCAGAAAAGGCATCGACCTGGCCGTGATTAAACTCACCGAAGCAGGCGCCAAACGTGTGGTGGTATTGCCGGTAGGCGGCGCCTTTCACTCGCCGCTGATGCAGCCCGCGCAGGACGAACTGGAACAGGCCATTCGCGCTACGGCTTTCCAGAGCCCGATGTGCCCCGTATACCAGAACGTACATGCTCTACCCGTAACTTCACCGGAAGACATTCAAAAAAACCTGATCGCTCAGTTGACGGCGCCCGTGCGCTGGACTCAAACCATCGAAAACATGGTAGCCGACGGCATTACCCTGTTCGTGGAAGTCGGTACCGGAGCGGTCCTGCGCGGCCTCATTCGCAAGATCAACAAGGACGCAGCAACCGAAGCGCTGTAAGCCGGAACGGGGCGGGTAAAAAAAATTTGGAGACTCCAAATGCAACCTTTACTTTCGTACCGGACACAAATAAGTACGATAATATGGCGACACAATCTCTTGTGAAAAGTGGACAAGTCTTGCTGGCCGATCCATTTATGCTCGATCCCTACTTCCACAGGGCGGTCATCCTGCTCTGCGAGCACCATCAGCAAGGAAGTGTCGGATTCATCCTGAATAAGAGTATCGATATGAAGGTGAATGATCTGATGACTGAATTTCCTGATTTTGACAGCGAAGTATTTTACGGAGGACCGGTGCAAACAGATACCCTGCATTATATACACAACGTCGGTGATTTACTGGATGAAAGTGTACTGGTGGCAAACGGCGTATGGTGGGGCGGCGACTTCGATAAACTGAAATTCCTGATCGCATCCGAACTCATCAAACCCGAAAACATCCGCTTTTTTGTCGGTTATTCGGGCTGGTCGTCGGGGCAATTGAACGAAGAAATGGAAATCGGCTCCTGGAAAACGGCTCCGATGGACGCCAACTACCTCTTCAAACTCCAGCCTAATCAACTCTGGAGCAAGGTGATGTACAATAAGGGCGACCTGTACGAGATCATTTCGGATATGCCGGATCATATTAGCTGGAATTGAGGATGCCGCACATCCCTCTGCCCCCACATCTTCCCGGCATCACGGGCCTGCTCGAATACCGCCAGGATACCGCCGCGCCCATCCGCGAACTGACGCAACTGATCCTGCGCGGGGAATCCAGCCTCACGTTTGCCGAGCGCGAACTGATCGCATCCCTCGTTTCGCATCGCAACGAATGCCGCTTCTGCACCGCTGCCCACTCCGCGGTGACGGGTATTCTGATGGGTGAAAATGAAACCTGTGACCTCGTCAGGGAAAACTACGAGACGGCGCCCGTTTCGGATAAAATGAAAGCCCTGCTGCATATTGCGGCACAGGCGCAACGAGGCGGCCGATACGTGACGGAATCTGCCGTTGAACGCGCCAAAACCGCGGGCGCTACCGACCTGGAAATTCACGACACGGTGCTGATCGCAGCGCTGTTTTGCTTTTACAATAAATACGTCGACGGACTTGCCACCGACCTGCCTGCCGACTCCGGCTATTTTCAACTCCTGGGCGAACGAATTGCCGTCAGTTACGGCAGAAGGCCCGAAGGATACGAACATTCGCTCTCCCACACACCAAACACCACACCCGAAACACACTAAACATGCCGCACATCCAACTTCCGGAAGGCGTTCCCGGCATCCGCAGCCTGGCTGCCTACCGGCCCGACACCG
>JAKQJD010000239.1 GCA_029561355.1 Bacteroidota bacterium | reverse complement strand
CCGCGGCGACCTCGAAGGTTTTATGCTTGGCTACTGGCATTCCGACAGCCTTCGTTTCATCGGCTCGCGCGGCCTCACCTACGGCTGGCAGCAAACGCTGGACAACTACAAAAAAGGTTACCCCGATACGGAGGCGATGGGAAAACTCAAATTCACGATCCTTTCCGTCGAACAATTGTCGAAACGCAGCGCCTACGTTATCGGGAAATGGCACCTGGCCCGCAAAGCCGGCGACCTGGAAGGGCATTACACGTTGCTGTGGAAAAAGGTGAAGGGAGTGTGGGTGATTGTGGCGGACCACTCGAGTTAAGAGGGTGAGAGGGTGAGAGGGTGAGAAAAGTGAGAGGCGTAGAGTACGCCGCTTCGCTCCAATCGAACAGAATCCGGAGCGAAGCGGCGTACTCTACGCCTCTCACTTTTCTCACCCTCTCACTTCTCTCACCCTCTATTATTGCGTCGCCGTTTGCGCATTAATCCTTCCCCATCCAAACTCACTATTCCGGCTCGGATAATAATTCGAACTTGTTTTCAGGCGATCAAATACCTGCTGGCGCGTCCAGGAAGGGTATTTCGCCCAAACCAGTGCTGCTATACCGGCCGTAGTGGCCGTCGACACCGAAGAGCCGCCGACGGTCGAGGGATCGTTGCCGTAATCAGCCAGCGAAAGCGGGTGGCCGTCCGAATTTTTCTCCATGACCACCACGAAATCCACTTTGCTGCCGCTGTGGCAGGCGCTGCAACGGCTGGTCAGGTTGGTTTTGATACCGGTTACGGCTACCGCCTGCGTCATGGATGCCGGGAAAATGACACCGGCGAACCAGGCTGTCCACGAAAAAGATGTTCCCGCTGCACAAAAAATGAGTTTTCCATTGTTGTAGGCATAAATAATGGCATCGCGGATCTGATTGGCAGTCAGCAATCTGCCCATGCTCATGCTGACGATCTTGACGCTGGCAGTGTTGCCGGCCAGGGTATATGCATTGGAAACGCCGACCGTTTCATTGCTCGTATCCAGGTATACGTCATCGGCACCGCGCACGGCTACCAGATTGGCGTTGTAAGCCACGCCGACGGCATTGCCGTCCGTGCCACGCGGCGCTGTACATGCGCCCATCATGGAAGTGCCGTGCCCGCAAGGGTCGTTGGGCGAGGTTGCGCCGGGAAGTGTGACGTATTTGGTAACAGTACGGCCGCTCGAACTGCCCTGGTTAAAGGCCGATCCGAGGTTGTCCTGCGAAGTGCTGCATCCGCTGTCGATGATCATGACTGTCGTGCCGGCGCCGGTGTTTCCGTTATTCCAGGCCTGTGCGATGTTGTGGTACGAATAATTCCAGGATTGCTTGCAGTTAGGGGTAATGACCGTATAGTCTGAACCTGCCACCAGACCCGTTTGAGGAGTATTGCTACCGCATCCCGAACTGGAGCGTTCAGAGGCAGTTGTCATATAGGGCTCATAACCAATGGGTTCCGCATAACGCAGCAGGCTGGAATTGCGCAATGCCGTGATGGTTTGCGGATTTTTTACATACACATCGAATACCGGCAAATGCGCGTTCTCTTCAAAAGCCAGTATATCGGAAGCGCGCAGGGCGGGGTTCAGGCTGCGCTCCGAATCGAGCACGATCCGGAAGATCGCGTCGTGCGCGGCTTTCCATTCCGGCGATTGCAGATCGAGCAGGTGCATTTTGTCGTCGATGTTGCTAAAGCCGGCGGGCTGGTAACCGACGGAAAGTACAAAGTCCGAGTTGGACAAGGCTGTCCAGATTTGCTCGTCGGACGCCCAGGACCATAAAAACTGTTCTTCCGTTTCCAGTTTGGCCCGGATAAATTCGTCGAGCGCGCCCGGGTCGGGTGCTGCCTGCTGGCCGGCAGAAGTGGTGGATTCCTGTTTCCGGCAGGCATTTACGGCCAGCAAAAGCGCTGCAAAGAGGAGTAGTGTTGATTTTTTCATGCGAAGGCTGATTTTATTTTGAAATATGATTGGGCGAAAATATTGTTTTGGGGAATATTATTTATTTTTAGTTATTGGTTATCTGTTATTAGTTATTAGTGTGCTTCGCGCCTGGCCACACAAAAGACAGGCGTTATTTGGGTGACCAGGCGCGAAGCACACTAATAACTAATAACGGATAACCAATAACCAATAACCAATAACCAAATAACGTTCTTTACCCTATTCCTTCCACGATCAGAAAAATACTTCAATGCATTTCCCGATACGTATTCTTTGTTTTTCATTCCTGTTTTTTTCCTTTCACGCTGTAGCCCAGCAATCCGGCTGGGACCTGGTAGAAGCCAGTGATTTTGTGGCCGCGAGAGCGGCATTTACGGAAGAACTGAATAAAAATCCTCAAGACGAGGCTGCACTGGCCGGTATGTTGTTTTGTGCCGAAACGGTACACCAGGAAGAACCCTATGAACGCTATGCGAATACATTGATCCGGGCAGGATGGCAACCCCAGTATGTCTGGTTATTCAGTCATTTGCTGCAAAGCAGTTCCGAAGAGTTGCTGCACGCACCCCTGCCTGTTCCCTTGCGTATTCCCGCCATCCGCGCGTCGGCCGATTCCCTGATGGCTGTTTACCAAAGCCG
Source organism: Bacteroidota bacterium (assembly GCA_029561355.1). Lineage (GTDB taxonomy): Bacteria > Bacteroidota > Bacteroidia > Chitinophagales > Saprospiraceae > M3007. The sequence continues at coordinate 20,935 of JAKQJD010000239.1, read as the reverse complement.
GCAAGGCAGGGATTTGCTGGGCAGCGTACTTCCCGACTGGAACTGGTCGATCATTGGTCCGTTCGACAATATGCAGGGGAGCGGATTCATGGAGCCTACTCCGGTAGAAACGGATGCATTTGATACCGAACGCGTTTTTAAAAATGATGCCGGCAGCGAATTCAAATGGCTGCAACGCCGCTTGCGGCAGCCGGGCAGTTCGGTCACATTCGATTTGCTGCCCCACCACAACGGCTTGGCCACTTTTTATGCAAGTACTTTCCTGACGGTTCCCGCTGCACGACGCGTCCAATTGGGTATCCGGCGCAACACTCCGATGAAAATCTGGCTGGATGACCAACTGCTTTCACAACCGGATCAGGCATTTACACCGGATGAATGGGATGGTGAAACGCTCGTTTTCGATCTGCCTGCCGGTACGCACAGACTGCTGGTAAAGCTGTCGGAGTTTCCGGAAGAGGAGGCAGACACGCCGATTGAACTTGAATTTGCTGAAAAATGGAGCCCGGAAACGGAAGAAATTTACAGGGACCTGGCTGAAATGGGCACGTTAAATTACCCGGGTAAACGCAAACCTGCTTTCCAGTTGCGTCTGGCTGATCCTGTCACAGGGTTGCTGTTTACGGATATCACATCGGATTATACGGGGCGCTACACGCCGGCGCAAGCGACGCCGGTAGTGGACTACCAAAACCGGCCCTATTTGCAGTATTATATTAAACAGGCTGCGGATGGCGCGCCCTGGCACATTTACCTGTTGTCGAAAGCATTCCTGAAATCGGAGGCCCGGGAGGAAGCGGAAGCGTTTTTTGCGACTTACCGGGAAGCGCATCCCGAATCCGCTTTTGCCCGTTACCTGCTGGCCAAATGTTTCGACGCGAACGGAAAAGGGGAACGTGCCGAAGCACTGCTCAGTGAAATGGATACGGTTACCACTCCTACTTTTGCCGAATATTACAACCGTTTTCAAAAAATAAACAAGGATCAGGAAGAGGTCAAATTCGTAAGCGCTCTGGAAAAATTGCTCGGTATTTCTCCTTCCAACTGGGAAATCATGAACACTTACCTGGATTTTCTGAAGGAAAAGGGCAGGAAAGAGCAGGTGAAAAACTGGGTGAATGATTTTTTGAAATATAATAATACGGAAAAGTGGAAAAAAAGATTAGAAATATACCTTAAGGAAGAAAGTTATCGCCCGGAATCGTTTAAGCCAATGTCGGATAAACAACGGGAAAAAAGGTTTAAAACGGCCAAAAAAGCCTTGAAAAAACAGTTTTCTGTAGAGAATTACAGCCAGGTGATTGATTATTATAAATACCGGGAGCAGGAAAAGGACGTGCTGACCACTTACGACGAAATGATTGCCGTCATGCCCTGGAGTACCTTCTTCGGACTGGCCAAAGCCCGCTATCTTTTTGAAAAAGAACACCCGGCGGAAGCGCTTGTGGTGCTCACGGCGCTGCTACAGGAACAACCGTACGCTCCTGCCATTTATGAATTAATGGGCGATATCGCGATCGAACAAAAAAACGAGCCGGAAGCCCTGCTGCGCTACCGGCAGGCTGAAAAAGTGAGCGGCGAAAGCGCCCGCTACTCCGGCCTGCGCGACAAGGTTGAAAAACTCGATAACAGCAAAAAATACTCCGGGTTTTTCCGGCACTGCGTATTGTCAGAAGAGGCCAAAAATAAAAACGGACTGACGAATTATGCCGACGAGGATGCTGTCGTGCAGTTTTACTCCGTGCAGAACACCTACCTGAAAGAAGAAAACAAAATCGAATCCGTTCGCAAAGCCGTGATCCGTATCCTCAGCGACGCGGGCGCCAAAAACTGGACGGAAGCCGACCTGCGCCAGATCGGCCAGATCACCTCCGCCAAGGTGCTGAAAAACGACGGAAGTATCACTTCTCCCGAACTCGGATACGGTATGGCCGTTTTTAAAAACCTGCAGGCCGGCGACGTGATCCTGGTAGAAGGCACTGGCGATATGGGGGTTTCGGAAGAAATTTCAGGCGATTTTTGGGATTTGCAGATACCCACCTGGCAGGCGCCGGTGTTGTCTGCTACCGTAGAATTGCTGGCGCCTGCCGACCTGAAACTCCAGTTTGCTGCCAACCGCGTATCGGCCACCCCGTTTGCCGTAAAAGATACCGGCGATTTCAAACTCTATTCCTGGAACTGGCAGCATATTCCCAAAATGGAAGCCGAGGAAGCTGCGCCCGAAACATACGACAACTATGCCTGGCTGATGATGGGCAACATGGAGGACTGGAGCCCCATCGTGCGCTGGTACGAACGCCAGACATACCGCCGCACCGAACCCAATTACGAAGTGCTGGAAAAAGCCCGGCAAATCATAACACCCGGCATGACGGAGGAAGAAATGGTGGAAGCCCTGCACACTTTTGTGGTCCGCGAGATCAGTTATTCCTACGTGCCTTTTCTGAACAATAATTACGTGCCCAAAAGGCCCGGAGAAACCATTTCCGGCAAGGTCGGCGACTGTAAAGACGTGGCTACCCTGATGATTTCGCTGCTTCGCTCCTACGGTATTCCGGCCTGGTATACGCTCGTCAGCACCCATTCTTTCAGCAACCGGGACATGCGGCCGGTGCTGTATGCATTCAACCACGCCATCGTTGCATATGAATTGAAAGACAAGCAGATACGTTTTGCCGACCTCACAACCGACTATTTCCCAACCGGTATTTTGCCGGCCGACGATTCGTATGCCTGGGCGCTTATCATCCGCCCGGGTGAAAAAAACCTGCGCCGCCTTCCCAACCATGCCCTCGACCCGGTGGTTTCCCGGATTGAAATGAATGCCACGGCGACGATCGATGCCGAGGGAAATTTACAAATCGATATTCATACCGTACAGCGGGGTACTTCGGCTGGCCACTGGCGGGAAATGTTGAAAAGGGCCAATGCTGCCGACCGCCGGAAATTGCTGTCAGATTACTTCAGCGGCGGGGTGCTGAACTACCTGGACCTGAACGAATTCGAATTTGAAAACCTCGACAGCATCAATGCGCCGCTGAAAAGCCATTTGCAAATGACGGCTTACAACCCGCTGGATCGTGTACACGGCTTGTTTATCATGCCGATGCCGCTTCCCTTGAGTACGCCGACGCAAAAGGTGCTGTTCAGCGACAAACGCTACAATGACATCGATCTGGATGCGCTGTTCGAACTGACGCCCGTAGAAGAAACGATCGATCTGGTCATACCCGATACCTACCGGCTTGTGGATATTCCTTCGGACAAGGCGTTCAACACGCCGTTCGGAACGTATTTGCTGCGGGTGGAAAAAACGGCTGCCGGCCTGCGCATCCGCAGAGCAATTACCTTTACCAACCGGTTCGTCGAATACCGCGATTTTCAGGAACTGAAAAACTTCTATCTGCGCATGCTGGAAGCGGACGACAGCCTTCTGGCTCTGGAAAAAAAAGACGCTGCCTGGCAAAACAAAAGATAAAGAATCCGTTTTTTGCCTTCTCTTCCGGAATGTATGTATTTTTCATTTGGAATCAAATTTTATTTCTTCTTTTGCAAAGCAAACAAGGTTTTTCTTAAAACCTGTTTTGAGAATTATTTTCTGAAAAATAAGACCTAACCCGCATGGAAAAAATGTACAAATTTTTGAAGTTCAATCTCTTGTGTATGCTTTGTCTGGGCTTCACCACCCTCAGCGCCCAGGCAACACTTCGCGGTAAGGTTGTAGATGCCGAAAGTGGTGAAGAGCTCATCGGCGCAGCCGTCGTAGTCTCAAGCGGCGGCACGGGCGGCTCCGTTACCAACTATGAAGGAGAATTCGTATTAAAGGTGGAATCCCTGCCTGCCGTGCTTAAAATCTCCTACACCGGATACTCCGCGCAGGAAATAACGGTGGAAAATGCGACACAAAAACTCGATGTCCGTCTCAGCACCAACGCCATTATTATCGCTGAAGCGGTGGTGCGCGGGCAGCGTATCGACGACAAACAAAAAGCCGCGCCGCTCACAGTCGAAAACCTCGATGCCATCGCCATTAAGGAAACGGCAGCGGTGAGTTTTTACAACGGCCTCGGCAACCTGAAAGGCGTCGACCTGACAACCGCCAGCCTCGGTTTTACGGTTATTAATATGCGCGGCTTCAACTCCACCAGCCCGGTCCGCTCGCTTCAGATCATCGACGGCGTGGACAACCAGGCGCCGGGACTCAACTTTTCGCTGGGTAACTTTCTCGGATGCAGCGAACTGGACGTGAACAAGGTAGACCTCGTGGTGGGCGCCAGTTCGGCATTTTACGGCCCCAACGCTTTCAATGGCGTTATTTCCATGGAGTCGAAAAACCCGTTCATCAACCGCGGGCTGGCCGTGTCGCTCAAAACCGGTGAACGCGACCTGCTGGAAGGCGCTTTCCGCTATGCCGATGCGATCAAAAACAAGGCAGGGCAGCCCTTTTTTGCGTATAAACTCAACTTTTTTGGTCTGAAAGCCAACGACTGGGTTGCCGATAATTACGACCCGATCACGGAAGCGGAAGGCAATTCGATCTTTACTGCCGGTGAAAACCCCGGCGGCTGGAACGCGGTAAATATTTACGGTGACGAGTACTCCGGCCGTTTTGTTTCCACCTACGATGCACGCACCGGGCTCAATAGTTTCCATCGCCAGGGATATAAAGAAATTGACATTGTCGATTACAATACAAAAAATGCGAAAGCTGGAGTAGCGCTGCATTTCCGCCTGAACCCTGCCAAAGAATTTGAGTCGCCGGAACTGATCCTGGCCTCTAACTATGGTACAGGCACTACTGTTTACCAGGGCGACAACCGTTTCAGTCTGCGCGGCATTCAGTTCTACCAGAACCGGATTGAACTGCGCCAGAAAGACAAGTTCTTCCTGCGCCTGTACTCCACTAATGAAGATGCAGGCCGTTCATACGACCCGTATTTCACTGCACTGAAATTGCAGGAGGCCTCCAAAACCAACGACAGATGGCAGCAGGCTTACGAATTCTGGTGGGTGCGCAATGACCTTGGCGCCGTTTTCAAAAAAATGAAAGACGCCGGCTACGGTCCGCCCGACGACTACAACGCCCTGCTGCAATGGCAACGTGACCACCGCGAAGAACTGGCCGGCTACCACGCACAGGCGCAGGCTTATGCCAACCAGGAGGGTAATCCCTCCAATTCGCTGGCCTTCTTCGAACCCGGTACGGCGCGTTTCGATTCGCTGTTCAATGCGATTGTCAGCCGGAAAAACAACAGCCGCGAAAACGGCACCCTGTTCTACGACAAATCGGCCCTGTACCATGCACATGGCGAATACCGGTTTAAACCCAAATTCCTGAACGAGTGGGTGGTCGGCGCCAATGCACGCCTGTACCGGCCGAATTCCGACGGTACAATTTTCAACGATTCACTCGGCACACGCATCACCAATTCCGAATGGGGCGCTTACACGGGCGCCGACAAACAGGTGGGCAATTTTAAATTCTCGGCCACGGTCCGCGTCGATAAAAACCAGAATTTCGACTATCTCGCCACACCCGCAGCCTCCATCGTCTGGACGCCGAAAGAGAACAACTACCTGCGTGTTTCCTTCTCTTCCGCCATCCGCAACCCGACACTCACCGACCAGTACCTCAACCTGAAAGTGGGACCGGCTACCCTCATCGGCAACCTCAACGGTTTCGACAGCCTGATCACACTGGAGTCGTTCCGTGCCTACCGCGATGATAACTCGCAGCCGCTGGTGTACCAGAATATCGCTCCGATCCGGCCGGAAAAAGTGAAAACCTTCGAACTCGGATACCGCACGACGTTGTTCAACCGCATTTATGTGGACGCCGGTTATTACTACAATATTTACAACGATTTCATCGGCTACAACATCGGACTTACGCTTCCGTTCGAACGCGTTTTGGTTTTCCCGCCCGACATATACACGTATTTCCCTAATTTCGACAAACTGGAAGTCTACCGCGTAGCGTCCAATGCCTCGCAAAAGGTTACATCCCAGGGTATCGCGATCGGCTTGAACTACTACTTCCTCGATTACTTCATGGTGCAGGGCAACTATAGCTGGAACAAACTGAATACAGCCGACACCGACCCGATCGTACCTGCTTTCAATACGCCGGAACACAAGTTTAACCTTGGGTTTTCCGGTCGCGAAATAAAAACCTGGGGCAAGAATACCCTCGGATTCATGATCAATTACAAATGGATCGACGAATTCACTTTCGAGGGTTCGCCGCAGTTCACCGGCCTGATTCCTTCCTACGAACTGCTTGACGCACAGGTGAATATGAACTTCCCGCGTATCAACAGTACGATCAAACTGGGAGCCTCTAATTTGCTCAACAACAAACAATTTCAAACCTACGGGGGACCTCGTATCGGTCGAATGGCTTACCTTTCGCTCGTATATGATTTCCGCAAAAAATAGACGTTTCCTTCTTTAACGGCTGCGGAGATGATGTAATGTTGTGTATATTCCACTCCCGTTCTATTTCATTCATTTAACCTGCTAAACTTTTTAACCATGCAATTAGCAAAATTACCCATCCTTATCCTCCTGATGTTAGCCTTTGGAGTACGGGTATCGGCACAAGACCGTTACCTGGACCAGGTGTTCACACAGGCCAGCAAAACGACAGCTCTTTACGGCGCCAACTGGACCGTGTTGCCACTCGCGGTGCCGGGCGCACATACAGTGAAACAACCTTTGCAAATGCAGGTGTACACCCCTGTAGGCGATACGGAAACGGAACGCCCGCTGGTCATTTACCTGCACACCGGTAACTTCTTCCCTTATCCGCAAAACGGTTCCTGCGGCGGTCTGCTGACCGACTCCGCTGCCGTCACCACGGCTAACCGACTGGCTAAAATGGGTTACGTAGTGGCTGTGGCCGACTACCGCCTGGGCTGGAATCCGTTCTCCGCACAGGAATTGGTGCGTCGTTTCACCCTGATCAACGCCGCTTACCGCGGTGTTCAGGACGTACGCTCCTGCATCCGCTATTTCCGCAAAACCGTTGCGGAAGGCGGCAACCCATGGGGTATCGACCCGAATAAAATCGTGGTCTGGGGTCAGGGCACCGGCGGCTACCTGTCGCTGGCAACTGCCTACCTCGACACGTTCGGCGAAATTTACACCACTGAAGACCCGAATAAATTCAAACTCGAAGTAGCGCCGGGCGTTTTCATTCCGATGGTACAGCAAGCTTATAATGGCGACCCTGAAGGCATTCAGTCTACTCCTGGCGTCGTGGATGCTACCTACAATGCTATCACCGGCATTCCGCTCGGCGACACGCTGTACACGCAAAACACACCGGGCTACAGTTCCGATTTCAATCTGGCTGTCAACCTCGGCGGCGCTTTGGGCGATAGTTCCTGGATGGATGCAGGCGACGTGCCGCTGATTTCTTTCCACGTGCCTTCCGACTTCTTCGCGCCTTGCACAACAGACATTCTGAATGTTCCTACGATCAACGGCCCTCAGCCTGTTGTGGAAGTTTCCGGTTCCTGCACCATGCAGGAAATCGCTGACGACCTGGGTCTGAACGATATCTTCAGCACCATCCCGACAGGATTCGACCCGTACGGCGAGCAGTCTGCCAGTTCGCACAACGGATTTTTCCCATTCTACGGTACGCCGAACAATACTTCGGCTCCATGGGAATGGACACCGGATGACTTCGTACCTGCACCGGCCGCTACGGCTGATTGCAATACCGATGCTGCCGTTGCACATGCGTACCTTGACACGATTATCGGTTTCTTCGCTCCACGTGCCTGCGTTGTGCTCGGACTGGGTTGCAACTTCGTTGCAACACATGAACTGAACGAACAGGACCTTGGCCTGCAAGTATCGCCGGTACCTGCTACGGATGCCGTAACTTTCCAAACGAAAGACGCTCCAATCCGCAATATCTACGTGTACGACCTGAGCGGCCGTCTGGTAAAAGCGCACACCAGCGTTAACAGCAACGTATTCCAGATGCAGCGCAACAGCCTGTCGAACGGTATGTACATTGCTGAACTGCGTTTCGACGGCGGTTTTGTAAAACGGAAAATCGTGTTCGGTAACTAATTGGTGGTTATCAGTTGTTAGTTATCAGTTATTAGTTATCTGTTATCAGGCGGCATTGGTTTGGCGTTTTCGTTGAATTGGCCGAAAGGATTCCTGATAGATAGCGATGACCGAATACTTTTGAGCAATAAATCGGGTTCCGGGTTTTTCTCTGGCAGAAAAATCCGGAACCTTTTTTTGTGCAGTACCACCACTAAGAAATTGCGACTTTTGACCGACATGAACAACAGGTTGCTAATCGGATTCGGCATTTTCATTTTTACCCTGGCCGCCTGCCGGCCATCCGGGCAACAACGTTCCGTTACACCCGCCTTTTACCATTGGCAAACCGAATTTGAAATTACACCGGAAGAAAACGCCTATCTGGATACTACAGGTTGTAAAAAACTGTACGTCAAGATTTTAGACATTGGCGTGAACGCAATTTCCGGCGAAATAGAACCTTATTCCCGACTGACATTGAAAGCCACGACCGGTATTTTAAAATGGCAGATCGTTCCCACGATTTTTATCACCAATGCCGTTTTTAAAAATATCACGCCGGAAAAAACGGACTGGCTGGTGAAGAAAATCGCCGTTGTGCTGGCGGCGTATTCGTTTGAAAAAAACGTACGGGAAATACAGTTCGACTGCGACTGGACCGCTTCCACGCGGGCTGCTTTTTTCCTGTTTTTAAAAAAAATGAAACAGGCGCTGCCGGAAAAAAACCTGAGCGCTACCATTCGCCTGCACCAGTACAAATTTCCGGAACAGACCGGTGTGCCGCCCGTTTCCCGCGGCATGCTGATGTTTTACAATACCGGCGATATTGGTTCGGAAGCGACTAAAAACTCCATTTTTGACCCGAAAGATGCCCTGAAATACATAGAAGGCGCACCGAAGCACTATCCGCTTCCACTCGACCTGGCGCTGCCGCTGTTTTCCTGGACGCTGATTTACCGGGAAGGCGAATTCTGGAAGATCGTGAACGGTATTCCGCCCGATCTGCGCGATACGACGCGTTTTGAAGCAGACCATCAGGATGATTCCAGGCTGCAAGTCAGAAAAGGTACTTTCCTCTCCGGCCATTATCTTCGCCCCGGCGACCGGCTGCGCACGGAAAAAATCCCGGCCGGATCGCTGCTGGAAGCGGCACAACTGGCTTCCCGGATGGATTTAGCGCAAGACATGACGCTGGCTTATTTTTACCTCGATTCGACCATTATCCGCCAATATCCTCCAAAACTGATACATTCGGTATGTCAAAAAACAGGTTTTACAGGCAACAATTGACTTTTCGCCGGGGCACGCCGATGCATGCCGTGTTGCTTTGCCTGCTCGCATTGCTGGCTTCCGCTTTCGACCCTTCGATGCCGGATGAGGCGCCTCCCGGAAACTGTGCTCCCGACGGTAGTTCGTTCCGCGGATACACCTTTCTGAACCCGGATATTCTGAGCAAGAATGAAGTTTTTGCCCCTTATTTTCTGAAATGGGAGGATTATTACGACAAGTATTATTTTAACCTGGACCTGCAAAAAGAGGAAAACGTGAAGGAGTGGCAGGAGCGTTTTTGCAGCAAGGCCGACGCGGCCGACATTGAGTTTCTGGTATATCAGTCCGACATCAACGACCTGGCAGGCTTGTACACCGCAACGGCCGATCTGAAAAAAAGAACCCCGCTGCCATATTCGCTGGCCAACAATTCCTTCGCCGAGGTGATCGCGTACAACAGTTGTACGGAAGCCGTATCGTACCTGATGTTTGCCAAAAAATGCGAACCCTATGTGGTAGCGCAGGGCGACGGCTGGACCCAGGCTTACCGCGATACCAGTTCGATGTACATGCTGATCCGCGAAGGAATCGGGCGCTTCCGCGATACGGAATCGCATTTTATCAAGATGCGATATGCTTACCAGATCGTACGGCTGGCGCATTATGCGCAGGACTGGAATTATACGGTAGAATTGTATAACTACCTGATGCCCAAGGTAGACCGCAAACGATACAGCATTGTTTTTTACTGGACCCTGGGGCACCTCGCAGGCGCTTTGCAGAAATTGGGAAGATATCCGGAAGCCGCCTACCGGTACTCGCTGATTTTCCGCAACTGCCTGTCCAAACGCACCCAGGCCTACCGGAGTTTTGTGATCCGCAATGACAAGGACTGGGAGGCCACGCTCAAACTTTGCACCTCTGATTCCGAAAAAAGTACGCTTTTCCTGATGCGGGCCGGGGGCAGCCACACCTTCGCCGTGGAGGACATGCAGATCATTCAGCAACTGGACGAAGGCAATACGCAACTCGACCTCCTGCTGATCAGCGACGTGCAGGAACTGGAAAAAATATACCTGCGCACCTGGGTAACCGACCGCAGGCAGGGCACGGCGCTGGGTTCCATCAAACGCGAGGTCGCGGCCAAACACCTGCTCGAATTACAGAAATTCGTACGCACGTCCATCCGCGAAAAAAAAGCCGCCAATCTTCACCTCTGGCGCGCCATGGAAGGTTACCTGGAACTGCTGGCGGGCGATCGCTATGCGGCCAGAACCACCTGGGACCGGCTTGGCCACGATCTGGATGACAACGAATACGACCAAAAAATCAGGGACCAACTGGAAATCTGGTATGTGCTGCTCGAAATTCTCAACCTCGACCCCAACGAAAATAACACGGACAACCTGGCATTTCGTATCCGCAGTTACGCAGCCTTTAAAAAGAATCCGTATTTCGAACCCTTGCTACAGGATTGGTTGTCAGCAGGTTATGCAGCCGGAAATCGCCCCGGCAAAGCCATTCTGGCAGCATATCCGCCCTCTGCTTTAGGCTACAATCCCAATCTCGCCATTCTGGACGACCTGCTGAAACTCGCAGACGAAGACGACCCGATCCTGCTCGAACGCTCCATGCAAATGGATACCAATCCGGAGTATTTGCGCGCACAATTGCTGGAACGGAAAGGCGCCTATCTGCTCAGCATCGGGCAGCCCGAAGCCGCGCTGGCCGTCATGCAAAAGATGCTCCCCTCGGAGGCGGCCAAACAGACGCGGTTCAGTCCTTTCCGCGAAAAATTCGGTGAAAAAATACACCGCGAGGTGCCCGATTCTATCCAACTCACACGTATGGGTATCGCGCAGCGCATCATCAACCTCGAATTTCAGGCAAAAGCGGCCATGGGGACGAATAATCCGAATGCAGCCAGGTATTGGTACCAGATCGGGATCGCCTACTACAATATGTCGTATTTCGGCTACGAATGGGAGGCAACCGATTATTACAGAAGCGGTTATAACCAGATGCGCCTGGCGCAGGGGCCCGTGTTTACCATGCGCGGCACACCCGACGGCAACCGGGAAAATACGGATCTTAGCCTGGCGCTGAATTACTTTGAAAAAGCCCTGTTCGCTGCGCCCGACGACGAGTTCGCTGCCCGCGCCGCTTTCATGGCCGCCCGCTGCCAGCAAAAACAATACTTCTGCGACAAGGACACGCCGTACCGGCCGGGCAGTAAACTCATTCCCACCTTGCCGGCCCAGTATTTCGAGTATTACAACCTGCTGATGGACAAATATTCCAACACGGTGTTCTACAACAACATCATCAAGGAATGTCAGTGGCTGAATGCGTATGCGCGCCATTGAATTGCGCAGGGTTTTTTCGTTTTTTTCACACCTTTTCCGCACCTTTGCGGCTTTTAGAAAGTGAGCGTGTGAGAGCGGTGAGAGGGTGAGCCAGTGCTGCCCTACGCTACTCTCACACGCTCACGCTCTCACATCTCTCACTCTCTGGAAATGTCTGAAGATTTATTTAAACGGCTTGTCTCGCATTGTAAAGAATACGGTTTTATATACCCTTCTTCGGAAGTGTATGAAGGTTTGAACGGCGTGTACGACTACGGTCCGATGGGCGTGGAACTGAAGAATAACATCAAGCAATACTGGTGGAAAGCCATGGTGCAAATGCACGACAACATCGTCGGGCTGGATTCCGCTATTTTTATGCACCCCAAAATCTGGAAAGCCTCGGGCCACGTCGACGCGTTCAACGACCCGCTCGTGGACAATAAAGATTCGAAAAAACGTTTCCGTGCCGACGTTCTGATCGAAACGGAAATTGATAAACTGATCGCGAAAGCCGATAAGGAAGTAGACAAAGCGGCCAAACGCTTCGGCGATTCTTTCGACGAAAAAATGTACCGGGAAACCAATCCCCGGGTCATGGAATACCTGCAAAAAGCGGAAACCATCGAAAAACGCCTGGCAGCCGCCCTCAAGGTGGGCGATATGGCCGACCTGAAAGCGCTGATCGAGGAACTGGAAATCACGGAACCCGACACAGGCTCGCGCAACTGGACGGAAGTGCGGCAGTTCAACCTCATGTTCTCCACCCAGATGTCGAACACCGGCGACGACGGCAAACTGTACCTGCGCCCGGAAACGGCTCAGGGTATTTTTGTCAACTTCCTGAACGTTCAGAAAACGACGCGCCAGAAAATTCCGTTCGGGATCGCCCAGATCGGCAAAGCCTTCCGCAACGAGATCGTGGCACGCCAGTTCATTTTCCGCATGCGCGAATTCGAACAGATGGAAATGCAATATTTCGTGCGCCCCGGCACCGAGATGGAGTGGTACGCCTACTGGAAAGAAAAACGCATGGCCTGGCACCGCGCCGTAACGCCGGCTGAAAAACTGCGCTTCAAGGACCACGACAACCTGGCCCACTATGCCAACGCCGCCGTCGACGTGCAGTTCGAATTTCCCTTCGGTTTCAAAGAACTGGAAGGCATTCACTCGCGTACCGACTTCGACCTGAGCAGTCACTCCGAACTCTCCGGCAAAAAAATGCAGTACTTCGATCCGGAACTCAACGAGCACTACACGCCGTACGTGGTGGAAACCTCCGTCGGTTGCGACCGGATGTTCCTCACGGTGTTGAGCAATGCGCTGATCGACGAAACCGTGCCCGACGCCAAAGGCGAAGACAGCACGCGTACCGTCCTGCGCCTCGCCCCGGCCCTTGCGCCCGTGAAATGCGCCGTACTGCCGCTGCTCCGCAACAACGAAGAACTCGTCGGAAAAGCCCGCGAGATCTACGATAGCCTGAAACACTACTTCCAGTGCCAGTACGATGAAAAAGACGCTGTAGGTCGCCGCTATCGCCGCCAGGACGCTATCGGTACGCCGTACTGCGTCACCATTGACCACGAAACGCTCGAAAACGGAACGGTAACGATCCGTGAGCGGGATTCGATGCAGCAGGAGCGTGTGGAGATTGGCGAGGTGGCTCGTATTGTGGGCGAACGGGTGGATATGCGGAAAATCCTGTAACACCGAACCCCCGTTCGGTGCCGTCACGCGCGGAACGCGCCCTCGCGTCAATGGCCACGCGGACGACACGGAATATGCGGAATAACGCGGATTTTTATCCAAAAAATGCCCGGCTCGCTTCAATGTGAGCCGGGCACTTGAGTTTCCCCTCTGTCTCCCGACCTGCTGCTAAAACGTTTAGGTCCTTTTGACATCCATTTAGGTCGCATCGACATCCATTTAGGTGCTTTGCTTAAACGTTTGGCTCCTGTCGAGATCCGTTTCGGTTCATCACAGATGTCATCCGCTTCTGTAAGGATCCACTTCTATCCATCAGAGATGCGTTTAGGTCTTTTTGAGAAGTGTTTCGGTTCGGGACCTAAAAATTTGGGTCTTCCAAGAGAAACGTTTAGGTCTCGGACCTAAAACTTTCTCTCGCGAACCTATTCGTTTAGGTTGGAGAACCTAAACGCTTCTCAAAAAGACCTAAACGCATCTCAAAACAACCTAAACGCTTCTCAAAACAACCTAAACGGCGGGTCAGGGAGGGCCTATTCCTGCTTAACCGGAGGTGTCACCTGCTCGTACCTCGCAGATGACACCTCGGCCGGGGTGGACTTTGCCAAAATAGTTAGTCGGGTTGCTTGTGCGCTTTTGCCCAAAACAAAAAGCGCCTGCCGGATCATCTCCAGCAGGCGCTTCCCTTATCTCTAATACAACAATCCGCGTAAATCCGCATAATCCGCGTCGTCCGCGTAGCCATTATTCCTACGGGCGCGTACACCGCGATGCCGCAACCGAACCGGGGTTCGGTGTTACATCGTACTCGCCGACTTGAAAATCCGGTTCCAGCGAATCCCTTCCCGGAAATTTCCGTTTTTCGTCGAGAACCAGATAAACAGCGGTTTGCCCACGATATGATCTTCGGGCACGAAACCCCAGATGCGCGAGTCTTCCGAGTTGTGGCGGTTATCGCCCATCATCCAGTAATAGTTCTGTTTGAAGGTATAGGATGTGGCTTCCTGGCCATTGATGAAAATCTTGCCGTCGCGGGCTTCGAAGTCGTTGTGTTCGTACACCTTGATAATGCGCCAGTAGAACGGGATACTTTTCTGGTCGAGTTGTACCGTCGCACCTTTTTTCGGGATGTAGATCGGGCCGTAGTTGTCCACCGTCCAGGTGCCGTATTGTTTGGCATCGTTGGGGTACACGTAGCCGGGTTGCGCGCGGTCCTGCGGAACGCGTTCCACCTGCACATTGGGCGCCAGACTTTTAACTTTGGCCACTTGGTCGTCGTCGAGCATAAAATAGCCCTGAGAAGCGGCGTTCGGGCCGGCGTCTTTCAGGCTCACGCCCCATTCGTCGAGTTTTTTCAGGTTGACGGCCGGCGTAACGTGGTACAGGAACTGCCGGTGCTGCGGGTTCTGTGCAGCGGCGCCGTTGACGTACAATTGTCCGTCGCGGATCTGGATACTGTCGCCGGAAATCGCCACACAGCGTTTGATGTAGTGGTCTTTTTTGTCGACGGGGCGGGTAATAACGTCCGCGCCGGGCGGAATCACGCCGCCGGTCTGGCGTTTGAGTTGGCCCACGTCGAAACTGCGTTCCGGCAACAGCACGATACTGTCGCCCACAGGCCAGTTGAACACCACAGGCTCGTTGCGATCCACCGTTTCGAGGCCGGGCAGGCGGTAGTAGGGGAGTGAAGGCTCTTCCAGGTACGATTCGTGGTTCAGGAGCGACAGCAGGCCGCTGTTGCTTTGCGAAAAGCGGTTGTGGATCAGCGGAAACTGCACCACCGTCATAGGCGTGCGGATGCCGTAATGCGCTTTACTGACGAACAGGAAGTCGCCCACTTTAAGTGTACCTTCCATGGAAGACGTCGGGATCACATAGGCTTCCACCAGGAACATACGGATAAAAGCGGCGGCAAAAACCGCGAAAACGATCGCCTCCGTCCATTCGCGCGTTTGCGATTTGCGCATGAACGTGTATTCCGTTTCCAGTTTTTTCAGTGCCAGTTTATCTTTTTTCTCGATCGCTTCGTGGTGCAGTCGGTGGTAGAGGCGTTCCTTTTCAAGAATCGGGCCCTGGTACACATCGTCCTTATTGGCGCCGATCATGAAAAACGGGACAGGTGCATAAACGACTGCCATCACTGCCTGCCAGAAACTGTGTTTGCCGAACGAGCGCACCATATCGATGACCATACCGGCATAGATGAAAAAGTTGACCACGGGAAACAGGAGCCACAGAGCGTACTGCGGTTTGCGGCCGATCATTTTGCACCATTCGACGGCCGCCACGCCGGGCACCAGGGCTTTCCAACCCGGAATACCCGCTTTTTCAAACAATTTCATCATGCTCACGCCGAGCAGAATGTACAGGACTACAAGAAATATCAGAACCGACATGAGTTCGAGATTGAGAAATGAATACTTTTAAAACAGGGCAAAAGTATTGTACCGGAAAATGTGAATACCTACTCTTCGACCATCGCTGTGAAAAGGCCGAACAACGTTGCTTCGGCGTCGTTTTACGCTTCGGTCGCTTTGCGGCGTTTGCGGCGCGTTTTGAATAATTCCACCACTTCCTTGTCTTTCATAAAGCCCATATCTACGAACTGCGTGGAAACGAAACGTTTCACGTCCTGGTAGTCTTTGGCGCGTTTGTCGATGAATTTTTTCAGCAGTTTGTTGACATACACCATCGACATGCGTTCGATGGACTGGTTAAACTGTTGATTACCAAAGATTTTCATATATACGTTGAAAATCTTGGTCAGTTCGAAATAGTCACCGTATTCCTTCTCGGTCAAGCCTTCCATGAGGCGCGCGAAGTAGCGCAGAATGAGCAGGCGCAGGCACTCGGTTTCTACGGAAAGGCCTTCATGTGAATTGTAGAATTCCTGTACTGCTTCGATCGCGTCGGGGTGAACGTAGCCCAGGTTGTGCACCTTGTCGGCAATGCGGTAGTAGTCCGAAATTTTATCCTTGTAGTTTTTGTCGATCGAAGCGATCATGCGCTCGTCGTTTTCGAGGCTGATACCGGGCAATTCGTACAGACCGATCAGAAAACGCATGTAGCGCAGGTCGAATTCCGGGAAAGACCGGCGTTCGCGCTCAAAGTGGGTAGCGAAAGCCAGGCGTTCGGCCGGGTCCAGTTCCACGAAATTGCCGCACATCGTGAGCATTTCCAGGTATTCCTCCGTGCCGAAAAAATCCTTGTTGTTCAGGAAGTCCTGAATTTGCGACTTGAGGCTGGCGTTGTCGCCACCCGCCTGAAAACGTTTGAGCAGGAACTGGCGCAGCGCCGAAAAGTTGGGTTTCATTTCTCCCAGCGACTTGGGAAAATCGGCCGAGTGGTATTGTTCGTTGCGGAACTGATTGGAATAACGGGTGTACAGTTCGGCGCGGTCTTTCAGGTCGCGGAACCGGTCGTGTTTTTGCTGCTGCAGGAAAAAGCGGATACGCTTGTTCTCTACCAGCGACATCAGGTTGGTGATCCAGATATCGCTGCTCAGGGCAAAACCTACCGAAATACTTTGTCCGATACGTTTTTTCAACTGGTCGAAGTGGGGGCTGCGACAGATGGCCAGCAAAATATCCTTAAAGTGGTCGTTTGGACGAACGTACCGGTATTGATCGCCGATCTCTCCGCGCAGCACCGAAAAGCCCAGTACCCTTGGCAGGTACAGTCCTTCGAATGGCGGTTCGAGCAGGTATTTTTCAAAAGTAACCAGTTGTAAAGGTGCTTCCGATGCGACCTGGTGGTGTAGTTCGGACAGTTGCGGTTCGAACTCCTGGCGCAATTCATTGTAAAATTCGTCCTCTTCTTCTTCGAGGTATTGAGCCAGGCTGGGCGACTCCTGGATGGATGCCGCGAGTTGGTTCAGGCGGTCGTAGTATTTTTCGTCTAAGGGCTGCATTCGGTTAAGATAAATCGATGAAGAAATGAAACAATATTTGTAAGATGTTGAAAATCAAAACATTGTATCGTTGCAATTTTCAAAATCAAAGCATTGGCAGACCATACCTGAAAAAAGACCTGGTAAAACCAACAAGGGCTTTACCAGGTCTTTGATATCAATCTGTGGCAAATGTAAAAACTTCGGTGGAAGTTTTGTCTTATGCTTCTTCTGTTTTTTCCGGCTCTGCGGCAGGCTCTTCGGAAACAGGAGCGCCTTCTTCGGCTACTACTTCCGGTTCCGGGGTTGCTTCAACTGCTTCAACTGCAGGTTCCGGAGTCGTTTCAACAACTGCTGCCGGAGTTTCTACTACGGTTTCTTCTACAGGAGCCGCTTCTTCTACTACTTCCTCTACAGGTGCTACTTCTTCTACTACTACCGGTTTGGCTTTCACTTTAGCGGTACCGTCAACAGCAGCAACGAATTTTTTCTTGGCATCCAGCGTCGCTTCGCGGCGTTTGGTGATGCCTGCTTCTTTGGCTTCGATCCATTTTGCCAGTTCTGCATCCGCCTGTTCGGGGGTCAGAGCACCTTTTTTCACACCGCGGTCCAGGTGTTTGCGCAGCATTACACCTTTAAAACGCAGGATAGCGCGAACGGTATCAGTTGGTTGCGCACCGTTTTTCAGCCATTCATAGGCACGGTCGCGGTTGAGTTCGATGGTTGCAGGAACAGTCAGGGGATTGTAGGTACCGATTTTTTCGATAAAACGGCCGTCACGTGGGGAGCGGGAATCGGCTACTACAATGTGGTAAAAAGGCGCTTTCGTACGGCCTTTGCGTTGCAAACGAAGTTTGACAGACATGGTTGGTATTGAAAATTTAAATGAGTAATACTCGCCCGGCTACCTATTTGAAATAGCACCGGGCTTTTCGAGGGCGCAAATGTACGCACGTACAACCCAAAAAACCAAACATGTTCCTGAAAATTCTAGGAAACACGCTCCTGTTGCCCTAATACTTCCCGCAACACCTGGATGTTGCGCAGGTTTTTGCCGTTATCAGCCAGGGCAAGCCAGCCCCCCGGTTTGCTTTCTGCAAAAACAGTCGTCTGCATACTGCCCTTTGACAAAAGTTGAATCGTTACAACTTCGTTCCAGGTTCGCCACTTGTTGTAAATCTCAAACCGAAGCAAACCGGAGTTTTCATCCTGCTGAACGACTTCCCACTGCCGGTTTGCCAGTCTGTTTTTGAGTGTTTCAAAAAGTGTGGAGGCGGATTGGGGGACTTGGGTTTCAAGCCTTTGCCGGACGCCGTAATCTGTGTCAGCCGATTTGGAGATTCTTCTTACCAACAATACGTGTATACCTACTACTATAAAGGTTGCAATTGCCGTCATCGCCAATCCTTGAACCAATATGTAACTGATGCTGGGCCATACGTGTCCGTTTATGTAGGTTGGGAAAAATATTCGCGTCAAGAGTCTTGGCAATACAAAAAGAACGAAGAGAAAGGAGAACACCTTCAAGGCAACACCGGATAGATTTTTCATAGGGGTTGGTTATTCAGTTTTTAGCGTGTGTGTATTGTTTATCTAAACAAATGTAAAACCTGCGACTCAATTGCGCAACCCTTGCTACATAATTTACAACACCACTTTGAATATCCGGCGCATTCGTAGCAACTGAATGGGCGGTCTGGATCATTTCTTTTTCAAATTGCCGGTAACACGGCATTTTCCCGGCAGGAAAGGAATCCATCGCTATGGGAGCAGTCGGATTGGCAGCAGCCAGGGGCGTTGACCGGCCGGCAAAAAGCAGGACAAGGACTACAAGCAACAGGGTTCGATAGCAGGCAGGCATTTCAACAGTACAGAAAGTTATCATAATAGAGGTGTTTGGATGAATTGATATTAGGAATGGTAGCGCCGCAATGCAGGGCATATTGGCGCTACCGGTCATCCTAAGACTGTTTATTGGCTAGCGGGGCCGTTAGTTACAGCATTCTACGTAACCGCTGGCACAGCAGCAACCGCTGAATGCAGTGTACAAATTGGAAACCGTATACGCATTACTGCGCCTGACTTCTTCTTTACACGGCCCTGAGAGCAAGGCAGAATCGCATTCCTTCAGTCCCATAATGAGATCGTATTGAGCAACTGCATATCCCTGGGCGAAACTGGTTGTACAGGGCGCTGCTGCGAAAAGAAGCGACTGGATGCTGATAAAGAGGTACAGCGTTGCGATGGAAATATATTTTTTCATGGGAGGTGTTAGTTTTTAGTTTTGGAAAGATAATCGTTGAGCACTTTTTCGGCTTCCGCTTCATTGACATGCACCAGTAATTCAGCCTGTTTTTTGCTGCTGAGTTGAGCGAAATCAGGAAAACGGCGTTCTACGACTTTATACTGTTCGGTGTACTGGCGTTCCAGTTTCAGGCTTTCAGTATAATTAGTGGCCGATGGCATTCCTGCCAGGCAGGTTTCCAGTTCGGCAATAGGAGCCTTAGAGCTGTTTAAATTGCAACTACGGAATTTTGCATGAATGTCATCCATTTCAGCAGGTGTAATGGAGGCGAGCAGGCGGGTTTGGCCATTAAGGAGGGTGCGAAGTTTGGCAACCTCCTGGTCGGCGTCCATGTTTTTCTGAAGCATGTTCAAATCAATAGACGCAGATTGATCCTGCTTGCACGCAACAAGCCCCAGGAAGATGAAAAGAGCTAAAAACAAAAGGTTTTTCATGATGTACGTATTTTAATGAATGATGAAAATTCAAAATACCAATAACAGTTTCGTTCAGGCGAATACAACCGGCAATAATGATTCAGGCCCGGCACGATAGATGTTTGTTCAGGTTTATAGTGCTTGTCGTTTGCCTTTATCCCTGCGGGTAGTTCTCGTCGAGGCAATTTTTGAAACTGATGTAGGCGGCAGCTGTTCCAACCAATCCAACGCCAATGGCTGCCCAGGGGCCGCCAGCGGCAGCAAGTGCAATTTCAGCACCCACAATGGCCAGATTGGTTATCAGTTGATCATAGCAGGGAGTACCCGTAGAACTGCCTCCATGACTTGCCAGTACATTTAAATCGATTTCAGACAGGTGCTTCGTCAAAATTTCCAACATGGTTTCTTTTGTCAAAGCCCCCGAATGGAGTGCGGCATTCACCGCACTGCCTTTCGCAAGTAATTTTCCTGAAAAATCCGAGAAGTTGATAAACCCCAGGGCGACCATCTTCGTCTGCACTTTGCTGCTCGAATAGTTGCCCGCCAGGATTTCATCGTACACGGCCTGATCTTTCACTACCGGAACAAGGTTGTTGAGTATCCACTGGGTGTAGTCGACCACCTGACCTTCCAGCCCGGACGAGCGCTCGCTGCTCAGGTTGGAAACCGGATTGGCGGGATAGCCTTCCGAAACCAGCAGGTCATTGTCTTTCCGGCAGGAACTGAAGAAAAACAATCCGGCCAATAACAGCAACTTGCCGTAACGGAGCATCGGAACGCGATGTGGAAATGATTTGCAATTTTTCATAATTTTGCAATAGTTTAAAGTGACCCTTACTCTGAGGCTGTAACCCGGCCATTTCAGGGTTTGAAACCGGGGGTTTTTGGGGTAAGGGAAACAAGGGGTAACAGTTGCCGCTGTTACCCTATTTTCTTT